>DATHCX010000015.1:0-73956 GCA_035319325.1 Desulfomonilaceae bacterium
GTGTGCAATGTACCCGGAGACGCCACGGCGAATGCCGATTCTACCGCGGAACACGCTATTCTTCTGATGCTTGGAGTTGCCAGGCGCATACACGAATGTTTCGCCTCCTTCGGGAAGGGGCTGTGGGGGGCTCCCGTGGGCGAGGCGCTCATGGGCAATACAGCCCTTATCGTGGGGCTCGGACGGGTGGGAAAAGCATTGGCCCGGAAACTGGTTGCCCTGGGAATGAAGGTTGAAGCCGTCAGGCGTACTGCGGACGCCCGGTTGGAAAAGGAACTGGGCCTGGTCCACGCGAGCGACCTGTCCCACCTTCATGTAATGGCTTCCAGAGCTGATTTTATCATTTCCACTGTTGCACTCACCGAGAACACAAGAGGGTTGTTCGACCAAAGGTTGTTCGAGTGCATGAAACAGTCGGGATTCGTCATCAACGTGTCACGAGGGCCGGTCGTTAATGAACACGACCTTGCTGAAGCGTTGGCCGGCGGCAAGATTGCAGGTGCGGGGCTGGACGTTTACTCACGGGAGCCTGTCGAACCGGACAACCCATTGCTGTCTATGCAGAACGTTTTCGCCACGCCGCATGTCGCGGGGTCCACGAGGCAAAACTATGAGGGGATCGCCAGAATCGTCGCCGATAACCTCCTCTTGTTTAAAAATGGAAAAACACCCCTGCACTGCGTAAACAAGACAGCTCTGGGTCTGTAATCATGCTGAAACTCAGGGAAAGAGATTAACCTCCGTCATTGCGACGAGTGAACCGGCGAAGCAATCTCCATACGTAAAGGCGGAAATTGCTTCGCTTCGCTTGCAATCACAGCCTATTCCCACCGGTACCTGAATGGAAGCAACAATAGCGCGATTCCCTTTGATCGCGAGGGATTTGTAACATAAATGTGATAGAGTGTTCTTCAGGTCATTGAACCTGACCACCAGGGCAGAATCTGCTCAGACAGGCGAGGGGAAGGAGTTTCGTTCATGGAAGATGTCTACAAGAGGCTGGCTGTGAAGTTGGACGAATTGCCGAACGGGTATCCGGCGACCGAATCGGGAGTGGAACTGAGTATTTTGAAAAAGGTCTTTGCCCCTGAGGAAGCGGAAATGGCGCTCAAACTCAAGCCCATTCCGGAGACGGCAGATGCCGTTGCCGCTCGTCTGGACAGGCCGCTGGCGGAGATTCAGGCAGCCTTGGACGTCATGGCGGAAAAAGGGCAGATCGGCTCCGCAAAGATGTTCGGAAACCAGGTGTACATGCTGGTTCCTTTCGTTGTGGGCATCTTCGAATTTCAATTGAATCGGATGGACAAGGAATTTGCGGACCTGGTGGAGGAATATGCTCCGTCACTCATTCCGGCCTTGGGCGGGTTCGCTCCCGCGGTGACGCGGGTGATTCCCATAAATGCGCCTATCGATGCTCAACATCAGGTATTCAGGTATGAAGACGTCCGGAAAATGTTCGAAAAGGCAAAATCCTTTCAGTTGATGGAATGTATATGCCGCAAGGAACAATCTCTTCAGGGCCATAATTGCACGCATACCCTCGAGACGTGCCTCGCGTTTTCAAATCATGAAGGCGCGTTCGACAAATATGCCAGAGGCAAGCATATTTCCAAAGAAGAGGCCCTGAAGGTGGTGGAACTCTCCGAAGCGGAAGGCCTGGTGCATACAAGCTACAACGTTCAGGCCGGACATATGTTTCTGTGCAACTGCTGCTCTTGTTGCTGCGGTATCTTGCGCGGCATGAAACAGTTCAACGCGCCTTATCTTATGGCTAAGAGCAACTTCGTTGCGGTGATTAATCCGGATGAATGCGCGGCATGCGGAGTCTGCGCGGACGAGCGGTGCCCTATGGGAGCCATTCAGGAACAGGACGGATCGTACACGGTGCAGCCGGAGCGCTGCATTGGATGCGGTGTTTGCACTACCACCTGCCCCACGGAATCCATATCACTCGTCAGGAAACCGGTATCCCAGGTGGACGAGCCCCCTGCAAATCTGCTGGAATGGTACGGGAAACGTGCGGACAGTAGAGGGATCAAAATCATTGTTTGAAATAGCCGTGAGAGAAGCCGCGTCACTGGAATGTGATACGGATTCGCTCTTTTACAGGTAACTCGATTCCGGGCACAGCTGGGGGCACTCCTTCGCTCCGGACGACGCAGAGCCGTCTCATCACTTCGCTCAGGAGAGCTCCCAGCCCTGGAATCTCATAAATCTTGTAGCGAATGCTCATGACAAGGCGAGAATTGTTCACCATCGATGTAAATCCGGGGGTGGCTCATGAAAACGCGAAAAAGAGTGCTGCCTCGAGGCTGGTACCCCGTATCGGCAATTGATTGTAATCGGGACATCAACGAATTCCTGGTCGGCTTCAGTCCTCCCGCGGGGATCTGGAAAGGCGGAGTGGCTCCTCATGCGGGATGGTTTTTTTCGGGCAGGGCAGCGGCTCGGATTATCTCCACACTTGCTGCATTTACGCAAGCGGACCGCGTGGTGATTTACGGCGGACACCTGCCCCGCGAAGCAGAGCCGGTCGTGTACACCGAAGCTGCATGGGAGACGCCGTTGGGCCCCCAGCCGCTGGATGGCGACCTGAGTGCCGATCTGGTGTCTTCAGGTGCAGCAATTGCCGCATACGGCGATTTTGCCGACAACACCGTAGAAATTCAGATGCCACTGGTGCGACGTTTCTTTCCCGACGTGCCGGTGATTGCCGTTCACTCGCCTGCTTCTCAACGGGCGGTGGAGCTCGGGAAATTCGTCAATACCTTGCTCTCGGCAAGAAATTTGAGTGCCGTGTACATCGGATCTGCGGATCTAACACATTACGGGCCCAATTACGGTTTCATTCCCAAAGGAACGGGAAGTGCAGCCCTGAAGTGGGTGAAAGAAGAAAACGACCGCTCGCTCATTGATAAAGCGATGGCCATGGATGCCGACAGTGTGCTCAACGATGCGGCTACCCGCCATAACACGTGCTCAGCGGGTCCCATCGCCTCTGTCATCGCGTCGGTGTCTGCCCTGGGAATCAAGCAGGGCAGCCTCCTGGATTATTACACGAGTTACGACATATCGCCGGATGTGAGTTTCGTCGGCTATGCCGCCATACTTTATTGAACCTGGCACGCGTCGTAATCGAGTTCGAACGAATCGATCTCGTAGAGCTTCTTCTGGTCTTCAACGCCTTTCAGGCAGGCTTTGAACTCCATGGAGACGTTGAGTTTCTGGCAGATGATTTCATAAGTCCTTTCTGAAATCACCACCTTTCCGGCTGACGCAGTTGCCTGTATGCGGTCCGTGAGATTCACGTCCGAGCCGACGATTCCATATTTAGCCCGGGATTCGGTCCCGATGTTCCCCACAATGACCTCGCCGGTGTGGATCCCGATTCCCATGGTGACTTCAGGTAATCCCGCGGCGATGTTTTCCTTCACGTACCCGTCCATGTCCCGCTGCATCTCCAGAGCGCAATGGACAGCATCGAAAGCTCTGGCCCCCACGTCGGCTTCCAGTCCGTCAAAAAAGACGAGAACAGAATCGCCGTAGAAATCCACAATTATCCCTTTGTGTCGCTCTATGATCGAGATCATTCGCGCGAAGTATCTGTTGAGCATCTTGATGACTTCTTCAGGCTGCAGTTTTTCGGAGATATTCGTAAAATTGCGGAGATCAGACATCATGACGGTGACCGTTTTCTTCTCTCCGCCCATTCTCAGGGCTTCAGGTCTGCTCATGAGCTCTGCGGCAATCTTCTTGTCCACATACCGGCCGAACGTCTGTTCTATGAGGTCGCGCTGTTTGAGCCCCTGTATCATTTTGTCGAAACTGGCGCTCAGTTGCCCAATTTCATCGCAGGTCTCCTCAGGCAAATTCACGGCATAATCCCCGTTTTGCACTTGTGCGGCCGCAGCGGAAATTTCTGCTATCGATCTGCCTACGGACCGTGTAACGATGCGAATCATCATGAGAATCAGGATGAGCGATATGAGTGCAGCAACCCCGTAATAAAACCTGAACTCGACTATGGGAGCGAGAATCACGTTTCCCTGGGAAAACAGCACGAGGTACCAGTTAATGAAGGGTAGCTTGTAGAACCCGGCAACGCGATCGGGTGGATGTCCCACGCCGAAGACTGTGCCGAAGGGCTTGTGGCGCATCTCGTCGAGCACCCTTTTTTCCAGGTCGTCACCCGTATCGCCAAGAACTTTTCTATCACTCTTCGATTTGTCCGTATGAGCGAGAAATTGACCCGTGCTCGTAACGAGACAGGCGGTACTTCCCTCCCACAAATCCATCTGCTTGATGGGAGCGAGAAACGAATCGAAATCGATTCTTACGACGAGCCTCTTGCGCGGTCCGCCATTGTCCCCCATGAGGCGAACTATTTTCAGGGATCTGTCCGAAGAGTTGGGATCCATTACCGGTGCGCAGAAACCATAGTCTCCGCATAATTCCAGCGTATAGCGGCCTTCGATATCACCCAGTCCATACGGATCCGATGCGTCCTTGGCGTTCTTGTTGTTCAGGACATCAAGATCCACAAATCGCACCCCTTCTTTTGCCACGAGTTGCTGTATGAGAAACGTCTGGAGAACCTCGTGATCGGGCCCGCCTTCCGCCTTGGCGATAAGTCTGATCAACTCAAGCCGTTCATCGAGACGCATGTGAATCTGATGAGCGGCCTTTTGCAGCTTGAGCCGGGTTAATTCGGCCCATTGATCCAACAGGAAACTCCTCGCGTACATCCACCCCACTCCGCCTATCCCGATGACGATCAGGGCCACAGGCAGGAGGAGCAACACGAGAAATCTTCTTTCCAAAGAATAAATCATACGATTCTCGCCTTCGGAACGGGGATTTCTTCCCGTAACCGTAAGAACTGATAGGGCTTGATGCCTTGAAAAGGCTTCACAAGCTTATTATTGAGTGACGTGGCACATATGCGAACCCAGTCGGCATATTTCGGACTTGCATACCTTCATCATGGATCGTCGTCAAGGGGCATGCACACGGTCGGGTATCCATTCACTTACGGGTGTGAAAAGGCTGTCATTGAGAGCGCAGCGAAGCAATCTCCACCTTTGCCCACCGGGATTGCTTCATCGTTTCACTCTTCGAAATGACAGAGGCCAGGCAGTTCCCCCGAGTAACTGAATGATCACGACAGTTGGAGAACCATGCCGACGCTGTACCGGGATTTCTTGTTGCGCGTGTGCACAGCATCCGGTTGTTTACGGGAATTGACGTGCACCGGCGTGTCGCAGAGAGGAACCCTCCTTTTCAGGATGGATTGTCCCTGCGTTGCTCTCTTCACATCAGTGTTGCATTTTCAGCATCTTTTTCTTGGACTTGAGATCTTCGAGCGTAATCTGGGAATAGCTCACCACACTCTTGCCTTTATGTTCGGTCTTGAATGATTCCGCATCTTCTTTCTTCGAGAATCCCGCGATTTCCGGTCCCATGCTTCCCTGAAGATCGCTTCCCACCACGAAGAAAGCCTTTTTTCCATCGACGAAGTTTTTTGTTCCATACTCAGTGATAAAGACGTTCTTGATATTTTTCGCATCCACGGTGTGCTTGTCCGCTTCGAGCACATACCTGAACAGATCTCCTGCGGTATCGAACCCCACGACCTTGCCGTCGGTGAAAACCACTGCGGCGGGTCCCAGAGAACTGGTCTCCACTTTCATGGTGCACACCGGGCACGGCGCCGAAAGATCCAGTTTTGATCCATCCGGCAGGTCGACGACCGCCGCCATTGCCGTGGTATGAAACCACGCGAGAATGATTGCAGTACAGCAGAGAAAAAAGATCCGTTTTGTTTGCGCCAGCATTTTTCTACTCCTTTTCGCTCGCGAACGTGCGGGATTTCCGCTTGAATTCAGCTTCCTTCACCAGACAATAGATAGTCGGAACAACAAAAATAGTTATAATGTCGATAGTCATCCCTCCGAAGCTTGGCAGAGCCATCGGTACCATAACATCCGCCCCTTTTCCCGTGGACGTCAAAACGGGAATGAGTGCCAGAATGGTTGCGGCGGTGGTCATGAGCGCCGGTCTGACTCGCTTGATGCCAGCTTCCAGCGTAGCTTCTCTGATTTCGTCAATCGATGTGAACCGGTGCCGTGCGAAGACCTGATCCAGGTAGGTGGAATAAATGACACCGTCGTTTGTCGCTATCCCGAACAGAGCCAGAAATCCCACCCATACCGCTACGCTGAGATTGTACGGCCTGACCTGGAAGAGATCGCGCATGTTCACGCCGAACACGCTGAAATCCATGAACCACGGCTGCGAATACAACCAGATCATCATGAAGCCCCCCGACCACGCAACGAAAATTCCCGAAAACACGTTGAGGGACGTGGGCACCGAATGGAACTGAAAGTACAGAACGATGAATATGAGCATCAACGCCAGTGGAATAACAATCCGCAGCGTCTGTTCGGACCGCACCTGGTTTTCGTATGAACCCGCGAACGCGAAGGATGTCCCCGGCGGCAGTTTCAATTCCCCTGTGGCAATCTTGTGCTGGAGGTAATTGTCCGCAGCCTGTACCACATCCACTTCAGCCTTTCCGGGTTTCTTGTCGAACAGGACATAACTGACGAGAAAGGTGTCCTCACTCTTTATGGTCATGGGGCCGCGGCTATAGTTGATGGTCGCCAGGAGATTCAGGGGAATGTGGACTCCTTCGTTGCCCGGCACAAGAATCTTGCCCAACGACTCCAGAGAATCTCGCAGCTCGCGCTCGTACCGGACGCGGACCGGATAGCGTTCCCTGCCTTCTACTGTCGTGGTGATGCGCTTTCCACCGATTGCAATTTCGATGACGTCCTGGACGTCCTGTATCTTGATTCCGTACCGGGCTATGGCCTTGCGATCGATATCGATTTCTACGTAGGGATTGCCCACCACTCTGTCAGCGACCACAGAAGACGGTTCCACGGTCGGAACCTCCTTCAGGAAGCGTTCGATGTCCAGGCCGACCTTTTCCACCTCTTCGAGATTCTTGCCTCGGATCTTGACACCCATTGCAGCCCTCATGCCGCTCTGTAGCATAACGATTCTTGCAGCTATCGGCTGGAGCTTGGGCGCGGAGGTGGTACCGGGCATCTGTGCGACTCTCAAGATGTCTTTCCAGATGTCACCGGGGTGCTTTATCTGAGGCCTCCAGTTTCTCACCGGCTTTCCTGTTTCGGGATCGATCACTCGCTGGCCGGTATCCGGGTCTATCCGATATTCGGGTTTGTACGTGATGACCGTCTCGATCATGGAGAGCGGAGCCGGATCCAGTGCGCTTTCCACTCGTCCTATTTTGCCCACCACGGATTCCACTTCAGGAATGGACCTTATGGCCATGTCCTGTTTTTGTATGACATCGAGGGCTTCACCTATGGATGCGTGAGGCATGGTCGTGGGCATGAACAGAAACGAGCCTTCATCGAGGTCCGGCATGAATTCTTTTCCCAGGCCGGGGAATGAATGCGCGAGTTTCGACCACAACCAGGTCTTGCGTACCGGATTGTCCACATCCTGAGACGATGGCGGCGTCGCGGTTGCCGGAGCGGTTCCGTGGACGTGCTGAACCGCAACAACCGGGACGCGAGACGCGGACTCGGATTTGACCTCCACTACGGCAGGACGATCCGGTGCAAACTTGCTCACCGTCCAGGGAATAAAGAAGAAAACCCGCTCGAATCCCAGCCAGATCACCCCTCCGAACATCACGAGGGAGATGGGAATCACCAGGAACCGGGCCTTGTGATACAAAGCCCACCTGAGGAGCGGCCGGTAGAAGCTCGTGAAGAGTTTCCTGACTCCCAGAAGCCCGAAGATAATGCCTGAAGCAAAAATGAAGTTTCGGATGAACCCCTTTTCGTGGCCGAGGGGCAGCCAGTGCTCGGTAAGGACCACCACCACGAACAGGAGAGCGGCAATATTTAAGATGGTGGGTATCTTCTTCTCCCGTACTTCGAAGGGAAGATATTGGGACGCGAGTTTCACCAGAGCTACAAATATCACCGGGATACCTATCCACCAGGAAATGGTGAACCCGACGAATATCCCCAGAATCGCAATGATGGTGTTCACCATAACAAGAGTGTTCTTGCGGAGATTCCTCTTGGTGAACACAAGGTGCGCGAGGGGCGGGATGAGAGCCAAAGCCAATATTAGAGCCGCTGCTACGGCAAATGTCTTGGTGAATGCGACGGGCTTGAACAGCTTGCCCTCCGGACCGGTGAGCGTAAACACGGGAAGGAACGAAATGATCGTGGTCAAGGATGACGTCATGACCGCGCCGCCCACTTCAGAAGCCGATTCGCGAATGAGTTGAAGCGTCGTTTTCCCGGCTCGTCCCTCTTCCATGTGCCTCAGGATGTTTTCGCACAGGATTATCCCCATATCCACCATGACGCCTATGGCAATGGCTATCCCTGAGAGAGCCATGATATTGGCGTCGATTCCCACTGCCTTCATGATCATGAAGGTGAACAGCACCGCAAGGGGCAGGATGGCGGAGATGAGAGCCGAGCTGACGATATGGTTCACCATCACGATGACGACTATTATGGTGACCAGTATTTCTTCGGACAGCGCCTTTCTCAGCGTATCGAGAGTCTCGTGAATGAGCTGGGTGCGGTCGTAGAAGGGGACTATCTTGACCTGGGACACCCGCCCGTCGGGAAGGGTCTTTGTGGGAAGTCCGGGGGCTATTTCCTTGATCTTTGCCTTGACGTTCTTGATCACTTCCAAGGGGTTTTCGGCAAAACGCACCACGACGACACCGCCCACTGCTTCGGCGCCTTCCTTGTCCAGGGCTCCCCTTCTCATTTCCGGCCCGAGGGTCACATTGGCAACATCCTTGATGAAAAGGGGCACATTCTCGTTGACCTTCACCACGCTGTTTCGCAGATCGTCTATGGATCGGATGAACCCCAGACCGCGGATTGTGTACTCGGCCCGGTTCACCTCGATAGTTGCCGCGCCCACGTCGATATTGGACATGCGGACCGCATTGAACACGTCGGGCAGCGTAATTGAGTGAGCCCTCATTGCGTCGGGGTTTATGTCGATCTGGTATTCCTTGATGAAGCCGCCGATGGAAGCGACCTCGCTCACACCCCCCGCTGACTGCAAATAATACCGGACGTAGTAATCCTGGATGGTCCTCAGTTCATCCAGGCTGAAGCCTTGTCCCTCCAGGGTGTACCAGAACACCTGGCCCAGTGCGGTGGCATCAGGCCCGAGAGACGGCTGAACCCCTGCAGGAAGCAGCCCGGACGGGAGAGAATTCAGCTTTTCCAGAATCCTGGACCTGGACCAGTAGAACTCCACGTTTTCTTTGAAGATAATGTAGATGGTGGAAAACCCGAAAAAGGAATTGCTCCTGATGGCCTTCACGCCGGGGACTCCCAAAAGGGCCACCGTGAGGGGATATGTCACCTGATCCTCGATATCCTTCGGGGATCTTCCTTCCCAGGTGGTGAATACGATCTGCTGATTCTCGCCGATATCCGGGATGGCATCCACAGGAACAGGGTTGCGCGGCAGCCAGGGAATGTCCCAGTCAAAGGGCGCGACCATCAGACCCAACAGAACGGTGGACACCAAGACCGCGGCCATAAGGATTTTCTGTTGAATCCAGAACTGCATCATCCGTGAGAAGAATGATGCCTGCTGATCGGGTCTGGCCTCAAGGCCATTTTGGTCCGGCATCATTTTTCTCTCCCCGCGGGGTGGCTATGAGATCCCCCGGTCGGCTGGTCGGCAGTCTTCGACTCGGGTTTCCCGCCAGATTCGGGCTTCTTTATATCCGTATCCGGTTTTGACTTGGACTCGGCGACATTCTTGTCTGTCTGCCGATCAGAAACGTGTCCTTCCGTGCCGTGGCCCGAAGACGCTTCGGCATCGGCTCCCGGAGCTGACGCAGTCTGTTCGGTAGGGATTTTTTCGATGAGTTCGCCGCATGTCAGCATGTCCAGCCCTTTCCAGGGCTTGGTGCCGAAGTATGGGTTCCTGCGGTTCTCGCTGGCGTCTACCCAGTAAGCGCCTTTCTGGTCGAAAGCCATGGGGCAGTGAAACACGAACAAGGGTTCGCCCATCACGTGACGGAAACCCATGAGCACCTTCACGAATTTCTCGGAAAGCGTATCAAAGGCCTTGCGTTGCGCTTCTATGTCTTTTTGTTCGGTAATGGTTTTCAGGTCCGCGGCCATGACATCGACGTGTTTCTTCCACGTGTCGTAGGCTGACGCGTTAAGAAGATCGTATCTCACTTCATGTAGCCGCTGGTTCATACGGTCGCCGGCCTGTGCGGCGTCTTCGGGTTTGTCACCCACCAGCGCTTCTTTCAGGCTCAGGTATTCCTTTATCGGCGTCGTCAGCGTCTTCAGGAATTCTTCGGGCGCCGGTATTTTTTCGATGACCTCCTCCTCGGGTTTTTCTTCCTGCGCTTTCGCGGGCGTCTCTTCCGCGGGAGCCATCATGCTGGATTTGGCCAGGATCTGCATGGCGCTGTCAATCTTGAAGTTTCCCTTTGTGACGACCCTCTCGCCTTCTTTAAGTCCCTTGTACACGACATATTCTTCGCCCGCCCTGGGGCCCAGCACCACTTCCCGGAGCTCATAGGTAGGCCTGTCGCCGGGCACTTCCACGTATACGATGGACCGCTTTCCGGTGATTAACGGAGCGGAAGCCGGAATCACCAGAGGAACCTGCGGGTGGAGGTCGTCCGTATATCCGAACGACGCTGCAGGCCGCAAAGGCATTTTGCTTTCAGGGCAAATGCCGGGCTCGGAACTCGGCGAATCGCTGGGATGAATGGGACAGACGAATTTTCCGGCCCACTCCGATTTTATGACCGTTCCCTGGGAATCCACTTCCGCCTGGAGATCCGCGGAAACGAACATTCCCGGTTTGAGGATCAAATCCGGGTTGTCGGCTTCGACCCGGATTTTTACCGAACGGGTCTTGGTGTCCAGCATGGGGTCGATGAAGAGGACTTTGCCGGTGAAAATTTTGCCGGGAACAGCAGGGGTGGTGAACGTAACGTTCTGGCCGTAGCGTATCCAGGGCAGATCTGACTCATAAGCATCCAATTTAACCCAGACTTTTGACAAATCATTGATCATGTACATGTCCTGGCCTTCCTTTACAAACTGTCCCAGAAGCGCCAGTTTCTTTGTGACCACGCCGTTTATCGGGGCACGGAGCGTTACGTACAAATTCGGTTTTTTCTTCTGTTTTATTTCGTTAATCTGTTCCTGGGTGAGACCGTATTGTATGAGCTTTTCCTCCGCTCCTTTCAGGAGCGTCTGATCGGTATCCGACCGTATCGTCTCAAAGAGTTCCACCTGGGACTTGATCAGGGTGGGGCTCCAGATCTTCACCATGGGGTCGCCCTTGCTGACGCTGACGCCGGTGAACGTGATGTACATTTCGTCCAACCTGCCGTCCACTCGAGCGGTCAATGTGGCCTGCCGGGTCTCGTCCTCGTACACCTGGCCGACCATTTTCACGTTGATTTCGGCCTTGTGTCTCTTTACCGGTGTGGTCTCCACTTCAGCCAGTTTTTTGGCGGCCTCGGACATGGAATACCGGGCGAGACCGGGATCGACGCTATCCTTTCCGGATTCCAGGGGTATCAGATCCATAAAACAGATGGGGCACTTCCCCGGACGGGGCAGTTTGATCTGGGGATGCATGGCACAGGTCCAGAGCGTCGGTTTCTTCTCTGCATCGTGATCGTGAGCATCGGCAGGGTGAGCATCCTTCGGTGATTCAACGGATGCGACTCTGGTTTCCTGCCTTTGAGGCAGGTAATATCCGAGTCCGAACGCGGAGGCCACCAGCAACACAAACAGAATTTTTTTCCGGGTGACGGTGGTAAGGTGATCGCTTGAGTCGCTCATTAGCTTTTCCTCGATTGAAGCGATTTCAAATGATGCAATGCGTAGTGCACGAGATGATGGTGCGCGGGGATACGGTGCTTTTTCTCAGGTCATCCCGGCGAACACAATGATGTAGTTTACTAAAAGAGTCAAGAACGCAGGCGATAAAACCAAAACGCGACGTGAATTCCATTGTATCGACTTTCCACCGATTGCTTAAACGCATTCTCAGAAGTGAGATTAGGGGAGCTTTGCAAAGAGCGCTCCCCCGGATTTACCATCTGGAAGCTAAACGGGTTTCACTCCGGAGCATTTCTGGAAGGGGCTTCTTGCAGAAAGCCCCCCTCCGTTTTCCTACCACAGAGTGCGAGATCCGATCGATTTATTTTTCGTCGACGCCTTCACTGGAATTGCGGTCATGGCCGGAGAAGGCGATGCAACGGGTGAAATGGCTTGAACCACTGGAGCCACGGGCGCCGCAAGCATCCCCTGGTACTGTCCGATGGCCTGCACCGATTGGCCTCCCGAAAATGCTCCGCAACCTCCGCCGCCGCATCTGCAGCCGGGGTTTCCCAACTGCTGCTCAGGGGGCGTATTTTCCCCTGCCTGGTTGGATGCATTCGGGCTGGGACAGCAGCTGGCACCGGAACCGGCATTCGACTGGGGATTCGTCTTCGCTCCTGCGTACCCCATGTACGCGGTGATGCTTTGGGAACCGGGCTTGTTGGCTGCGGCTGCAGTGCCCGGATTCTGGGCCGGAGAGAGAATTCCAGCCTGAATACGGTTACCCTGGGGAGTTCCCGCCTGATTGGCCGGATCGCAACAGCTTGCCCCCGCGTGACTCAGGGACACGGTGGCCAATACCATCAAGACGGCAAATGCAGCCGCTACACACCTTCTGCTCATATCTTCCTCCTTTTATTGCGAGCCATGACGGCTCTCTTTTCGGGAATGATTTGCGCCATCGTCCATACACTCCACGTTATCAGCCGAGGGACACCGCCCGTACTGGGCTCGATTCCCTGATTTTGCCGTCCGACACTTCGATGATGCGGTGAGCGTATTCGGCGTTCCGCCTGCTATGTGTCACCATCACGATGGTCTGACCCTCTGAATTCAGTCTTTTCAGGAGAGCCATCACATCGGCGGAGTTCCTGGAATCCAGGTTGCCCGTGGGTTCATCCGCAAACAATATAGGCGGCTCGTTTACCACCGCTCTCGCGATGGCCACCCGTTCCTGCTCTCCTCCGGAAAGCTGGTTCGGCAGTCTCATGGCCTTGGTTTCCAGTCCCACTCTCTCGAGCGCGGATGTTGCCAATTCCTTTTTGTTCTTTTCAGAATGGTGAGTGACCGCCAGGGGTAGTTGGACGTTTTCCAGGACATTCAGGTAAGGCACAAGCTGGAATGACTGAAAAATAAAACCCATGAACTCCCGACGAAAATCCGCGAGCTTGTCGCGCTTCAGGCCGTAGATGTTTATGTTTCCGATGCGTATCTCCCCCCGGGACGGGCTGAGGAGACCTCCCAGCATGGACAGCAGCGTGCTCTTGCCTGCCCCGGATTCTCCCATGATGGATATGAATTCGGCCTGTTCTATGGACAGGTCGATTCTCTCTACTGCGGTTACCTTGGAGTCACCGCTTCCGAAATCTTTTGCAACTGCGTCAGCTACGATATAACTCATGGGGATCTCCTTATAATGTCCGCAGCGCTTCACTGGGATCCATGCGTGATGCGGTCATGGCGGGATAAAAGGAGGCCAGAAGTCCGATGACAATCGCCAGGAAAACCGCTCCCGCCGCAATGGAGGGATCCAGGAAGAAGCGCGGCGTCTGGTCGCTGAGGAATGTCAGTAGAAGCCGGGTTATTCCGATTCCGGCCATATAACCTGCCACTCCCGCCATGAGCGACACGATGAAGGCTTCCAAGAGTATGATCCGCATGATGTGGGATTTCCGGAAGCCGATGGCGCTGAAGATGCCGATTTCCCGGGTGCGCTCCGTGACGCTGCCCATCATGGTGACGAAAACCACCATGGATCCCACGAGCAGCACCAGGCCCGAGATTCCCAGGGAGAACTTGCGGAAGCTGTGCAAGGTGTCCATACGGCCTTCAACAACTTGCTGCACTGCAGTCACTTTCGCAGAAGGGATTTTCTCTCCGATTTGGTTGACGATGTCTGAAATAGGGCAGTTTTTGCACAGTGCGGCGACCTCCACCATGCCCACTTTGCCTTCTTTGTCGAAGATCTTCTGTGTCACCGGAAGGCTCATAAAGATCAGGCCGTCGTCCTGGGAGCCGGTGGGTTCCAGGATACCGGCCACCTTGAATGTCTGTCCTCGAATGTCCAGGGACGACCCCGCCCTGAGATCGAATTTTTCGGCAGCCTCCTTGCCGGCGAGAATATGATGCTCCTGAGACGGCTCTGAGCCTATGATATTCCACCACTTTTTCAGAGAGAGCTCCACGGGAAAATCAACGCCCACCACAAGCGCCTTGTTGCCTTTTTCTTCGAAGACGCCGAAGACTTTGGGGCTCACGATTTTGATGTTGGCAGCATTCTGTATCGTTTTGATCTTGTCGAGATCGGTCTGGGAGATTTCCTTCAGATCAAACGACAAGCCTCCCAGGCTCAAGCCGCCGTAGGTCAGGGACAACCCTTCGGAACGGGGCGTGATAATAATGTTCGCGCCGAATTCATCCATTTTGTGGCCGATGTCTTCCTCCAGGATCTCCGTCGTGGTGAGCAGGGCGACCACAGCAGCCACCCCCACCATGAGCCCCATGACCAGGAAGAACATCTTGCCTTTTCTTCGCCGCAGATTATTGACGGCTATGTCACGCAGCTTCATGAATCCGCCTCCTACTGGAAATAATGCAAACCGGTCATAACGTCGCCCTGATTGATAACGATCTTGTCACCCTGGATGGTCCTCTTCAGCGGTGAAGGGTTGCAGCCGCCTTTTATTTCGTTCACCTTGTCGGTTCTGAATTTGAGCCCGCAATTGATGCAAACCATGTCATTGCCTTTTTGCACGTACCCCTTCTTGGCCTTGTAGCAGACTTCGCAGGTGTCAAATGCGGCTCTGATAATGCCGTCCGTGCTCTTCACCACGAAAAAGCGGATTCGCTTGTCCGGAGAAGCCTTGTACTCGTAATGCTTGGCTTTACCGTCCGCAAACACCGACGCGGGAAATACGAAGGTTCCGTTGTCCGGACGAACTTCCTGAGCGGGAACCGTGAAATTCCAAGCGGCAGCATTACCGATGCCGAACAGCACACCCGCGAAAACAGCCACAACGACAAACGATGCATATTTTTTCATGTTATGTTCCTCTTTCTTAATGTTCGTATGCGGTACCACAGTCAGATTACTGGACGAGCACGGATTTCAGCTCGGTGGATCCGCCGATCATGCGGGGCCAAAAAGTCTTCCAGTCATCCTTGCCCGCTGCAGCGTGAACCTTTTCCCTGAAGGACGACTCGACGATCTTTACGTCAGCATCCTTGAACACGGTGCCTATCCATTCGAGAGTCTTGCGGCTCTTTTCCTGAGGATCCTGTGTGCCCTGGACAACGTTCTCCTCGAGCAACTTGCGGATACCGAGGCGCTGGCCCACCACCTGGAAATATTTTTCACGCGAACCGAATTTTTCGTTGATACGCTTCACGAATTCTTCCGGCTGCATTCCCTTTTCCTTGAAAACAGCCTCAATCTCTTCTTCCACTTCCTGAGGTTGCACGACGATGGTTTTGGAATCTGCCTGCTGGAGCAGAATTTCCTTTCCGACCACCGTGAAGAACGCGGATGCGGGATCGGGCTCGCTTCCGTCCAGCTTGTCCGCGTACAGCGATACCTTGAGGTCCTTTGCGAACAACGGCTTTCCGTTCACCGTAGCGACAACGGTCTCGCCAATGCCTGATCCGGAGGGGCTGAAGAGTCCGTCCAGCTTCACGGGATACCCCGCGCGAGCTATGGCGTCCTTGATTTGTTCCGGATTCGCCTGCTTGTCTCTGAATTTCACGGTGACGTCCTGGGCCGCAAGACTTACGTCCGCTTCCACTACTCCGGGAACCTTGCTCGTCACCTCTTTCACGGTGATCACGCATGCAGGGCAGGTCATCTTGTTTACGGTGAATCTGGATGCGACGATATCGCCTGTAATCATCCTGTACGCAGCGTATCCGCCTCCTGCGGCACATAGAATCAGGACCAAAGCCATTCCCAGCCTGCGCGCCTTGTTCAGGGAAATCTTGCGGTCCGCCTGGTCCAACGTTTCCATGTCAATTTTCTTCACGTGTCTTTCGGAAGACATAGTTCAACTCCTGATGATTATGGTTCGAACCTGTGCTCGGCCAGGCTAAAGGAGCCCGGAGAACACGTGTCGATCTCTGCAGCGATTAACTACGGAAAAGGGATCAAGAATATGCGGGCGCAGGAATCAACAACGAAGGGTACAGGTGCGGAGATTTATAAGATGGCCGTCCGGATGGGTGGCCGGAAGCGGTGTGGTATCCGTCCCCGGCTGGGAGACGTGATCGAGCGAATCGGGGGTCACGACTGCAGATGCCAAACGCACCGGCGAATCACCGATCGCGTAGCCCGTCAGCGCCACAATCTGGACTTGTTCGAGACAGCGACACGTAGGACATGCCGATTTGATGAATTTGCCGGAACATCCTGAGGCTTGCGCCTGCTTTTCGCAGCACGCCTTTACTTTGTTATGCTTGGGGGAGCAGCTACCGGCTCCCATGCCGGCGGGGTGCGGGCACGTGTGTTTCACCGCAATACGTACGGACTTGCAACAACACGGAATTGCCGATGCCGGCAGGACCGTCATACCCAGCATACACACGCACGATAAAATTATGATGGAGCGATTTAGCATGCCACCCTGTTTCAGCAGGCGACGTTCACATTAATAATGAGTGTACCTACTTTATTTCCGATGTCAAGAAGACATGTGAAGCCGAGTCGAGGGGTGGGGCACATCTAAACAAAGAAATCCTTATAAAAGAATACTTTAATAATTGCATATGCTGCAAAATAAATTTCCATCGTTTGCAAATTGTTCTTTGTCGCACGCGTTGCTCTCCGGGAATGCGCGTCAAGAAGCGACGGTCCGGTATCGTTCAGCTACCAGTGGAGAAAGGCCCTCATTGCGGGCGTAGCGAAGCAATCTCCGGCTTTACCTATCGAGATTGCCTCGTTGTGTTACTCTTCTCAATGACAGGGAAACGATCATTCCCCCGCGCGAATGAAGGATTGCACAATGCGAAGCACAAATCTTGCTTCGGAACATGGTTTCCGGTTATGGTAGCTACTTCTGGTTGTCACAGGCATTTATCCCGGAAAACCCCCGAGCTTCGTGTCAGAAAACACTCAGGTCTGTTTTCCGGTGGAGGCACATATGGGTTGCGCTGCACCGAATCCGCTACATTGGGAAGATCTCCGCAATCGACCCAGGGATCTCGTCCTGCAACAGGATGGAGTAAGCCCGGCAGTCAACGGCCGCGGTTATGAGGTCACTTTTCTCAATGCCGCCTACCTCGTGGACCCTGAGGCGGAACGCATCTCCGAAATCGCGCCCGACCCTTGCCGGCGATTGAGCGAAGAATTTCAGATCCTGCTCATCAGGTACCTCGTCGCGGACAACGGGGGACCGGTCGACGACGAGGATGTCAGTGAAAAAGACTTCCCCGGAGGGGTGACGTTCTTTCAAGGACCGCACACCCTTCATGTCTCACCCATAGTAGAAGTGTACGGCAAAGACCCTGCGGCCTTCGAAGCCCGAGCTCGCGAACTCGGAGCGGTCCCGAGATCGCACGGGGACAAGGCTATGCGGTTTTTCCCCTTTCCCGCAATTCCCGTCACGTACGTTCTTTGGACAGAAGACGAGGAATTCCCCGCGTCCGTTTCGGTGCTCTTCGATAAATCCATAACCCGGTGGTTCGCCCTGGACATGGTCTTCACCACAGTCCTGGTTCTTACGCAACGAATTGTTGAAGGCCGGCCGAACTGACCTCATGCCGGATGCGGAGAGACATTTCTTGTAATACGGATTCGCTTTCTTTACAGGTAACTCGATTCTGGGCGCAGGCCGGGGGCTCTCCTTCGCTGCGGATGACGCAGAGCAGTCTCATCACTTCGCTGAGGACAGCCCCCAGCCATGCAATCTCATAAATCTTATTGCGAATGCGTATAAGAAGTCCCTCGCCGACCCCACCTGAAGAACTGTTGCGGGGATTCCTACATGTACGGTCGATTTTGATTGGCCGATGAGACTGGAAGACTGTCATCGCGAGGGCGAAGCCCGAAGCAATATCGTTCGTCAAAGCGAGATTGCTTCGTCACTACGCTCCTCGCAATGACCTGCTTCAACATTGTGCATGCAAGGAAAGGCTTATCGATCCGACAATACGTGCGAGAATTACTGTAGCACTCCCCGGAACCTGCAATTCCGTTAAGGAAATGCAGGTTCCGGAGCATGATAGAAGTTTCCGGAAAGGGGTTTGGGCGGGACGCTCTTTATACAGAGGGTCCCACAATCTCACTTTTTTTGCATTGATATTAGAAGGTGAGAATCTTCGATTCCGCCGCCAGAGAAATCAAGGTCTTGGCAGTGTCCAGTTTTGCCGTCTTGATGAAATCCTTCTCGTCCAACTGACGAGCTTTTGCACACGGGGCTCAGACGTAGAACGGCACTTGTGCCTGCACCAGGGCTTCCAGGTAACCGTTCATTTCATCGCCTGTGGCTGCCACGATGTTTTCCGCCATACCGTCCTTGGCAAAAATTACCCCGTGATCCGTCAGGAAAACGTGAACTTCGTGGCCCGCTTCCTGAGCTAGTTTCGCCAACTGCAGGCATCTTGTGGACCTGCTGGTGTCCTCCAGGCCTCGAGTCAATACGAACAGGAACTTCGCCATACCAGGCACCTCCATTTCGTGTTAACGGTCATTCCCATACAAATCAGATCTTCCCTGTGAAAAAAACCAATTATAGGAAAACCCGGGACCTGTCAAATGAGGGCGATCAGCAGGATCGTCTGCGACCCGTTCCAGAACCCCTCCGAATTCGGCTGGGGGATGATGAGCTTTTCAGGCCTGCTCCAGGTGCGGTTTTCGAGGGAAGAAATTCTTTGTACGTGCCAAAGAAGGCGGTCTCGGTACGGGCTCAGGTTCGGGGGACATGCTGTCATTGCGCGGAGCTATGCTACGAAGCAATTTCATTGCGTACGCTCCCCCACACATCAAGCTGCTTCGCTGGCAATGACACCGGCCAGAGGACAGGATTGTCTTCCGTGTAACCGAAAGCTTATGGGTCTCGCCAGAATAGTCTTGACAAACTAGACAAAAAAATCTATAAAAAAATACCAAGTTAATCAGTAACCTTAAACCATTTTATTGGAAATAGGTTGCGGAGGCCGTTGATGTTGGGAAAATACCGATTGTTGACGCTGTCGGCCATGATCGCCGTCCTGATACCCTGCCTACCATCGCCGTCCGGGGCGTTCGAAATATTTCCCAGACCGCTCGGATCGGTCCGAAGAGGGGTGGCAGGGGAGGTTCACAACGAGCAGTGGCTGCAACGAGGCGATTCCACGTTTTCCTTGTCTCAAATCTCCGGCTCGTATTACGGCGATGCATCCTGGTGGCCTTTTTTGTGGAATCAGAATCCCGGTATTCAGGTGAAGGGGTCGGGTCCCGCCCAGGATCGGGAGTTGCCTCCGGGAACCAGACTGAACTTGTACGATGCCCCTTCTTCGTACACTGTGCAGAATCAGTCGTATGTCGCGCCAACAGGTCTTCCCGAAGAAGCGCGTTTTCTTGTAACGAAAATTCCGTATCAGGGAATCCCGTACGACAAGAAATATTTTAAGTATAAACTGTCATTACGGCCGACCCAGGTGTGGGGCTATATAGCGGCAGCTCCCGAAGACTATAAGCTCAGTTATCTCGAACGGGATCTGGTGTACATCAGTTTCAGACCGTCCAAACGGCAGGCCATTCTCGTGGGGGACCGTTTCGGCATCTATCGCGAGAGAGGCCCCATCAACCATCCCATCAATCCGGATCGTCCAATAGGATTCATGTCCGAGATCGTCGGTGAAGTTGAAATTACGAGCGTCGGCCATGAATTGGCCACGGCCATCATTCTGGAGAGCTATGTAGAGATAGCCAGAGGGGATAGAATCTGCCTGTTCACCCCGCGTACCAGGGAAATCGTTCCTACGAAAACCCATCGACTGCTCACCGGAACGATCCTCGTCTCAGCGACGAGAAACGACGTTTTTTATGTGGAAAGCAACAACCTCGAAAACGACATTGTTTTTATCGATCGCGGTGAATGCGATGGGATGCGAGAAGGCATGCTGCTGAACATATACAGACCGTCACATCCCGTTGCAGATCCCTTCTTTAATCGCCGAATCGCGACCCCCGACCGATTTTTGGGTGAAGGTGTTATTCTGAAAGCCTTCGACAAGAACTCGACCTTGCTGATTACTCGCTCCAGGGAAGAGGTTATTCCCGGAGACATCATAAAAAGCGTGTCCGATTGAAAAACAGAGCGGGAGGGCTTGTTTGCAACTCTCTCGCCTGTTTGCCCGCAAATACTTGACACCCCTTTCGTGTTCATCTAGGTTTTTTCCGTATCCGCTCACAAATCGACTGACCGGCTCCCTTTATTCCACACGACTCAAGGATCGGCTGATTGGCTGAAGACCGGGCACAGATGCAAGCGACATTGCGTGATTGGTTGGCCCTGGAGAGAATTCCCCGGGTCGGGCCTCTCACTATTGCACGGCTATACAATGCCTTTGGAAGCCCGAGTGCCGCGCTGCAGGCCACGGCCGCACAAATTCAGAGGCGAAGCGGCATCAGCGAAAAGCTTGCCCGAGCCATTGCCGATTTTGTCCCGCCTGATGGGGATATCGAGCGTGACATGGGTATTCTCCATCGGCTGGCTGCCAGGATTGTGTGCAGGTGGGATACGGACTATCCGGCCAATCTGCGAGAGATCTACGATCCCCCCGCGCTCCTGTTTGTGAGAGGCGAGATGACGACCGAGGACACGCGCGGGGTAGCCCTTGTTGGCACCAGAAATCCCACCAGGTACGGGCTGGATATGGCTCAGCAGATTACCCGGGAGCTCGTTCGCAGTGGTGTGACTATCGTGAGCGGCCTTGCCCGCGGAATAGACACCACATGTCATGAGACAGCGCTGAAAGAGGGTGGAAGGACCATAGGCGTTCTGGGGTGCGGAATCGACGTAGTTTATCCCCGGGAAAACCGCGAGTTGATGGATAAGATCACATTCAGCGGAGCAGTGATCACTGAGTTCCGGCCTCAAACTGCGCCGCTCGCGACGAATTTTTACCGCAGGAATCGTGTGGTTTCCGGGCTTGCCAAAGGAGTGGTCGTGATAGAGGCCGCAAAAAACAGCGGGTCTCTCATCACCGCTGCTCACGCCTTGGAACAGAACCGCGACGTTTTCGCAGTCCCGGGAAATGTCCTGAGCAGGCGCTCCGAAGGACCTCATCATCTCATAAAACAGGGGGCCGGCCTCGTAGAATCCGGTGAAGACATTTTAGCTGCCGTGTTCGCAACGCCGAGCACCGGCATTCAAGCATCCCTTTTTGAGAGCCGGGACGAGACATTGGAACTTTCGGATGCTGCAAGAGAGGTTCTCGAAGCCATTGATCCTGACCCGGTGCCCATCGACATGCTGTGCGAAAGCTTGCGCATGGAGGCAGGAAAACTATCCGGTATTCTTCTGGAATTAGAACTATCCGGGCTCGTCCGCCAGTATCCCGGCAAGATGTTCGCCCGGATTCTCTTTTGATTGGGTCGAACCGATACGGTGTGTTTGAACGCAAGAGGGTTGTCACCTGAGCCAAAAGCTACGTTCCGGTATTTCTAAGGTGGATATCCTACCTGGATGTGGGAGCGCACTAAAGCTCTAACCTTATCTATCAGCAGCGAGCACGATCATCTGAAGAGTGAATCGAACAGGCCGGCCTCCACGGCAAACACGATCAAACTCAGGGCTACCAACATCGTGGCGGCTTCTATGACATTGCGGTTCATTCCTGTCTCCTGGCTTCATTCTCGGCTTTCCTGGCGCATAATGTCTTTCTTGAGCATAATTCATGCCGAGTCGACCGGCGCATCCGGCTCAATTTGAACGCGGCCGATCCCTTGTGTATGAAATAGTACCTCCAGGGGCATCTGTATAGTCTTCTATGAACGAGCGCACAAGATTTTTTCCGCTGAAATGCCCCAGAGTGTAATACGCGATGGACATTTCTTTGCCCAGAAGCTCCAGGCGTATTCTACGCCGGCTCCAACCTTTGCGGTGTAAATCCAGCACTCGCCCTCCGATATCTTCGAGGTAGTCGATCTTGCCGGCAAGCTCCTGTCGAGCGTCATCTTTGACTGTTCCGCTACCGGCAAAAATGACGCGCGGTTCCAGGGCGGCCATTTTTTTCAGCGACCGAACGATCTCCCATATATTGTAATCCAGGCGGAGCGCTCGATCGCGGCCGCCTACGTATGCATCGCCGGTAAACAACCGACGTTCTTGAGGATCGAACAGGCAAATATGGTCGGGACTGTGACCCGGCGTATGAATTATGTGAAAGCGGCAATTGTCAGTTTCCAGGAATTCGCCGACCGGATCGCCCGTGGAGGGTTCCGGGTAACCCCACATTACCAACTGATACGGTCTGAGTCGTACTTTTCGGGGGTTTGCGAGGAAGGGCAAAGCATCGGGGTGAGCCAGGACTCTCGCGCCAAAACATTTCTGCAAAGCCGCGTTGGCAGCAACGTGGTCTTCATGGCTGTGGGTGTTGATTACGGTGTGCACTTCGAGGTCCTGCAGCGCTGCTGTGAGCTCGGTCACCGTGTATGCGCAGCCGGTGTCCACAAGAAGCCCGTCCAGAAGGTAAGCCGCAGTGAAATACAAACCGCGACCGAAAAGCGTTCGAGCCAACCGGAATTTGGTCACATTTCCAATTTTTTGAATCTTGATCATGATCGCCCCATGTGGAATAGGATTTGGTTCGTATTTTCACAAGGTGCTACCGGAAAGCTTTCTTGTCCACTTTTCGTACGGCAGTGAGGGGAAGGGAGTCCTCACACTCAGTATTGCTTTTCGTAAGTTCGGTGCCGGATTTCATGACCAAGAGAGATTGCTTCGCGGCTGCGCTCCACGAAATGACAGGCCCGAGCGTTGTCATTACGAGCGAAGCAATCCGCTCCCACAAAAATGTCCGACCTGATGTAATCACGTGCAAACCCAAGGATGATCCCTTTGACCACTTGAAATTTTTCTCCTTACACGATGGTGAAAGTCCTACCACCAGCATTACCGGTTCGGGTCCTCACAATCCCATGAATTTGGCTGCTATGCCTTTCATAATTTCGTTTGTTCCTGCGAATATCTGCATGACGCGTATGTCCCTCCAGGCCCGGGCGATGGGATACTCTTCGCAGTAGCCGTACCCGCCATGAAGCTGCAGGCATTGGTCCGCGACTCTCGTGGCCATTTCCGTGGTCCAATACTTGGCCATGGACACTTCTACCACGATGTTCTTCCCTTCCATATGGTCGACCACCAATTTATCCAGGAATGTCCTGCCGAGCTTTACTTCCGTGGCCATTTCCACGAGCTTGAACTGCGTGTTCTGGAATCGGGAAATGGGCCTTCCGAAAGCGGTTCGTTCTTTGCAGTATTTGATGGTCATGTCCAACATGTATTCGGCTGCAGGTACTGCGGAGAGACTTACCATCAGTCGTTCCTGCTGAAGCTTCTGCATGAGCATCAGGAAGCCGGATCCTTTCACTCCGAGCCTGTTTGTTACGGGCACGCGACAGTCATTGAAGAACAGCTCTGCCGTGTCCTGGCTATGCCACCCCACTTTCTTGAGTTTCCTGCCTTTTTCGAATCCCGGAGCACCTGCCTCCACCAGATACAGGTCGATTGCCTGATGCTGGTCCGTCACTTTGGGATCGCGAGCAGCCAGGACGACCAGATCGCAATTTATCCCGTTGCTGATAAAGGTCTTTTGCCCATTGATCACGACGTGGTCTCCGTCCTCCACCGCGGTGGTCCGCATGGACGCGAGATCGCTTCCCGCATTGGGTTCCGTCATAGCGATTGCAGTGATCGTGTCGCCGGATACGCATCCGGGGAGATACCTGCGTTTCAACTCCTCCGACCCGAACGCGGTTATATACGGAACCACCACATCACTGTGGAGCGGAGCGGCAAGGCCTGAATGCCCGGTGCGCACCAGTTCTTCGGTGAGAATGACGGAATACAGGAAATCTGCTCCCATTCCGCCATATTCCTCGGGAACGTCCATGCACAGGAAGCCCTGTTCGCCCATCTTCTTCCACACGCTCTTGGGAACGATTCCGGCCTCCTCCCATTCATCCACGTAGGGAGTGACTTCTTTCTCGAAAAATTTCCTGATGGCCTGCCTGAAAATGGAGTGCTCTTCCGAATAGCTTATGATGTCCATGGGATTCCTCTTTCACATGAGCGATCCAGTAATACGGGATAGGCGTTTCCTTTTTCGTCCCGGAAAACCATTCTCGTGGCTTCGTTCCAGAGCGCCTCATCCATGGAACAGTAAAATGCTGTTATGGTTCCGGGTGGGATTTCTACCTTGCCTGAGGGCACAAGCGTATCGATGTGGCGAACGCCAAAATGTCCCTCCAATGCAAAGGAGCTCGGGACAACCACCGGCACATCTCCCTGGTTCAGGATGTGAATCTCGAGGTTCTGATCGAACATCCGCAATCCGCAACACGTCTTGAACGCAAGAATTTCCTCAACACTGGAATTCATGATAACTCGTATCTCAAGCATCCCGATTCCTCTTGCCCCAGGAACTCGAACCTCTTCCTCACACCTTCCCCACGATAGCGATGCTGCAGACGTTCATGAATGGGACGCCGCCCAGGTTATGGGTGAGTCCGTACCGGGGATCTTCGATTTGTCGTTCGCCTGCTCTACCCTGAAACTGCAAGTACATTTCGTAGAGCATTCTGAGTCCGGAAGCGCCGATGGGGTGGCCGAAGCACTTGAGACCTCCGTCCGGCTGGCAGGGTATGCCTTTGCCCGTCCGGTCGTAGAATCCGTCCAGGGAATCGCGCCAGGCCTTACCTCGTTCGGACATATGGAGGTCTTCGTAGGTGACCAGTTCCGTTATGGAGAAACAGTCGTGCACTTCCATCATGCTGATTTCTTTGCGAGGATCGGTGATTCCGGCTTCTTGGTAGGCGCGGATGCTGCATCTGTCCGTGGTCATGAAGTGGTCGCCGTCCCACGTGTTGAAGCCCATTTCTTCCCCGCTGGACAGGGCCAGTTGAAGCGCCTTGACCGTTACGAAATCCTTTTTTCCCATTGCCCTGGCTTTTTCCACCGTGGTGACGATTGCGCAGGCGGCACCGTCGCTGACTCCGCAGCAGTCGAAAAGGCCGAGGGGGTGCGCGATGACGGGCGCAGCCAGAACCTGATCCTCGGTGACGGGTTTCCTCAGGTGAGCTTTTGGATTGAGAGCTCCGTTCGCGTGGCTTTTCACGGACACGTGGGCTATAGCTCGTTTCAAGTCCTGGTCCGGAATCCGGTATTTTGCAGCATAAGCCGTAGCAAGCTGAGCGAAAGCCCCTGGGGCAGTGACGTTCGGCCACCACAGCCAGCTCAAGGAGCCCCAGTTCGAACCGGGATTCGGAAGCCCGCCATACCCGGTGTCCTTCAATTTTTCCACGCCCATGGCAAGACACGTGTCGTACGCTCCGGATGCCACGGCATACACAGCTCCGCGAAAAGACTCGGTGCCGCTGGCGCAGAAGTTCTCGACGCGAGTCACCGGGATAAACGGGAGGCGCAGCGTCATGGACAGCGGCAGTCCGCTTTTGCCCACATTCACTTCATCCATACACGTGCCGAGCCATGCGGCCTGTATGTCGTCCGGCTCAATCCCGGAATCCGCTATGCACTCGGTAAACGCTTCGACCATCAATTCTTCCGCGCCCATATCCCAGCGCTCGCCGAAGCGGGTGCATCCCATTCCTATGATCGCAACCTTGTCTCTGATTCCCGTGGCCATGTGTATCCTCCGGATGGAACCCGGTTCATGCACCATGAGCCCCGACATCCGCGTAAGACCGACTCGCGTTCAAAGCAGAGAAATCCTGGGGCCTGGTAGAAGGTTCCGTATTCATTCAGGTACGGGTGGGAAAAGATCGTCATTGCGAGCGTAGCGAAGCAATCTCGCCTTCAACTATCGAGATTGCTTCGTCGTTTCACTCCTCGCAGTGACAGAAGACAGGCACTTCCCCCAAGTAACTGAAGGGTTACAAGGTTCCAAAGCAACCGGTTCTAGAATTTGAACAGCTTCTCGATGAGCTGCGATTTCATGAGATCGCCTTCGATCTTGAGCTTTCCCGAAGTAAATGCCTGCATGGCATTGACCTTGCGGGTGATGAGCGCAAGGAAATCTTCGTCGGTCATGATTATGGTCGTGGTGGGTTTCCCGTGCGTTCCCGGCTCGACCGTGCAGGCGGCATCCTTGATGGAAACGATCCATTCCCCTCCGCCGGGACCCGTTATCCGGTACTGGAACACCACATCCACTCCGGTAGCCTTATCCGGGAGGAACGCCTGTGCCATGCGATCGAATACCGATTTCACGGTTATTCCCTGGGACTGTTCGTCCGGAGAACCCTTCGGGCTGAACGCTTCGAGCATCGTTCCGAGTGCAGCAGTGGCGTTAGGTGATTCGACGAAGTTTTCCAGACTATTGATTGCGTTCCACTGCTTGTGAATCTGTTCGGCGGTGGGAGGCGTTACCCCGTCGCCTACTACGGCTGCAGGTCCGGTGACCACCGCCGCCCGGTTGAAGTATCCCATTCCCGCATTGAAGATCATCCCTGATTCAGCGCAATGATCGGAACAGAGATACAACACCAGAGGAGCAATGAACTCGGGTTTGAGTTTCCTGAAGAGGTCTTCAGGCAACAGATCCTCCGTGAGTCTTGTTGCAGCCACAGGCGCCACCGCGTTCACTTTGATCCCGTGTTTCTCGCCTTCGAGTTTCACCGTATGCATGAAGCCCACAAGCCCCATTTTGGCTGCGGAATAGTTCGTTTGTCCGAAATTGCCGTACAGACCTGCCGCTGACGTGGTCACAACGATTCTGCCGAATCCGTTTTCCCGCATTTTCAGGAAAGCCGGTCGTGTCACGTGAAACGCCGCGTCCAGATGCACGGCTCTGATCGCTTCCCACTCCGCGGGTTCCATATTGGCGAGAGTCTTGTCCCGAAGAATTCCCGCGTTGTTGATGAGGATGTCCACTCGGCCGAAGGCAGTCAAAGCGGTGTTTATAATCGCCTCCCCACCTTCGGGCGTTGCAACCGAATGGTAATCCGAGACTGCTTCTCCGCCCAGCGCCTTTATTTCTTCTACCACTGCAACTGCAGGCGCTGCACACCCCTCCCCGGATCCGTCACGAGCGCCGCCCAAGTCGTTCACCACCACCCTCGCTCCGCGACGTGCAAGCTCCAGTGCGTACACCCGGCCGAGCCCCGCTCCTGCGCCCGTTACCACCGCGACCTTGCCGTCAAAGCGGATCTGTTTCTCGTCACTTTTTTCGTCACTTTTCACTGGCAGGGGAATGGCTTTCCAGAAATATCCCGTAAATCCGCGCTCCTTGTCCGTGTACCGCTTCCTGAAGGACAAAACCACCGGCTGGCCCACCCGGACGTCGGACAGCTCGCAATCCGTGAAATCCGCCATGAATCTTCCTCCGCCCTCGAACTGCACCATGCCGTATGTGGCGGGAGGATCCAGAGATACTGCCAGAAGATCGCCCGTGAAGCTCTTCACCGTGGCGGGCACGTCCGCGAATGCATAATCCTCCTGAGTGCTCGTTCGGCGGCATTCCGGATTCACGCACACGTCTGTTTTCGGAAACTGCGGAGTTCCACACATCGTGCACTTCCCACCTATCATTCCCGTCAGCATATCGCGCTTTCGCCAGAGCACGGTCATAGCGGTTTGGGTGGGCATTTCCGCTCGGATACCCATTTCGGTCTGAATAAGGTCTCGGAATTTCAGAAACTTCGGATAATTGTCGACGGTTTTCTTGTTTGCGAGCGATCCCGTTATTCCGGTGCGCCGCGGCAGATTGCGGATATTCTCCGTGACCTGAAAATACAGTGCATCGCATCCCTGACCGAATCCCGCGAGCAGTATCCTATCGCCGGGTTTTGCCTGTTCGAGGGCCTGCACGAACATCACCAGCGGATGCGCCGCGCCGGTTTCTCCGCAGACTTCATGCATGTTGTCCGCCAGTTTTTCGGGCCCTGCTCCGAGTTTGGAGGCGATTTTCCGGTGCTCCGCCTTGAAAAAACACGGGAAAATGAACCTGTCAACGTCGTCCATGGTCAGGGAAAGCTTTTCAAACAGCCCGGAGACCGCTTCAGGGACAATTTTGGAATATCCCGCGTCGCGCACCCATCTTTCTTCCCACATGTAATCGTAGGAACTGTGATTCCCTCGAAAATGATCCACAAAATCGTGGGATACGGAATAAGAGCCCTTGAATTCCGCAATCACGTCGCCTTTCCCCACAAGCAGCGATGCAGCACCGTCCCCGAACCACATTTCGTAGAAATGGGCTGCCTTTGCCTCCCTCTTGTCGGACGCGGTGACGAGCACCTGATTCACGTCACCCTGCCCCACTGCGGCCAGCGCCGTAATAAGGCCCGTTGTCCCTGACTTCAGCGACGAAGTCAGGTCCTGGGTGACGATGTTGTCTTTCAGATTCAGGGCTGTCTTGAGGATTCCCGCGTTGAGCCGGTCCGCATACGGCAACGTAGTGGAACACAAGTACAGCGCATCGACAGCAGTTTTCTCCATCCCGCCAAGGCAATCGCGGCCCGCGGCGACTGCCATGGTGAGGCTGTCTTCGTCCCAGTTGCAGAAAGACCGCTCCCCCTGGGCGACCATGATAATCGCGGGCGCGAACCAGCCCATGCTCTGGAATATGCTCACACGGTTCAGCCGTAACTTCGGTATATATCCGCCGTAGGAAACGATGCCGATCATGGTTGGGTCTCCTGTTGGGGTCAGAACTTGAACAGCTTCTCGATGAGCTGGGATTTCATGAGATCGCCCTGAATCTTCAACTTACCCGAAGTGTACGCCTGCATTGCGTTCAGTTTGCCGGAGATTAGGCTGAGGAAGTCCTCGTCCGACATGAGGATCGTGGTTGTGGCAGAAGCGTGGGTGCCTTCCCCGATCCGGCATGTCCGGTCCTTGATGGTGACATGCCAGTCTCCGCCGGCGGCACCGGATATCCTGTACTGAAACACCGCGTCCACTCCCCCGGCCTTTTCAGCCAGAAAAGCCTCACCCATGCGAGCGAACACTCCTTTCACAGTCAAGGCCTCTGTCTGCGCAGGTTTCGACTGCTCCGCCGGTTTGAACGCATCCATCATCGCGGAGAGAGCCTCGGTGAGGGTGTGCATCTCCACAGCGCCGTGGAGAGAGGCTATGTCTTTCATATTCGAGGCCACGTCTTCGGGGGTCGGAACTACGGTTCCGTCACCGACCACCGCGCCCGGGCCGGTCATGACCGCGACCCGGCTGAAACAGCCCATTCCGGCGTTGTACACCGCTCCCGTAACAGGACACTGCTCAGAGCACAAATAGACCACCAGAGGCGCGACAAACTCAGGCTTCAATTTGTCCATGAGGTCTGGTGGAAGGATATCTTCGGTGAGCCGGGTGGCCGCTATTGGCGCCACTGCGTTCACCTTGATGTCGTGTTTCTGTCCTTCCAGTTTCAGAGTGTTCATGAATCCCACGAGAGCCAGCTTCGCAGCCGAATAGTTGGTCTGGCCGAAATTCCCGTACAAACCGGCCGCAGACGTGGTAACCACAATCCGGCCGTACCTGTTCTCCCGCATTTTCAGAAAGGCCGGTCTGGATACATTGTACGCTCCGTTCAGATGCACGGCCATAATCGCATCCCATTCGGCAGGCTCCATCTTGGCCAACGTCTTGTCACGGAGTATCCCCGCGTTATTGATGAGGATGTCCAGCCGGCCGAATGCCTCAATTGCCTTTCCGACGATAGCTTCTCCGCCTCGGGGAGTAGCCACGGAATCATAGCTCGCCACAGCCTGGCCCCCTGCTGAGAGAATCTCCTGAACCACTCGGTCCGCGGGGTTGGAAGATCCACCGGTACCGTCTCTGGCTCCGCCCAGATCGTTGACCACGACTTTGGCTCCGCGTTTGGCCAATTCCAGGGCATACGCCCTGCCCAGACCTGCACCCGCGCCGGTGACGATGGCCACGCGGTCGTCGAACCGGATACCCTGCTTCCTGGAGCGCTCTTCCATTTCACCTGCGCTCAGCCATTCCACAATCCCCTTGTCGATGACCACCTCGCCGGTTTCCACGTTGACCGTTCTGAACACAGCCTTGCCTTCCTGAATTGTCCAGATTTCCGTCTTTATGGGAACCCCGGGATAAATAGTCCGGGAAAACCTGTTCCGGAAACGTTTCATTCGCTCCGGCTCGCCGGGAAACAGATTTTTGATCACTGCCCGGCAGGCGTACCCGTGCGTGCAAAGGCCGTGCATGATGGGTTTGTCGAATCCGCTGGCCATCGCGAAAGCAGGGTCTACGTGGAGCTGAAAAATGTCGCCGGAAAGTCTGTAAATGAGAGGCTGATTCAAGGAGGGAGCGTCGAGTTCTTCATAGTCGGCAGGCCTGTCGGGAAAATCTACAGCTTCCCGCGGAGCGTCCGGCCCGCCGAATCCGCCGTCTTTGCGGCAGAACAACGTGAAAATGTTTGTGAAGAGTTTCTGGCCGTTCGAGTGGTACGTATCCGCTTCTGCGACGACAAGGGCTCCTTTCTCAGCACCTTTGTCGTATATGTGAGTGATTGCTCCTTCGGTACTGAGCGTGCCCTCGACAGGAATGGGATTATGAAAGATGATATCCTGTTCTCCGTGGAGAATACCGGCAAGGTTGGCCCCGGAGCTCATTCCTACTTCAGCGAGAAATTCGAACACAGCGCCGATGGAAAAGCTGGGAATTACCTTCAAACGGTTTTCGTAGCAATAGTCCAGATCGTCAAAACCCGCTCCCACGCCCAGAGCGTAGAGGACTACATCCTTCCACGCGTAGTCCCTGGTTACGGGCCCGATCTTCTTTCCGATGCTGTCCAGGTTTAAGGCCATCGCGTCCTCCCGTGAAGAGCCTCATAGCGATTCGCACACAAATAATGAAAAAGAGGGGGGCAACTCCTTGTCGTTTCGGAATAGTCGGAAGCTGAGCACCGCTGGTTTTCGACGAAACGGCTTCCCGGTTCTCCCCGCTATTCTGTGCGTTCTCGGATCGGGAGCCCGTTAGGGTCGGTTCCCGCGAACGCGGGCGTGAGAACAAATTTCAGAGTTTCCTTGACCAAAGCAATGTATTCGTCTCTGGGAAGCTTGAGCATGGACCGGAAAAAATCTTCTCCGGAGACGAAGGCATGGATGGAATTCATCAACGCAAGCACGTGCATTTTCACCTGACTGGAAACCGATTTTCTGTCCTTTGCCAAACCGAGGGATCGGGCGATGTCCGTTGCCAGCTCCGGGACGCGGAAGTCAAGAACGGATTCATCCCTTGTTTTTCCGAAGTAGCGGAGGAGAATGAGGTTTGAAATCTCGGGATGCTCAAAGAGGTAATCGGTCATCAAGTCCAGGGACATTCCCAGCCTGCGCGGGAGAGGAAGGCCGTGCGTGCTGTTCTCCACATCGTTGAGCTTCTGGCGCAGATCCTCATTGATATCCAGGACCACGGCCTCGTAGAGGTCGCCTTTTTCACCCCAGTGATAATACAGGGTGGAAATGTCGATTCCTACATCTTCGGCTATCATGCGGGTAGTGGCACCGTGAAAGCCGTATTGCCCGAAAATTCTGCGGGCCTTTGCGAGGATCTTGCCCTTCATGGAATCGGGATCTTTTCGAGCCTTTTCGAGGGGAGTGACCATCGTTTTATTCCAGTAATATATTCCATCAATCGTTGGATAGCATGATTCAAGTCGATACCAATGTCAAGAATAATTCGCGCACGTGTGTAAGGATTCACGCAGGGCGGGCATGATGTGGATGCGAGAGGGGAAGAGGCTAAGCATGCCCGGTCGGTACATCTTCACAAGACAGGATTGCTTCGCTTCGCTCGCGATGACACCGGTGAGTCTTCATGGCGACACGATGAGGGGAACGTCTTGCCCTCGCCATTGGGACGGTTGATTTCGATTGGCAGAAAAGGCACCGGGTGCGGTGCGTCTGTCTCCGCACCCGATATCCTGAGATATCACCTACTCGCGCAGTATATCGGAGACCACCAGAAACAGGTCCGAATCCCGAAGGACTCCCACAAGCTCATGGCCGTCGTAGACCGGCAACACGGTGATCTTGTTGTTGTACAGGCTTTTGAGCGCTTCCAGAAGATCCGCGTCCGCGCTGATGGTTCCCTTGATCTTAAGCATTACGTCCGCCACTCTGGTTTCGGCATTCTTGAGAACTCTCGCCCTGAAGCTGATGCGCGCCTCGTCCAGATCAGGAGTATCGGCCTGAGCAAACGCTATGGAGACACCGAGGGCTTCCAGGCGTGCTGTGAGACCTCCGGCGATCTCGGGGATGAGGACCTTGAGAATGCTTTTGAAATCGAGAATTCCCACGAGCCTTCCCGCGTTGTCCAGGACCAGAATGGTTCTGTGCCCCGCTTCCGTGCATTTCCCGTCTTCAACCTGGCAGTAGAGTTTTCTGAGGGCCGGAATGGCTTCTTTCAAGGGCTTGTCCACTGTCGTCACAGCGTATTCGCTGAGAGGTACGAGCAGGTCCCTGACTTTCATGGCAATGGGCATCTATCTGTCCTCCGATTTCAATTCCGGAACGCTTCTGTTGCCGTTCGACTTAGTGTCCTCCGGCTCCAAGGATACCGCTCGCGGCAACTCCCAAGATGAGTGCTTCCAATAGGGCGAAGAATGCATAGAGCCTATCGTTCTCTTTCCACAGGACGGGAACGATAGCGAGAAAACACAAAACAGTCACGCCCGCCAGCGCGGCAATAGGGACGAAATTCAAGAAATCGGAGTAGCGTATCAACCACAGCCACGCCCATCCAGCGTGAATGTTTGCTTCGTGCAGATATGTCGAAACGCCCAGGCCCCACATTTTAGGGACATCCGCCAACGGGATGTAGGGCTTTACTATTCCGAGCACATATATCAGGTACGTTAGGATTACCAGGAGCAGTCCGAAATACATTCCTTTTTCCAAGACAGAGGCATAGAGGATCTGTTCCGGTCCGGCTTGCAACGATTTTTCAGAAGACCTGTCCGTCATGTTCCAACCTCCGGGGATCGTCTTTGTTTGTACAATCCAGCTTCAATTAAAATCCGAGGCCTTTGCTCAGAGCCTTCAAACCGGCAAACCCGAGCATTCCTATGACTATCCAACGGACCAAACCCGGTTTAGCCACCTTGAGAAGTCGTACGCCTACAAAAGATCCCAGCATGATTCCCACGAGAGAAGGAACGACCATCATAGGAATCACGCACCCGTTATTCAAATATATCCATGCCGCAGAAGTGTCGGTAATGGACAAAAGAAACTTGCTGGTAGCCACGCTGATCTTGAGCGGCGCGCCCATGAGCAGGTTCAGGACCGGAACATTGGCCCACCCGGCTCCCAGCCCGAACATGCCTGCCATCACGCCGATGGCGATAAACAACAGCAAACCTTGAGGAGTGCGATGTACCTTCCAGTCAATTATCTGGCCCGTGCTGGCCTCCTGATACACACCGTAGATGCGGAGCGCGGACGACAGTTTGTCCGCCTTGGGAACTTCGGGGACCTCCGATTTCTTGGCTGTGAGCATAAGCACGCAAATGCCCAGAATGGTGACCCCCAATGCGATTTGAACCACCGTTGTCGGCAGAGCCAACCCCACCATGGCGCCAATTATGGAGAATGTGGAAGCGATCAATGCCACGGGCATCGCGAGACGCAGACTTGCAAGGTTCATCTTGAGAAGCCCCGGCCCTGCTGCCAGAGCGCCAGAGAGCGCGACCAACAGTCCGGCGCCTCTAACGAAATCCAGGTGAAAAGGGAAAAACCCGCTTATGATAGGCACGAACAGCACGCCTCCGCCAACCCCGCCAAGAACGGCAGCAACACCCATCACAAAGGTCACCACAAGCAGAAGCAGCGGCCACATCCACCACGGATAAGAGCTTTCGACCAATGGTGCAGACTGCGCCGCTTCGGCACAGGCGGCTTGCGCCGTAACCACGACCAAGAGAAAGCACGCAAAGCCCACCAGGCCCAGTTTGACAACATTCCTCATTTCATGCTCCTGTCCTTCATAACGCCACATCCGGCACACTCGAATGGCGTGTCTGTCATCGACTCGGCAAATCACTCCAGGAAGGTCGCTTCGGACAATACAATATCCGTCCACTCGGTCTTCACATGCCCGACCGACGGCTGGCGACTCCCCGGAGGGCCGGTCCTCACTATTCGAATTGCCGTGTTGTGAAGAATTATGAAGCATTAGGCTTTGGGAAGCCAAGCCTTCTTCCCGCAACCTGAAGAAATTATTCTATCATTGCCCATATTGCAAGCAGAATTATGAATCATCCAACATTCTCCGCAATTTATTTGTGGTGCAACGAAAGCGCGCTTCCCGGACCGCGCCACACGAGGGCAGGTTCCACAAGATTTGACTATGACAGTTCTCGAAAATTGTGTCGGCTTCTCTCATGATTCTCGCCCGTATGCCAGTGGTCCAATCATGTCATTGCGAGGAGCGGAGCGACGAAGCACTCTCGATTTTGGTCGGTTGGAGATTGCTTCCGGCATCGCCCTCGCAATGAGAGTCCTCGAATCTTTTCGCGCAATCAGAACCGACACTACTTGCGAGAATCCCCATAGAGGCGGAGAGTGCTCGCTGCACTCGCAATGACGGCTTTTTCCTTCCCGTAACTGAATGGATACCGTCAAATGATGCACGTTGGCGCAGAGAAGAAGCGGTGCTACAGTGATCCGGAGCCGACTTCCGATTCCTGTTCCGCCCGGCGAATTCTTTTTTCCTGTGCTATTTTCCGAGCGGAGCCCTTCTTGATTTTAGCCACGAGTTCCTCGGTTTCCGTGGGCTTCAAGAGATAATCAAACGCCCCCAATCGCATTCCTTCTATCCCGGTTTCAACCGTAGCGTGTCCGGTGAGCATGATCACTTCCACGAGAGGCTGGAGTTGCTTTATGGCGCGGAGGGTTTCCAGTCCGTCTTTTCCCGGCATGAACACATCCAGAACCACTACGTCCACGTTTTCTTGTTGAAGCTTCAGCAGAGCTTCCTCCCCCGTGAACGCAGTTTGAACCTTAAAACCGCGGGTATCCAGGCGTTCAGCGAGCAGCTCGACGAATTGCACTTCATCGTCCACCAGAAGAACCCGTATGTCCATTGCCGGCATCGTTATTTCTTTTCTTTTTCCTTGTCCATGATCTGGCGAGCGCTCTCAAAATCACCTTCTTCGGCAAATGCGGCGGCGACCATGGATTCTTCCATTTTCTTTTTGTATGCGTTTTTCAGCGTGCTGATGAGTTTTTCGATATCAACAGGTTTTTGCAGATAATCAAATGCGCCCAAGCGCCGCGCTTCCGCTTCGTCTTTTTCAGATCCGTGGCCGGTCAGAATGACGACCTGCACGTGAGGATATGCTTTTCTCACTCGACGCAACACTTCCATCCCGTCGATTCCCGGCATCTTGAGATCAAGGACCATCACGTCCGGGACTTCCTCCTCCACAATCTGGAGGGCTTGTTCTCCGTCCAGGGCCACATCGGAGTCAAGATCGCGCATTTTCATTCGTTCCGAGAGAGTTGTTACAAAATCCTCTTCGTCGTCCACCATCAAAACCTTAAATTCCTTCATGCCTGCTTTCCTCCGATAGTTCTCGAAGCTCTCCTGTCGCCGGAAACGTACCATCTCCTGAACCGAGGAGGTCGAGCCTAATCAAATCCCATTTCGTCTCCGGTTCAGAAAAACGGAATTGCGGTGTGTCAATTCGTGTTTGCAATTAGCCGTGCGTATATCGATGGTATCGAATCCAAAATATCAAACCCGTCGCGATCACGTCAATGTTTTTCGGCTGAACGCGGACGTGCTCTCCATTGTTTTATGCAGGTTTCGGACGACGTCTGTGAACAGACACCACTGACACTGGGCAGAGCAGAAATCGATCTTCATATTTGTACAGTACCGAATTTCAGGCGAGCACCCCTGAGCCCGACTGCTTCAATAAAGGACTCCTCCTGAAGAGGAACTGCAGCATACCATACCCGGGCGCCTCTCAACCCGATCGCATCCAGGAAGCTCTGTCTCTTGCGTTCACCCAGGATTTCCAGGGCCATGTCGCTACAATCCGCTTCCGCAAAAGCGGCCGCAGCAAACGCCGTCTGCAGATTGCGAACTATCCCGGCCGATTCGCTCGGACGTGCAGGCGTCATTCCCACCATTTCCATGGCCGTGGCATGTTCGCCCATCTCAGCAAAGGCAATTGCAGAGAACCATTTTTCCAATTTTTTGGTCAGGTTCATACTCTACTCCTTAAATTCGGGAAATCGCGGGCTCCATTTCTCGATCGAAACAACGGCAATACATTATTAGTATGTCGCGGCTCGATGCAAAAAGCAACACGTACATCAGGCTCACTCGGAAGGTACCGGACTGCCCGGGGGAGCCTTCCTCAACAGGAGTGTCAGGAAGCCAGGCCGGTCATGCAGAGCAATTCTTCCGCATATGGATCCGGCAGCTTGCTCCAAATCTTCCAGGTGGGCGGCAGACCCTGCTTGCAACTCCCATTCGGCACCCGTAGGACCGCCTTCCTGGACGGAAACACGTACGGCGAAATCTCCGTCCTCCCCTTCCTCAGCGGCGACGGTCAACTTTGCACCGGAGCCGGACAGTTGCATGAGGAATCCTATGGACCCGAAAAGCACCATCTGGAGCCTGAGAGGATCGGACACCACCAGCAACGGCTGTTTGAAGCGAATCGCCTCTACGGAGAGCCCTTTTGCACGCGCGGGACGCTGGCACAGGAACACTACATCTTCCACAAGATCGTTGAGGTCCAGCTGCACGGCCGTGGAGTCGCTGCTATGAGCAAATTTATTGAGCCTGCTGGACAGATCTACGCCCCTGGCCACCTGGTGCCCTATGTTGGACAGCACCCGCATGAATCTTTCCCGATGCGCAAACTGCTGTTCATTGGTGAGAGAAAGAAGATCCTCCATAAGGCCGGCCGATTCTTTTATGATTGCAAGGACGTTCTTCATTTCATGGGTAATCCCTGCAGTGATTGTTCCCACGAACGCGGATTCTCTGAATTCCATTTTCGGTGCTTTCTCAGGGCCCGGTCAGGGCAATCCTTATTTTTTCCAACAGTTCTTCCAGTTGGAGCGGCTTCATGAGGTAATCGCAAGCTCCCAGACGAATACCCTCAGCTCCGTCCCGAGGGTTTCCTATGCCTGTGAGCAGGATCACTTTGATTCCCGGGTTCTGCTCTTTTATACGCTGGAGCACTTCCAGTCCGCCCATGCCCGGCATCATCACATCGAGGACCACAACCTGCGGCGGATCGCTGATAATATGACGGAGTGCTTCCTCCCCGCTGTGCGCTGTGCGGACTTCAATTCCTCTCAACGCCAGTCGTTCGGCAAGGGTCAAAACAAATTCGACCTCATCATCCACCAGGAGCAATTTCAATTGTTCCATGCTATTGTCCCGACTCCTGCGAAGGTTTCTTGGGTAGGTAAATGGTAAACCGGGTGCCCTGCTGAGGTTTGCTCTGCACCTCAATGTCGCCCCCCAGTTTCTTTACGATTCCGTATGTGATTGAAAGCCCCAACCCTGTTCCTTGCCCTTTTTTCGTCGTGAAAAACGGCTCGAAAATGTGTTTGAGCGTCTCTTCGGACATTCCAATGCCGTCGTCCTGGAAGGTGATTCCGACCGTATCGATATCCCTCTCCCAGGTTGCGATGGAAACCATGCCACCGTCGGATATTGCCGCAAATGCATTGTTCAAAAGGTTCAGAAACACCTGCTGAATCTGACCCCGGTCGGAAGCTATACGCGGCAAATCCTGAGCAAGATGCAGACCGAGCTTGATACTGCGATGCAGCGCTTCTTTTTCCATGAAACCGAGGACTTCTTTGACGACTTCATTGACGTCCAGCATCTCGATTTCCACGTCCATTCTCCGCGCGAATCCCAGAAGCCGGTGGGTGATGGTTCTGCAACGCTGGACGGATTGAATGATCGCTGCGACAAGTGACAGAAATTTTTCCTTATCCGGGAAATTCGCCGTAAACTCGATGGTGTCCTTCATAAGGCCGGCTTTTTCGTTAATGACGGCCATGGGATTGTTAATCTCGTGGGCAACCCCTGCTGCAAGCCGACCTATCGACGAGAGCTTATGAGAATGCTGCATTTCACGGAATGCCAATTCCCTCTTGTTGTCGCTTTCTTGCATCCTGGCCACCAAAATATTCGTCAATCTGAACACTACGAGGAAAATCAACGAAACACTGGCAAGGAACAGCAGCACGAGCTCGCTTTTCAGGGTGTACCAGGCCCTCAGCACTTCCGTTCGAGGTTTGGCTGTGATGAGAATGTAATCGGAATCGTTGAAATAGGCATACGTCAGGAGAATGTCGCGTCCTTTGGAGTCTTTTTCTTCTATGACATTGGGCTCATAACTTGTAGGCGGGATTGTGCCGGGATACTGATCCAAGACTTTTCCGTAAAATTTCGAATCCGTCTGGAAAACGCCGCTCCGATTGATGAGAAATGCATCGGATTGCGGATCCAGACCCATTGAAGCAATGAGATTGTTAAACCTGGCAGTATCGATGGTCGCTCTGACAACCCACATTTCTCCGGAATCCGTAAAATGTTGCACCGCGACCACGATGTGAGGAAATCGCCTGTAACCCATGAACACGTCACTGATATAATGCCCATTCACCTTGACCTGCTGAAACCAGCCCTGGTCTCGGTAATTCTTCCCCTTGAGCTCGTACGGCCCGGTATAACTCACCTGGATTCCGTTGGAATCTATCAGTCCCAAATCCACGAACCCTTTGAATTCCTGGTTGAGAACACGAAAAATCTTGTTCAGATTCTTGTCGTCCGCGAGATGTTCGAACGAATACGCGGATGCGATGAAACTCACGGTGGAAAGACGGCCCGCCAGAAACAGCTCAAAAGAATGCTTCGTCTTGTTGACGAGCACCCTCAACGGAGACACTATCTCGTCCTTGAGAGCCCCCTGGTACTGGTGATAATTGATGAAAGCCATCAAAAACAGGGGGATTATGGTGATCAACAACATAAGTGCCATTATGTTGCGGCGCAGCACTCTATACCGTTCGGGTGAAGTCCCTTCCTCCGGAACAACCAAAAGGCCGCTCACGAATTCTGTAATCTTGGTTTTGAGATCCATAATCGTTCGGTTCTTTGATTCGTTGGCAGTTCTGGACGTGTGCGAGCGTCCCGGAAAACGGTATTCGGCGGTCCGACCGCGAAGTCTCCTGACGGAAGCCGCGTTCCGTCGGATACGAGCCCCTCTACACAGTGGCCTGGCCGAATGAATGTATTGGAAGGCCTCCCCGCAACGGACCCGGAACAGCCCCGGAAGTTGCCCTGTTCGCAAGTCAACAGGTTCGGACTCTATTCATAGCAAACATGCGGCATGAAAACAAGCCTGGATCGTGTGCCATCCGTTAACAAACCGATCTCGATCCGCTTCGCCGGTAATCGTGTGGAACGCTGGGGGAAAGGAGATCCAGAAAGCATGCATGCGCAAGCAGCCGTATTCTTCCTGACATTTGCATTTGAAAAAGCAAGTCGTATCCGTTAGAATTGCTTCCCGTTCAACGGGCTGAACTCATCAGGAAATAGGAAGGTGAACTGTATGTCATTCCCCGATATTGACACTCAAATGGCCAAAATCATGAGGGGTGTGGAAGAAATAATACACGAGCAAGAAATGCGCGAGCGGTTGCAGTGGAGCATGAACACAGGCACCAAATTGCGCATAAAACTGGGAGTCGATCCCACTGCATCCGATATCCACCTCGGACACATGGTTACCATACGCAAATTGAAACATTTCCAGGACTTGGGGCATACGGCAATTTTTCTCGTGGGCGACTTCACTGCGCGAATAGGCGATCCCACGGAAAGAAACGAAGCACGAATCAGGCTGACGAAAGATCAGGTTTGGGACCACGCACAACACTTCAGTAAACAGGTGTTCAAGATTCTTGATGAAGAAAAGACCGAGTTGCGCAGCAATGGCGAGTGGTTTGACTCCATGACGTTTGCTGATTGCCTCGATCTCGCGTACAGGTCCACGGTGGCTCGTATGTTGGAGAGGAATGATTTTGAGAAGCGATTCAAAGAAGGCAGCCCCATCAGTATCACCGAGTTCCTGTACCCGCTCATGCAGGGATATGATTCCGTAAGGCTGGAATGCCATGTGGAGTTGGGCGGCACTGATCAAAAATTCAATCTCCTTGCAGGTCGCGACATGCAGGTCCAGTTCGGCCAGCCGCAGCAGGTAGTCCTGATGACTCCTCTCATTGAAGGACTGGACGGCTCGAAAAAAATGAGCAAGACGGAACGCAATTATATAGCGGTGGATGATACACCGGAAGACATGTTCGGGAAAACCATGTCCATTCAAGACAATCTCATCGTGAAATATTTCACTCTGCTCACGGATGTTGACCCCATGGTCATTGCACAATACGAAGAAGCGCTCGGAGACGTCGAAAAGCATCATGATACGGCCGATCCTCTCCATCCCATGCAGATCAAGAAAGCCCTCGCAAGAAGCATAGTGACCGAGTATCACGATGTGGAGTCTGCAAAAAAAGGGGAGGAATTTTTCGAAAAAGTCGTGCAACGCAAGGAAACTCCCGACACGGTGCCCCTGGTAGTGTTTTCCGGCAAGACTGCAGTCCTTCAGGATGTGGTCGTAAAACTCGCGGCCGTGTCCGCTTCTGAAGCAAGGCGGCTGGTAAAGCAGGGCGCAGTCAAAATCGACGGCACGAAAGTTTCGGATGCGGCTCAGGAAATTTCTATCCGGCCGGAAGAGCAGGTCGTTCAAGTCGGCAGGCGAAAATTCTTTCGCATAAAGAACGAAGAGTCGAAGACAGGTTCATGAGCGACCGCGACGCGAGGCTGCTTGCGACGAAAGCATTCCAGCCGGTTCACGATACGAAAAAAAGAATGACAAACCGGGGGCCACGGAGTAAACTCCAGTTTCCATATTGGGGTGAATTTTTGTTCAAAGAGGGTAACATGGTAAAAAAACGGCCTTTAAGGCTGGTCGTCCTTGCACTTGCGCTTGTCTGTTGTTTTCCGTATTTTGCAGAAGCGGGCTGATGCGATTCATTCGGCTCCTGGTCGGGAGTCCAGCAGTTTTTGCCCCAGAATGCCGGAAATTATGGACAGCCCTATGCGGATCAGAATCAATGGCAAGGCGCCAGCGATGGATACAATTATTCCGTGAACAGTGCATCCGGAAACGATCAGCCGGTTGCCCCGAACTCGTATTCGCCCCGCCCTCAACCACCCGTGCAATCGCGGCGGACGGAAAAAAACGTCCAAGAGCAACCTCGGATTCCGTCACTGCCAGGAGTATCCGTGGATGCGGAAAAAGGTACACCCGGGACACGTCAGAGCCGAAATGTACAGCCATGGAAGCGATCTCAGAATCAAGGTGCTACGGGGCAGTCCATTTCGTCTAGAGTCTTAGGGACTGGCCTGTGGTAGTTGTTTTGACTCCGGCATGATTCAGACAAATGCAAGATTTTTGTTGCAAAGGGAAAAGAATTGGCCCATATGCGACATGCGGCACATTAAAGTGCTTGCAGGCAAGGAGTGTGGGGGTGTTTTTTCCAGTTGGAGCTGCTGTCCCCGCAGCGCACAGTCTATCCTGGGCGGTCATAGGTGAAACACATGGATAAAGGGGTTGCTGTGGCTGAGAAGGATCGAAAAGGCAAGAAGAACAAGACCGAAGTAGTCGTGCAGGATGCCGACACGCAATGGTGGTCGAACGGTAAGGACTTCGATACCTGGCTGGAACCTGAACCGGGTGCGGATTTCGAATCGGAAGATTCTTTTTTTGAATCTTCCGCGTCCATATCCGAAACACGAGGTCCCAAGAATCGCCTTGAACGTATCAGAGAAAGCCACGCTCTCCTGCGCCAGTTTTCCTCCAAAGAGCTCAAGGTTCTCATGACCCTCAAACGGAACACCTCCCCTAAAGCTTGGACGTTGAGAGAGGATCTGGTGGTGTTGACCCTCCCCATGAGCAATCGAGAGATCGCGGAGGTTTTGGAGGATCGCAACAAAGAAGCGGTGAAAAAACGTCTGCAGCTCTTGCGATCAAAAGGACTGATAAAAAGATTGTCCGAAGCGGCTGCTGCCGAATCGCAGTGACGAGAGGCGTTTAGAATTTTTCACGAATATTATGTATCGTGAACGGGGGACCGAACATTTCCCCAAGCTTCCGGAAAACATTCGACAACTGATTGATACTCATGCGCTTCAGTAAGATTGGGGAGGAACGTTTTGCAGGAAGTGCCTTCCCGGTTGTTCCGCTCTACATGCGAAAAAATGGGTTGCGTGTGAGGCGGCGATATGTCATCATCGAACATCGTGGCAAAATTACCATAAGAAGTGGCGAGTTCACATCAATTTGCTCGTGATCAATTCGTTGCGCTAGTGTTAGCATTCGGTTTCGTAATTCGGTTCGTGGGGGGCTTTGCTCGGAAGCTCCCCCTTATCAATTTCATCGCCGCCCCCGTCATCCTCTGCAAGCACTGTGCCATCTGAAACCCACAAGGGTTACGGTTCCTTAACTCGAAGCTCCTGCCCAAGACACAATCCGTGTGTGTTTTACGCTCACGTACCGGCCGAAACTCTCGCCCTGATTTCGCCGATATTTCTGTACGACTGCTTTCCGATTAGGCACAAGTATAAAATGACGGAGTTACGCTCCGGGTGCGAACCGCCCGCGCGTACAGCCATCCGAAAGGTACGCTCACGCGCGAAATCACTCATAATTGACAGACCCACTGATTCAAGAACGGGTCCCAGGTTTGTTGACACATGGGTGCATAGGAGTACGGCTCAATATAGTAGGGATTGACGTAGCTATTCCCATAATAAGGCCAATAAGACCGGTAGCGAGGGTAATCCCTCCAACCTCGGTGCCAACGGTACCCGCCATCCCAATGGCGCCCGTCCATGACGGGAACGAGTGAACCGTTCAATTCGGACACGGGTACTATTCTCGCATGTTCAAGCGGGCTCGAAAATGCGGATGCGGGGGAAACAAAGCCCGCCATGGGAATAACAATTGTCGCCAGCAAAAGAATGACTGCTGTTCTCATGATCTGTCCTCATCAAGATGTGTTTCTCAGAATGTAATGCGAGCAAACGGGATGGGCAATTCTCACACCAGTCAAGGGTTTTGAGAAAGCAGTGGGCAATATCGACGGGCTAATTATTGTTCCTTGAAAGGAGATTTTCACATGAGCGGCTATATGTTCCGGCAACGTTGCCGCCCCCGAGGCGACTTCAGAATTCCCCAAATCATGGAATTTCTCGATGTGATGAAGGAAGCGTTTCGGTACTCGAGGCTGTACGACTCCCATGACAAGCCTGTGGAATTGACTGAAACAGGACTGCGGAAAATTCTTGAGAAAAACCTTGATAAGGTTTTTCCAAGTATTGGCGCGACTCTGGATTTTTTTACCATTCCTCCTCGCAAGATGGACGACGACACAGTTTCCTTTGAGATTCATACCGGCACCCAACCTGACGAGCCTTTCATCGACGCGTACGACATTTCCATGGATGACAAGAGGAAGATACCGGATTTCGACTACCTTGAAAGGTCCATCCAAATCTTCAAACCATTCGAGGCGTTTCTCTCTGAAACCGAGAACGAATATCAACTGAACGCATTCAACCGCCAGCGGGCGCATCCCGGATTCTCGAAACCGGCCATCATAAGGGGATTTCATTACCTGGACGAGGGCATGGCCCGATCCATCGGAGGCAGCACGTACTGCCTGAAAGCACCTGCCTGGCACGTGAAAAAATTCTGTGATGGAGTTCTCTTTGAGTTGTTCCCAGGCCCTTTGGACTCAGACAATCCGGATCACCTCGAAGCCCAGGAAGGTGTCGTGGCCTATTTCAACATGCTGTGATACGAACTTCCGTAGCGGAGAACGTCATAACCACCATAAAAGTTCTTCCTCACGGAAGGCCTTTTATAGGAATGGGGATTCAAACGAATAAAGTTGGGAAGACGCCTCCACCGGGCGGGTCCCCCACGATTGCCGAACGCCGGAGCACAATTCCTGAATCACGCAGCAGCAGCTTTCTGTTTCACGGCATTCCGTACAGCTTCCGCCACTTTTCTGCTCACGAGGGGATCGAATGCTCTGGGGACGATCAAATCCTCGGAAAGTTCCTCATCAGGAACCAGGTCGGCAATAGCCCGGGCTGCAGCCATCTTCATTTCCAGGGTGATCTGCCGGGCTCTGCTGTCCAGTGCCCCTCTGAATATTCCCGGGAAAACCAGAACATTGTTGATCTGGTTCGGAAAATCGCTCCGCCCCGTTGCCACGATTCGAACATACTCCGCCGCACCTTCGGGGTCGACTTCCGGCACGGGGTTGGCCAGAGCAAAGACAATTGCATCCTTGGCCATGACCTTGAGATCGTGGGGTTTGAGGATGTCGGCAACGGATACGCCAATGAACACGTCGGCTCCCTTGAGGGCATCCTTTGCAGATCCCCGCGAGCCATCCGGATTGATGGCTGCTGCAAGCTCTTCCTTGATCCGGTTCATGCCTTCTCTCCCGGGATAAATCACACCTTTGCTGTCGCAGGCCACTATGTGGCGGGCTCCGGCTTCCAGGAGCATTCTAATACAGGCCACGCCGGCGGCCCCTGTTCCTGAAACCACGATCCTGGTGTTCGCGATCCTCTTGTTGACGAGCTTTAATCCGTTAGTGAGAGCCGCCAGGACAGCGATTGCCGTGCCATGTTGATCGTCGTGGAACACCGGAATATCGAGCTCCCGCTGCAGCCGCCTCTCAATGTCAAAACAGCGAGGGGCGCAGATATCCTCCAGGTTGATCCCGCCGAACGCAGGGCTGATGGATTTCACGACGGATACGATCGCGTCCGGCTCGGTGACATCCAGGCAGATGGGAAACGCATTGACGCCGGCAAGTTTCTTGAACAAAAGCGCTTTCCCTTCCATGACGGGTAGAGCCGCTATAGGTCCCAGGTTTCCCAATCCCAGAACCGCGCTGCCGTCCGTAACTACCGCCACGCTATTACCTTTCATCGTAAATTCGTACGAACTGTCCGGATCGCGTGCCAGCGCAAGGCTCACGCGGCCGACGCCCGGGGTATATGCGATAGCAAGATCGTCCGGACCCTCGAGCGGCCGGCGACCCTCCACCTGGATTTTCCCGCCTCGATGGTATTCGAAGGTGCGATCCTTGACTTCTAACATGGTAATGCCCGAGATCTTCCGGACCGCATCGAGGATCTTTTGGCTGTGATCCTGGTCTCGCGAGTACACGATGAGGTCCCGGACTATCCTGCCTCGCTCCAGGCTGACAATGGTAATCGCGCCCATGAGCCCGCCGTTCTTTCCTATTGTGGAAGTTATGCGCCCGAGCATTCCGGGTTTTCGTTGGATAATCAGACGTACGGTGAAGCTATGGCTGGGGTTTGTATGATAATGTCGCATATCCTGCTCTCCCGTTTCTCACTGAGTCGATCCCTCATGTTCTCGATTTTTTTCCTATACCGTGCAGTCAGGACTTCCTGAACCGGAACCAAGTAAACGGAATTCAGTCTTATATTAAGACACGGACAGGTAGGCTGCCTGTGCGGCACGGGACGGGCAGCAAAAGCTTTTCCGGGGAATGTGAAGTCTTTTTTGCGCATTCTGGAGGACCGTAATCTTGAGCGACTGACTCAAGGAATCTGGGTTTTCGTCTACTTTATTAATCTGGTCTACTATTTAAAAACAGGCGCCGATAATTTTCGGCTTCCGTTGTCAAGAATAATCATCTATAAATAATGAAGGGGGGCTCCACCAACGGAGGGCCAGAATGAAGCACATCCTTTTTGGGCGATGGGGCAGCGTGCTCCGCGACGGCAGCACCGGAAAGCAGGTACCAGACGCTGAAGACACTAATTTTCCGGCGGCCAAGGGATTTCCTGAAAACATAGTCGCTCTCATGAGCGGCAAGGGCTTTCTGCAATTTGAGGGCGATTTCAACTTCATCCCCATGATTCGGGAGTATGTGCACCAGATCCAGACCCGTTACTGTTGCGGCAAGTGCATCACCGGAATCAAAGGATCGAAGCTGCTCCTGATGACCTTGGACAAGATCTCACGCGGGGAAGGCGGAGAATCCGATCTGGTCGTTTTGGAGCAGATGGCGGACGTGCTCAACGACGCGGCCAAGTGCTCCGTCTGCCAGAGTGCCGGGGAGTTGCTGAAGGACGGATTGAACTATTACGGAGACCATTTCCGCGAGGCTGTCAGCCACGGCGTCCGGGGCGATCCTGTCCGGTATATCGGGAACATTTCCGCTCCCTGCATGAACACCTGCCCTTGTCACATCAATATTCCCGGGTACATCGAAATGCTCCAGGAGCTGCGTTACAGCGAATCCCTGCAGATTATACGGGAGGAAATGCCTCTGCCCGGCATCACCGGCCGGATATGTCCGGCTCCGTGTGAAAAGGCATGCAGTGTAGCCAATATGGGCGACGTCCCTATACCCATCAAGACGTTGAAAAGGGTTGCCGCGGACTACGAACTGTTTCATCACCTCAAACCCCCGTTGGACAGAGTGCAACTGGATCAGGCTCCCGTAGCAGTGATCGGAGCGGGGCCTGCGGGCCTTTCCGCAGCTTATTACTTGAACAGGCTCGGCCATCCGGTGACGGTCTTCGAGTCGCTTTCCGTGTCCGGAGGCATGGTGGGTGTAGGAATACCACCCTATCGCCAGCCCAGGGATGTGCTTACGAGGGAATGTGAAATCATCCGGCAGCTCGGCGTCACGATGGAATTCGGCGTGCGACTCGGCCGGGATGTTACGATTCAAGGTCTGTTCGACAAGGGGTTCAAGGCCGTTTTTCTCGGGATCGGATCGCACCGCTCCGTGTCGATGGGCATCAAGGGAGAAGAGGACAATGTGGAAGGCGTGTTCTCAGGCGGAATCGATTTTCTCAGGGACATCAACCTCGGCCGGGAAGTGGCCGTGGGCGACCACACGATTATTGTGGGGGGAGGCAATACCGCCCTGGATTGCGCGAGGACCTGCCTGAGAATGGGCTCGTCACAGGTGTCCATCGTGTATCGTAGAACAGAGCACGAAATGCCAGCGGATCCCGAAGAAGTGGAAGATGCACGTGAGGAAGGGGTTCACTTCCATTTTCTCACTCAGCCTGTAGAGATTCTGTCGGACGGGCAAAAGATGGTCGGGCTCAAATGCATGCGCATGATGCTCGGTGAACCGGACAGAACGGGGCGCAGACGCCCGGTTCCCGTGGAAGGATCCGAATTCGAGCTCTCCGGGGACACACTGATACCCGCCATTGGACAAACGGCCAATCTGGACTTCGTTTCCCCCGCGGACAATATCGAGATTACCCGTAGGGGCACCATAGGGGTTGATAAGAACACTCTGATGACGAAGAGGCCTGGGGTATTTGCGGCAGGAGACGCGGTGAGCGGTCCGTTGACCGTTGTGCACGGGCTTGCCGGTGGCAAACGCGCGGCAACCATGATTCATCAGTACGTGACCACCGGAGCGTGTACTCCACCAGACAGCCAATGGATGGACGATCTCATTTCTAATATAGAGAAGGATTACGGAGTGCTGGTAACCGCCCGGACTCCCGGCCGCGAGGCTGAGACACTTCCTGGCCGAAAACTTGATGTGCAGGATAGGATAAAGAGTTTCGTGGAGGTCGACTCGGGCTTTACGCAACGCAGCTCTTTTATCGAAGCCAGCAGGTGTCTCAGGTGTTTTCATCTGATTCTTGCTGCCGTGAAATGAGATCACGGTTCGGGGTCACAAATCAGCGCAAGAGTGGGAAACGGCAAGACTCAGATTGATTCTTTTCTTCACGTGTAGAAGAAGGAACAAAACATGCCCGTGCTTACCATTGACAATACCGAGGTGACCGCCGCGGAGGGAGCGACAATCCTGGAGGCGGCAAAATCAGCAGGAATCTGGATCCCGACCTTGTGTTATTATCCGAAAACCAGCCCTTCCGATTCGTGCAGGATGTGCGTGGTAGAGATCGAAGGGGTGACCCGGCCCATGACGTCATGCAACACCGTTGCGGCCGATGGTATGCGGATTCATACCGATACTGAAAAGATCCGGGAGATTCGAGAACAGGTTATGAAACTTATTCTCATGGATCATCCGCTGGATTGCCCTACATGCCCTGCAGCAGGCGAATGCGAAATACAGAACCTCACGTACAGGCTCGGTATACACGGCACTGATTACAAAATGGAGAGGCGCGGCATTCCCGTGGTGCGGGATTGGCGTCTCATTGAATACGACGCCAATCTGTGCATAACCTGCCTGAGATGCGTCAAAGTGTGCCACGAAGTGATCGGAGCGAGTGCTCTGGCTCTGACGGACGTAGGCTACGATGCCCGGATAACCACGCGCGACGGTCGGACGCTCGACTGCGATTTTTGCGGTGAATGCGTCGAAGCCTGCCCGTCCGGAGCCATGTCCAACAAAATTTCCCGGCGATGGGCCAGATCCTGGGAACTGCGAAAAACCGCCACCGTTTGCCCTTTGTGCTCCGCAGGGTGCAGGATGGAGATGAACGTAAAGGACGGACGTATCTTTCGCATTACCACGGATATGGAAACTCATAATAAGGGCACTCTGTGCGCTGGAGGCAGATTCGGCTACGACATCGTGGACAGCGAAGAGCGACTGGTTTCTCCCTTGATCAGAAAGGAAGGGCGATTACAGCCGGTCTCATGGGAGGAAGCTCTGGCGTTCGCATCGGGCAAACTCAAACAAATCTTGAGGGAATCCGGGCCGGACAGCATCGCGGGACTTGCTTCCCCTCGCCTGACCAACGAAGACTGCTACGCGTTTCAAAAATTCTTCAGGGCGGTTCTTGGCACAAATAATATCGATAGCGAGGCGCGATTCAGCTTTTTACGCGTACAGAGAGCTCTGGAGCTGACTTCGGGAGTGAAAGGGACAAGCACCACCCTGGATGATCTCTTACAAACGGAGGCCATGCTCGTCATCGGGCTGGACCCCAGTGAAGAGACGCCAGCCCTCGGATGGAAGATCAAAGCGGCCGCACGACGCTACGACAGCAATGTGATCATTGCAAATTGCCGGAAGACAAGCCTGGACCAATTCGCGCGGGTCAGCCTGGAAATCAGGCCTTATTCGGAGAGCGACCTGGTGCTCGGTATAATGAAATTGATCCTCGATAAGGATCTGTGGGACACGAAATTCGTTCGGGACCACACGAGCAATTTTCTTCCCATGAAAAACCTTCTTGACAAGATTTCTCTCAAGGGCATTCTGAAGAGGACCGGAGTCACCGCCGAGCAACTCGAGGACGCAGCACGCATTCTCGGTGAAGCTCCCAGCGCAGCGATCATCTTTGGAGGTGACGTCATCCTCCAGGAAAACGGGCTCCAGTGCGTGATGAATCTGGTCAATCTGGCTTTTCTGACAGGAAACGTGGGGAGGGCCGGTTCGGGCATTTACCCGATCTTCGAGAAGGGGAACATGCTCGGGCTTTGCGAAATGGGGGCGCTCCCCGAATATCTGCCCGGATATCAGGACGCCGCTTCAGCGAGAGACCTGTTCAGACAAGTCTGGAAAACCGATCTCCCCTATACAAAGGGAAAAACCGTACCGGAAATGGTGCGAGGACTCGAGTCGGGAGAGGTACGGGCGCTTTATGTCGCGGGGGCTGATCCGCTCACGGATTATCCTCATGCGGGACGATTCGCGTCCGCTCTTGAAAAAGCGGATTTCACGATCGTGCAGGACCTGTTCATGAGTCCGACGGCCAAAATGGCACACTGCGTATTTCCGGCAGCGTCCTTCGCCGAAAAGGACGGGACCATGACGAATATAGAACACCGCGTTCAAATGCTCCATCAGGTTATTCCGCCGCGAGGCGAGGCAATCCCGGATTGGAGTATCTTCGAAGAAATGGCAAAAGCGCTGGGCCGCCCCATGGGTTTCTTCAAGACAGCGGACGTGTTCAGGGAAATGGCTCTTACTCTACCCTTCTATAAGGGTATACAATTGCAGGATTTGGCTGGTGACGGCAGAATCATCCATCCGTTTACCGGAAGAGCGGAACGGCTGCGGGGCGGCAGACCCTATTCGTTTGCCCCTGTCCGGACGTGGGAAGCTCCCGAACATGACGCCGCGGCGGAGTATCCGTTCGAAATGATAGCCGGTCGCTGCATGCATCATTTCGGATCCACGTCCACGCATTCGAAAAATCTGTTGATTTTGTGTCCCGAAGGACGGCTGGAGATACATGAGCAGGACGCGCACGCCTTGAATCTCGGCGAAGGCCTGCCCGTGCGAGTCACATCTCCGGGAGGTTCCTTCGTGGCTCCGGTGAAGCTGTCACGGAAGATCCGTAGAGGGATGGTGTTCATCCCCACGAATTTTCCGGAGCTCGGCGTTTACCGATTGTTTCAGGAGAACACGACGGTTTGCAGGGTGAAGCTCGCGGCCGTGCAAGAGGAACGTGCCGACCAGGACTCCGTGTGAACCGGATTTGGGTTAATCCACGTAACAGAGGAGGTCAACATGAGCGACCGCGGAAAACCAAAAGCGACCATCCTGGTCATCGACGACGAACAGATCGTCCATGAAAGCGTCCGCAGAATACTCGAAGAAGAAGGGTATCGAGTGGACGGCACGCTCCGGGTGGATCAGGCCCTGGAGAAGCTTGCAAATCAATCGTACGACATTGTTCTCACCGATCTCATGATGCCCGAACGTAACGGAATGGAAGCGGTGGAAGCGGTGGCAAAAGACCATCCTGCCACCGGAGTTATCGTATTCACCGGGTTCGCGACGGTGGATACCGCAGTGCAGTCCATGAAGATCGGCGCCCTGGATTACCTCCCGAAACCTTTCACACCCGACGAATTGATTCAGGTCACCGCACGAGCGCTTGAAAAGACCTTGAAAGCTCGACGGGACAGAGAAATCGAGAAGACGTACTCGGAGGCGGAGAAAGCTCTCACGTCCAGTCTTGATCTCAAGGAGATCCTGGGCCTCATCTGTGAAAGCGTCGTACGCCTGTTTAACGTGAAAGGCGCGGCACTCACGATGATCCGCAAGAAGGACGAATCTCTTGAATTCGCCGCTTCCGCCGGATTAAGCGACGAGTACGTGAAAAAAGGAGTCTTGGCAAGTTCCAGAAGCATCCCGGACGTGTATAAATCCGGAGATCCCGTGTACGTCGATGAATCGGAATTCGACTCAGTACTCCAGTACCCGGCCGAGGCGCGCCGAGAGAAGATTGCCGGGATTCTGTCGATCCCGCTTAAACTTCACGAAACGATACTCGGTTTTCTGAGGATCTATTCTTCCGAAAAACGCCAGTTCGATCGTGAAGAGATGGACCTTCTCCTGAAATTCGCCGAACAAGCTGCCAGGGCACTTGAAAACGCCATGGCGTACGAGCGGGTTCGCACCGACATAGAAGGCATGAAGAAATATATTCCGGCACCGATATCGAAAAAGATCGGGCTTAGTTGATGGGATCGAATCCGGGTCCAGGGACGTCTGTGATGATCACATAGCCGAGCGGAAGCCGGGCTGCAAAATTCCCGAACAACTGTTTTAGTGAGGAGTGGGAGCAAAATGGACAAAAAAAAGGGCAAGATTCTCGTACTGGACGATGAACAGGTGGTCCTCGACAGTGTTACCCGAGTACTTGAAGACGAAAATTATGAGGTGAGGACGTGCCGGAATGGGCAGGACGCGCAGAACACTCTCAAGGAGGGCGGTTTCGACATTCTCATCACCGATTTGAAGATGCCGGGCATGGACGGTCTTCAGGCTATGGAAGCTCTCTCCGAAATCGACCCCGATCTCTCCATGATCATGTTCACGGGTTATTCCACCGTGGATTCGGCGGTGAAGGCCATGAAGCTCGGAGCTGTCGACTACATCCGCAAACCGTTCACCCCCGATCAACTCACCGATATGGTAAACAGCGTCATGAACGGACGCAAAGAGCGCTTTGAGAAACGCTATCGAGCAGACACCTTTGAGGAAATCAAGGCAGCTATCTCTTCAACCCTGAATCTCAAGCAGGTGTTGGATCTCATCGTACAGGGCGTGGTCAAGGTGATGAAGGTGAAAGGGAGTACCCTCAGCCTTCTGGACAAGAACCGTGAGAAGCTGCGAGTTTTTGCGTATCATGGGTTGAGCAAGGATTACGTGGACAAGGGACCGCTGGATTCCTCAAAGAGCCTCGGGGAGACGGTCTTGAGTGGAAAACACGCGTGGGTGGAAGATGCAGCCCAGGATCCGCGAGTCCAGTATCCTCAGGAGGCCATGCGGGAAGGCATCAAATCGATTCTGAGCGTTCCCCTGCTGATTCGGAACAAGGTGATAGGCGTGCTTCGGGTCTATACGTCCGTTCCACGGAGATTCTCGGACGAGGAGATCCGGTTCCTGTTCGGGTTCGCTGAACAGGTTGCATATGCGATAGAAAACGCCCGGTCCTATGAAGACGTCAAAGACGAATATGAAGCGCTTCGCGACGATCTGTGGGATTATTTCGATAAGGAAGGATGGGCCTCTTAGGAGAGATGATCGGGGCCTTTTCCGTTGGTGCTTTGCATGAATTCCGGTTTGGAGCAGGAAAACCTGGAGGATCGGGGATCCGCTTCTTCAGTGGAAACAGGAATGAGGCTCGACAAAGCGAAGCCCATTGCTTCAACGCAGCCTGGATGGGTTCTGCACACGCTGGGGAGACTGGAAAACATGCTCCCCGCGATGGTCAGGCCCAAGAAGAAGTTCCTGGCGTCATTCAAGAACCGGATTCTGATGAGCACGCTCGTATCTCTGGTGGGCGTGGTATTCATCATAGGAATTACGCTGCAAATTCTGGTTTTTCCACAGATCAAAGACGTCCATTCGGTGATCTTGAATCTGAAGGTCATTCACTTCCTTGCGAGTCTCGGGGTTGTCGTCGTTGGTTGGTTTTTTGTCGAATTTATCTCGAAAAAGATAACCCTCCCCCTCATGGAGCTGACCAAGCGTGCCGATGAGATCAGCCGCGAAGCAGGCGAAAGCCTGAGATCTGCAGGGAGGGACTCCGGAGACACTATCACCGATGAAAACGGCGAGACCGTGGGCGACGAAATTCTGCAACTGACTTCTTCGTTCAACAGGATGCTTGTTCATCTCAAGGCATCCGAGGGCCGGCTCAGGGCATCCGAGGAACAGTACCGGTTCTTGTTCGATCATGCGCCCTCGCCCATATTCGTGATCGATGCCGACGGTATGAAAATTTTGGATGTGAACGCCAGGGCGGAAGAGGAATACCAGTACACCCGGCACGAACTTCTAAACATGGGGTTCGCAGACCTCGGTCTCGACAGAGACAGACAGGAAACCGCAAGCCGCCTCCAACAGCTCTTGTCCACGGAAGTCACTTTACTTCCCGTGATTCAGCATCGACGTCGAGACGGATCGATCTTCATGGTGAATTATCAGACGTGCCTGAGCCGTTATCGAAATCGCCCTGCGGTTATTGCCGCGGTGTGGGATGTGACGGAGCGACTCGAGAAACATGCGAGGCTTATTCAGGCGAGCAAAATGGCCACTCTCGGCGAGATGGCCACGGGCATTGCCCATGAGTTGAACCAACCGCTGAACGTGATCAGACTGGGGTGCGATTACCTCAATAAAAAGCTGAAGGTGGACCACCGCATATCCCTCGACGATTTGAGCCAGGTGACGTCGGAATTGAGCGGCAGCGTCGAGAGAGCATCGAAAATCATCAATCATCTTAGACAATTCGGACGTAAAGCTGACAACACCATGACCCCGATAGACATCAATATGCCCATCAGGAACGTCTTCAATCTTCTGGGAAGCCAACTGGAAGCACAGAATATCCGATGGCATCTGGATCTCGGGGAAAATCTACCGCAAATGCAAGGAGATAAGATTAGGCTGGAACAGGTTTTTATCAATTTGATCTTAAATGCAAAAGACGCAATACTACAGTATTACGAAGCTTTTCCTTCACAGACTGCAGAAAAGATCGTAACGATACGAAGCTGCGCGAAAAACGATCGGTTGCTCGTGACCGTGTCGGATACGGGTGCGGGTATTCCCGAATCCATACGGAACAAAGTGTTCGAGCCGTTCTTCACCACGAAAAAAACCGGTGAAGGAACGGGGCTCGGCCTTTCCATAACTTACGGTATCATCAAGGAACACAACGGCATTATAGAAATCGATACCGAACAAAAACAGGGAACCACATTTCGGCTGACATTCCCTGCTGCAACAGCGGAGAGCCACACATGACGAAAGTTCTCGTGGTTGATGATGAAGAAAGCATCAGGAATCTGATGCGAATGACCCTGGAACTGGACGGTTATGAGGTTTTCACTGCCACTGACGGCCCCGATGCGCTGGACTTGTTGAAAAGGACCGCGGCCGAAGTGGTTCTGCTGGACGTCCGAATGCCGGGAATGGGCGGCATCGAAGTTTTGGGCCGTATGAAAGCCATGAACCCGGACGTGGAAGTCATCATCATCACCGGTCACGGCGATATGGATATGGCAATCGAATGTCTCCGGAAACAGGCGTCGAATTTCCTCACCAAACCGGTAAGCGAGGAGCTGCTGTCCCTTTCGTTGAAACGATCCCTCGAGAAGATCGCACTCAAGAAAAAACTCAAACAATACACGTCGAATCTGGAAACGCTCGTTCGTGAAGCAAATGTCGAACTGGAACGCGCCTATCAGTTCAGGGAAAATATTATTGAAAACTCCCCCGACGCAATCGTATGCATCCGGAAGGGCGGCGAAATCATCATATTCAATTCCGCCGCGGAAAAACTGCTCAATTACGATAAGTCCGAAGTCATCGGCAAAATGAATATCGTGAAGATCTATCCGCCCGGCGTCGCAAAAATGATCATGAAGGATCTGCGGTCCGATGATTTCGGAGGCCCCGGCATTCTGCAAAAAAGAGAAGTCAGCCTGCTGGATCGGGACGAAAACGAAATTCCGGTGTATATCTCCGCGGCGCTGCTGTACGAGAACCGTCGAGAAACCGGTTCCGTAGGCATATTTACCGATCTCCGGGAAAAGATGAAGCTTGAGAAACAGCTTCTCAGATCCGAAAAGCTCTCGTCCCTGGGCAAGCTGTCGGCAGGCATTGCCCACGAAATCAATCAGCCCCTCACCGGCGTTCTCACCTTCGCCCACCTCCTGTTGAAGCGGTTCAAAGACGATGAGAAGACGCGAAAGGATCTCGAGATCGTCGTCAGAGAGACGACCCGAATTAGAGGGATCGTTCAGGGCATACTGGACTTTGCCCGTGAAACTCCTATGCAGAAGAAGCCGCAGCGCATAGAAGAGGTGCTGAACCAGACTCTGGAAATCATCGTTCATCAACAGCGCTTCTTCGGTGTGGCGTTGGACAAGAAATACGATCTTGCCCTTCCGGAAGTGGTTATGGACGTGAATCTCATGGAGCAGGTGTTCATCAACATCATCCTGAACGCCTTGGACGCGATGCATGGAAACGGCACTCTCAAAGTGATTACCCGCAAAGCGGGCGATTGGATTGAAGTGGATTTCACGGACACGGGGTCTGGAATGCCCGAAGAGATTCTCGACAAGATCTTCGACCCGTTCTTTACTACCAAGGATTCCACGGAAGGGATGGGAATGGGACTGGGACTTGCAGTAAGCTACGGAATCGTGAAAAATCACAATGGAGATATCCAGGTGGCCAGTAAAGTAGGTGAAGGCACCACGTTTACGGTTCGGCTGCCCATTGACGGCCTGGGAGATGCGCAGACACCTCCCGAACCCAAATCACATTGACATGATCTCGTGATTTCGATACATTTGACTCGTGCGCCCGTAGCTCAGTAGGATAGAGCGCAACACTCCGGATGTTGAGGTCGAACGTTCGAATCGTTTCGGGCGCACCAAAGAAATCAATAAGTTAGCTGCTTTGCAGCTTATAGTAGTTCCCGAAAATTGTGTCGGACTTTCTCATGATTCCGGCCCGCAGGCCGGTGGTCCAATGACCGGAGCGACGAAGCAATCTCGGTTTTGGTAAGGTGGAGACGCTTCGGGCTTTGCCCTCCCAATGACAGTCTTCGGATCCTTTCGCGTAATTAAAACCGACACAACTTTTGAGAATCCCCATAGTCTCAGCTGATTGTGCAGCTTCACATTTGTACCAACTATATTGGATACTTGCGGAGAATCTCCGCAAACACGCCATTCAAGTTTTGAACTGGACATTTGACTGGCTTTTATGTCAATCTTTTTAGATTGTGACAAAGATTATCCAGAATCTATTAAACGTTTCTGATTCAACAAGTTTTGGCGACTCTATTGAATATCGGATCAAAACCGGCATCTCGCTGGGATAAAGAAATAACCGAACCCAGATTGGCACGGTGCCGGCGAGTGGTAACCGTTCTTGAGGTGCGTTTCGGGGATGAACTTCTTACAAGAAGTTCATCCCCGATTTCAAGTATTTGAAAACGCATTGGTATGAGAGCGTCTCTCCTTCGCTCGCAAATGGACAAGTGTTCCGGGGGTACGAAACATGACGCCCGCCAAAATTCTCGGATTATTGCTGGTCATTGTCTATATTGCGGCCGTACAAATTCTTGCTGCTCTTGGTATCCGTAGCGTCTTCGAGCATCCTGTTCTCTCGCCAATTCTGAATACTCTCTTTGTTGGTATTATCCCCGTCACCGTCGCCTATACTGCAGGCAAAGTCTACGTGAAGGGCGGATGCGGAACGCTTCCTCGCTTTGCTACAGTCGGGAAATCCGGTCAGGAAAGCAAGGAGGTCCCATGATCTCGCAGGAGGGAGACCAACCTATGGAGATCCGGGTTGCCAATCCCAAAATGTACTGGCGTGCCGCTCTCGCTGCTGTGATATTCTCTGGATTGTACCTCACCAGCCTGTACAGATATTTGTTGTTCCACAGTCTGGTGGAAATCTTCAGCATTGTGATCGGCTGCGGGCTCTTTCTTGTCGCGTGGAATGTCCGCGAATTCATCAGAAACAATTATCTCTTGTTCATCGGAGTGGCCTATCTGTTCGTGGCGGGGATCGATCTGATCCATATGCTCTCCTTCAAAGGCATGGGGATCTTCCCAGGCTCTGACGCCAACCTACCGACCCAGCTATGGATCGCAGCCCGTTACATGGAGAGTGTTTCGCTGCTTATCGCTCCCAGGTTCGTCGAACGAAAGCCGAATGTTTATGCGGTCTTCGGGGTTTACTCGGCAGCGTTCGCGCTTCTGCTCGTCTCGATTTTCTATTGGGGGATCTTTCCGACATGCTTTGTGGAAGGAGTCGGGCTGACAAGATTCAAGATAGTCAGCGAGTATGCGATCTGCCTGATTCTGATGGTGGCCTTTGTTTTGCTGATTCCTCACCGGAAAGAGTTTGAACCCCGGGTCGTCCGATTAGTGCTGATTTCCATCATCTTCACTATTGGCTCTGAACTCGCTTTCACACTCTACATGAGTGTTTTCGGGCTCGCCAATCTTATTGGGCATTATTTCAAGGTCATTTCCTTCTATCTCATGTACAGGGCGATCATAGAAACCGGACTGAGAGAGCCTTACGGACTCTTATTCCGAGAATTGGAGGGCGAAAAGTCCGCGCTGCAAGAGAGCGAAGAGCGGCTCAGGTTGGCGCAGAGCAGCGCGAACGTCGGTATATGGGAAAGGCATATTCGCAGCGGAAGACTCATTTGGACCCATGAGATGGAAAGGCTCTATGGATACGATCCAGGAACATTTCCTGGAACCTACGAGGCCTTCAGCGAGCGAGTGCATCCCGACGATCTCGCTGAATTCGAGTCCTTGCGTGATGAGGCGGTGAACCATTCCAAGCCCTTTGAATTTGATTTCCGAATCAACGTACCTTCCGGGGAAACCCGATGGATCACCTGCAAGGGGGCTGCCCATTATGACGAAACAGGAAAGCCTGACCGATTGTTTGGGGTCAATCTGGACATCACGGAGCGCAAGCAGGCGGGGGACGCACTGCGTGAGCTAAAGAACGATCTTGAAATCCGTGTCAAGGAAAGAACGGGGGAATTGGCGGAGGCTAACCGTACCCTCCAAAAAGAGATCATCGAACGTCGGTGGGCCGAGGAATCAGTGGCGAAGGAACGCCAGCGGCTTTACGACATCCTGGAAACGATGCCGATTATGGTGTGCCTCTTGACGCCGGATCGTCATGTCGCCTTTGCAAACAGGGCTTTCCGTGACAGATTCGGCGAAGATAATGGCCGGCACTGCTTTGATTATTGCTTCGGGTATGAGGAGCCTTGCGAGTCTTGCGAGACGTACCGCGTACTGGAAACCGGTGAACCCCATCATTGGGAAGCCACCGGGCCGGATGGCTCCGTTATTGATGCCTACGATTTCCCCTTCACCGATACGGATGGTTCCCCTCTTATTCTGGAGATGGATATCGACATCACCGAACAAAGGCGTGCAGCGGAAGATTTGAGAGCAGCCAGTGCCTATAATCGTAGTTTGATCGAGGCGAGTCTTGATCCCCTGGTGACCGTTAGCGCTCAGGGAAAGATCACCGACGCAAATAGGGCAACCGAGAGGGCCACGGGTTGTTCACGAGACAAACTCATTGGGACGGATTTTGCCGGCTATTTCAGCGACCCTGAGAAAGTCCGGCTCGGATACGAGCAGGTTTTTCGCGATGGCTTGGTGAAAAATTATGAGTTGGCAATCCAGCGCGATGATGGATTGTTGACTCCGGTGCTGTATAACGCATCCCTGTATCGTGACGCTTCTGATAAAATTGCCGGCGTACTGGCTGCTGCTCGTGACATCAGCGATCGGAAACAAGCAGAGGAGGAACTTATTCGCTCAAATCAGGACCTTCAGCAATTCGCCTACGTCGCTTCCCACGATCTGCAAGAGCCTCTTCACAACGTGACGAGTTGCCTGCAAATGCTGCAAAAGAAATACAAGAATAACCTCGATGCCGAAGCCGACCAGTACATCCGCTATGCCATTGAGGCCAGTGTACGGATGAAAACCCTCATTCTGGATTTGTTGGAGTATTCCCGGATCGCAACACGGGGAAAAACACCGGCACGGACAGATTGCGAGCAGGTGTTGGACTTGACCTTAAAGAACTTACGTTCCGCCATAGCTGAGACCGGATCTGAAATTACTCACGATCCACTGCCCACGATCTTCGGAGATGGCACGCAATTGTTACAGGTGTTTCAAAATCTGCTTCAGAACGCCATTAAATTTCGCAAGGATGAGCCACCGAACGTACATGTTTCAGCGGCCAAAAAAAAGAATGAATGGATTTTTTCCGTTCAGGACAACGGTGTCGGGATTGAATCACAGCATTTGGAGCGAATTTTCGTGATCTTTCAGCGGCTCCATAAGAGAGGGCAGTACGACGGCACGGGTATGGGGCTTGCCATAGTGAAAAAGGTCGTGGGGCGTCATGGTGGACGCGTTTGGGCAGAATCCGAACCTGGCGTGGGATCAACTTTCTATTTCACGATGCCTGAAAAGAGAATTCGGAGAAAATGATCATCAAGTCGTCGCAAAACAGAACGAAAGTCATGGACTCCATGTGCTCGTTAATCGGCCTGGCCGGCGCCATTGTCCCGTCGATGAGTTTTGGAGGCACACGCATAGTGAAGACCCGAATTATCCTGTCCCTACTATCCGTGGTCGGCCTCATCGCGTTGACCGGCTGTGATTCCTCAAAGCCGACGGCGCCGTCTGGCGAAGCTATGGCAAGCCTTACGTTAGGTACGTATGAAGGAGATTTGTCGTCCCTGATCTGGATTGCTCAGGATAGAGGCTACTTCGCCGATCACGGCCTCAAGGTAAATGTCAAGTTATACGAATCCGGTGTGGCGGCGGCGAATGATCTTGTCTCCGGTAAGGTAGATTTTGCCACCGCCGCTGATTTCGTTGCGGCTTGCCACATCCTTGAAGGTGCCGATCTTCGGATAATTGCCAGTCTTTGCAACTCAGCAGATGCCATTAAACTTGTGGCAAGGAAGGATCATGGGATCACACAGATCCGGGACATCCGGCATAAGCGCATCGGAGTTCTACGCGGCAGTGGAGGCGAGTTTTTTCTCGATTTATCGCTGGTGGTACACAATATTCCCTCCGAGGAAGTCCAGAAGGTCAATTTGCAGCCTTCCGATCAAGTTAAAGCTTTGGCGAAGGCTGAAATTGATGCTACTGTCACCTGGGACCCGTTTGTTACATCCATAGTCAATGAGCTGGGATCGAATGCCGCGATCTTGCCGGCGCAAAACGGGCAAGGTTATTACTGGCTGTTGCTCGGCACAGCGGACGGGTTAAAGAAGCGGACTCGCACCGTACACGATTTGGTGGCGTCACTGGTTTCGGCGGATACATTTCTCAAGAAACATAGAGATGAAGCCAGAATAATAGTCGCCCGAAAATTGGGATTAAGCGATCTGCCCTCGTGGGAGCGCACGGATTTTGAGGTCTGCATTGACCATCCGCTCACCCTCGCAATGGAGGCCCAAATCAGATGGATGAACCCCAGCCTTGCGAAACGCCCGTCTGATACGCCTAATTTACTGAGATTCTTATATTTTGATGCTCTGAAGTCTGTGCAGCCCCAGAGAATCAAAATGATTTATTAAGTGGGACACATGACCATCGAACGCAGAACACAAGTCAGTGGTGCAATTCTGGTCCTTTCTATCCTGGGAGTAGTGCTGCTTATTTTTTGGAGCTCCCGTCAGGTAGAAAACGGAATCAGGGTGACCGAATCCATTTCAGAAGTGCTTCGGTCTGCGAACATGTTATCGAGCCTCCTCAATGAATATCAGGATCACGGGACTAGCCGGGCTTTGGAGCAGTGGCATAGAAATAGCGAGTATCTCGCTCAGATTGTCACTAACATGGACTCTGATTACCGAACCATCGATCCTGAATTGCAGCGAACTCTTCGGAACAACCTTGAGGCGATAACTTCTCTTTCTCGGGAAATGCCTCGAATGGTGTCTCCAAAATCCAGCGGTGCTGAATCTCACCATGAGGGAGCGAAAGGCATGCTGAGCAGTCTCATGTTCCTTCGGCTGGAACAGTTGGAGAGGGCTGCATATGATCTGAAAGAATCTGCCCAATCCAAAACGCTGGAAACGAGATATGTCGTTGAAAAGATAATTTTGTGGGCGGGTATTTCACTTCTCTTGATTTTGGTTATCAACATTTACCTGATCAGAAATACAGTGGTTCGCCCCCTCGCGGCACTCTCCGCGGGAGCCGAAAGAATCGGTACCGGCGATTTCGATTACGTCGCAGAAGTAAAGAGTGACGATGAGGTGGGTACACTGGCCAAGGCATTTAATATCATGGTTGAGGGTATCCATGAACGCACGCACGAGCGGGAGATGACCATAGAATTCCTCCAACTTGTGAATGAGAGTCACGGAACCGCGGAGCTGATCCGCAAGACAACAACCTTTTTCCAGCAACGGTCCGGCTGTGAAGCGATAGGAATCCGGCTGCATGAAGGGGACGACTATCCGTATTACGAGGCGCGAGGTTTTCCCGCAGAGTTCGTCGCGCTGGAAAACCACCTCTGCAACTATGACGAGAATAAGTGCGTCCGCCGGGATAGCGACGGCAATCCCATATTGGAGTGCATGTGCGGGAACGTGATTCGCGGGCGGTTCGATCCCTCGAAAGAATTCTTCACCGGGAAAGGAAGTTTCTGGAGCAACTGCACGACCGATCTGCTTGCCAGCTCAACGGAAGAAGACCGCCAGTCCCGCACGCGAAATCGGTGCAACGGGGAAGGGTACGAATCAGTTGCTTTGATTCCATTACGTACGGGCGACGAGCGATGGGGACTCCTGCAACTCAACGATAGAAGTGAGGGCCGTTTCACGCCGGACAGCATAGACCTGTGGGAGAGGCTGGCCCAGTATCTATCCGTAGCGTTGGCAAAGTGCAAGGCGGAGGAATATCTGAAGGAAGCGAAAGATCATTTGGAAATCCGCGTCCAGGAAAGGACGTCGGAACTGGTGGAGGCTAAGGCAGCCATAATGGCCGAACGGCAGCGACTATACGATATCCTGGAAACGATGCCGGTCATGGTATGCCTTCTGACGCCGGATCATCATGTCGCCTTTGCAAACAGGGCTTTCCGTGAGAGATTCGGCGAGGACAACGGACGGCACTGCTTTGATTACTGCTTCGGGAATGAAGAGCCTTGCGAGTTTTGCGAATCATATCGTGTGTTGGAAACCGGCGAACCCCATCATTGGGAAGTCACCGGGCCGGATGGCTCTGTCATCTCTGCCTACGACTTCCCATTCACCAATGCCGATGGCTCCCCTCTCATTCTTGAGGTGGATATTGACATCACTATTCAAAGAAGAGTGGAGGAGGCAGTGAGAGCCGAACGCCAGCGGCTCTATGACGTGCTGGAAACATTGCCGGTTTACGTTTGCCTGCTCGATGCGGACTACCGCATGCGCTTTGCAAACCGGTACTTCCGGGAGGCGTTCGGAGAATCCCAAGGGCGGCGCTGCCATGATTTTCTCTTTAACCGGACACAGCCGTGCGAGATCTGCGAGACCTATACCGTGATGAAGACCAAAGCTCCGCATCACTGGTACTGGACGGGTCCAAATGGGAGAGACTATGACATATATGATTTCCCCTTCACCGATAATGACGGCTCCATGCTCATCCTGGAAATGGGGATAGACATTACGGAGCGTAAACAAGCCGAGAATGCCCTGAAACTGACACTCGCCGATCTGACTCGCTCGAATCAAGACCTCCAACAATTTGCCTACGTGGCATCCCACGACTTGCAAGAGCCTCTTCGCAACGTGGCCAGTTGCCTCCAATTGCTGGTAAAGAAATACAAGAACAACCTCGATGCCAACGCTTACAAGCTCATTGATTATGCGGTCGAATCCAGTGCGCGGATGAAGTCTCTGATTCAGGAATTGTTGGCGTACTCCCGTATCGCAACCAGAGAGAAGCCGCTGGAGCGAATAGACTGTGCGGAGTTACTGGACCGGACGCTGAAAAATTTGAGCTCCGCGATATCGGAAGCCGGAGAGGTCATTACGCACGATCCGCTCCCCACCATCCTTGCGGACAACTCGCAACTCTTGCAGGTGTTCCAAAATTTGATTCAGAATGCCATTAAGTTTCGTAGGGATGAGTCACCGAGGGTACACGTTTCTGCGGTCAAAAACAAGAATGAATGGATTTTTTCCGTTCAGGACAACGGTGTCGGGATCGAATCACAGCATTTAGAGCGAATTTTCGTGATCTTTCAGCGGCTCCATAAGAGAGGACAGTACGACGGCACGGGCATGGGGCTTGCCATAGTGAAAAAGGTCGTGGAACGTCATGGCGGACGGGTTTGGGCAGAATCTGAGCTAGGGGTGGGAACTACTTTTTATTTCACGATACCTGAGAAAGGGACACAAATATGATGGTTCCAGGAATGAAGGTTGAGCCTGTGGAGATTCTCTTGGTGGAGGACAACCCGGTTGATGTGATGATCACCAAAGAAGCATTCGGTGGGGGGCGGGTGTGCAACAATCTCCACGTGGCCGAAGATGGTGAACAAGCGATGGACTTCTTGTACAAGCGAGGCAAATACTCGTCTGCGCCCTCGCCGGAAATCGTTCTTTTGGACTTGAATCTACCCAGAAAGGACGGAAGGGAAGTCCTGGCCGAGATCAAAAGGGATCCGTCCCTGCGGCATATTCCTGTCATCATCCTCACAACCTCGGAAGACCAAGAAGATATTTGGAAGAGTTACGAACTCTCCGCCAACTGCTTCATCACTAAGCCGGTTGATATGGAACAATTTGTCAAGGCTCTGGACTGCCTCGGAGAATTTTGGTTCACCCTCGTGAGACTACCAATTCCGCCGAATTCCTAGAATGAGCAGACGCACCGCCTCTTCCCGAAACTCTATCGAATACCCCCGTGTGGGATCCTTGACGTCTCCATCGTGACACCTCCGTCTCGTCTTTCATTCAAACAGTGGTGTCCATCGTTTTTAGCCTATAGAGATGCTCAAAAGTCGTGTCGGTTTTGATTATAGCCGTTGCCAAAAGAAATGTCCGATCGGTAGGGGCCCTATCAGGGGGCTGCCCTCACTCCGGACAACGCAAGGCCGTTAAACCTTCGTTCGACTGCCCTCTGACAGGGCGGTAGAAACGGTCAAAACTCTTGGCACTGGCTACACGCGAAAGGACCGAAGACTGTCATTGCGAGGGCGAAGCCCGAAGCAATCTCCAACTGACCGAAACTGAGATTGCTTCGTCGTTCCACTCCTCGCAATGACACGATTGGATCGTTCCAATGTGGCCGAGAGTCGAACGAATCCGACACAATTTTCGAGAACTGCGTAAATGGATACAACGTCATTGACATTACTCATTATTCTTGTACTCCTGAACGCGTAGGATTACACGATATCCTGACCCGCGGCGACTGGCAGGAGGAGGCATGCGAGACGAGGAAAAAAGCAGAGAACAACTCCTAGAGGAATTGCAGGCATTGCGCGGCCGGTTGCAAGGACCTCGGGAAATCTCCGAATCGACTGAATCATGGGGAGATGCTCTGTCTTCCGAACTCCCCGATTCCGAAGAGCTTGAATGGGACCCTGACTATTGTGACATGCCTGCTCCGGACAAAAATGAGGACGCCGAAACCGACCCTCATTTTCTGATCGCTCCGGGAGGAATACGGGCCTCTCAGGACTACCCCGGACGCAATGTCACTGAAACCGGTAGCTTCGACATGAGATGGATATCTCTCGCTTCTTTCGGGAGACTCCTGCATGCCATTCCCATCCCCATGTTGCTGATCGCAGATTCGGGCAAAATACAATTCGCGAACAATGCTTTCCTGAAATTGACACAATCCGGCTCAGTCGACGCGGATTCTTTTTATTCCTTGTGTCCGGAAGAGGAAATTCCACATATACGGGTGCTTGTGGAAAACGCTGTGCGTCACAGACATGCCCAGTTCAGAGAAGGAAAACTGACTGTTCAGAACAGGGAAATATGGAGCAGGATGAATTTCCGGTCCATACGGTTCGGGAAAGACCGGTCCATTCTGGTTCCCATTGAAGATCTCACGGCAGAAAAGAGAGAACTGTCGCTCAACGCGAAATATAAGAGTCTTGTTGATATTTTTCCCATCGGGATTGCGGAATTCACCTTCCCGAAACAGGTGTGTCGCGATTCGTGCACGGACGAATTGTTGTCAGAAGTGCTGTCCGCACGCATGGTAGACGGAAACACGCAGTTTGCCAAACTTCACGGTTATGAAAAACTCCATGACCTCGTAGGAAAGCCTTTCGGCGGTATTCTACCTCCAGACGAGACCTCCTACCGTACATGGGTAGAAAATGAATTTTCCCTGTTTCCCTTCGAAGTGAAACAGTTGGGAATCCAGGGCCAATGCAATTTTTTCGAATATACGCTCGTAGGAAATGTTCACGATGGAACCATAGGTCACTTCTGGGTTATGAAACAGGACATTACCGAACGAAAAAGGGTCCAGGAAGAACTTGTTGAGAAATTACGAACCATTGACGAGCTGTACGAACACATCGTGCAGTCCGGAAAAGCAAAAGCCATTGCGGAACACACCGCAAAGGTGGCCCACGAACTCAGACAGCCGCTCACGATCATAGGCGGATTCGCGAGGCGGATCGCGCGTGAATCGTCTTCCTGCGAAAAGCGGAACCATGACGCGAACTCCGAAAATTTCGGCATTATCATCAATGAAGTGCAGAGACTGGAAAATATACTCGGCAGCCTGATCGACTTCTCCCGGCATGAAGCGGTAACGCTCCGGCGCTTGAATCCGAACGAAATGATACAATACGTTCTGAAAATAAACCGGGATCGCGTCAAGGAAAAGAATCTTCGCGTCGACCTCAACCTCGATGACAATATGAAGGAAATACCGGTGGACGCTGAGAGGTTCCAGCAGGTTATCAGGAACCTCATTGCAAACGCCATCGAGGCTTCACCGCCCTATTCGCACGTCATGATCAAGACAGGGATGTCAACCCCGGGAGAAAAAGCCCATAAAACCGGGGAACTGACTGCGGAATCCTATTTCGAGATGAAGATTCAAAATCAAGGTAAGATAATACCCCCGGAAGATCTTGCCAAGATTTTCGACCCGTTCTTCACCACAAAGAATTACGGCACAGGACTCGGATTGACTTTGTCCAAGAAAATCGTGGAAGACCATTTGGGGTCTATCTCGGTGAAATCCGATGCTCAGGGGACGCTGTTCACCGTTTGGCTTCCGCTAAATCGACCTGCAGAGAATCTGAAAAGCCTACACTAATGCGCGTTCAAAAAAGTAAGATTGGGGGGACCCTCTTTAGTAAAGAGTGCCACGCCAAGCCCCCTCCCAGAAATTTCTATCATGCGCCGGAACCTGCATCTCCACGGAGGAAATGCAGGTTCCGGCGAGTGTTAAACGTTCTTGAGGGGGGGTCGGGGGAGGAACTTCTTACAAGAAGTTCATCCACGATTTCAGGTATTTGAAAGCGGAATGCCATGAATGCCACAGCTTTTTCCGAAAATCCCTATTGGGAACTGCGGGGAACGAAATCCGCCGGACTTTTACCGGTCAGCAGATCCTTGATCAACAAAGCGCAGACTCCGAGATATTCGTGCACCGCCTGTTGTGATGCCGCCAGCGATGCCGCAGAGGGATACAACTTGTCGTATTCGAATGAAATAACCTTAGTGTCAAAATCTGCGGGCGCGGGAACAGGAGACAGGCCGGCCCTCCTAAAGATGATCAGGGCCCGCCACATGTGTGGCGCAGAAGTCACCAGGGCAAAAGCGTTTCTGCCCAGGACAGGTTTCAGCTGTTCGGCTTCATCCGCGGTGTCCCAGGATTCGCCTTCCAGCACGATCGCGTCTTTGGGTACTCCCAAATCCTGCGCAAATATGGACATGCCGTCAGCTGTGCTCATCTTCTTCGAGGAAATGCTTCCGCCCGACAAGACCAGTTTGCTACCGGGCATGCGTTTCCACAACCGTATTCCTTCCATGCACCGGACCAGCGAAGTGTACCCCACCCGGTCTGCAGGCGTCAGATCCCCGGCTCGCAAATCGCCCCCGAGAACCACAATGAATTTTACACCTTTTTTTTGCAATTCCGCTGGATCCGAATAGGGGCCGGCCTTCACTTCCAGCGACCTCAAAAGCCTGTCCGAGACGAGAGGACAAGAAGGTATCGCCAGACACAGTCCGCCGCACAGCACCAGCGAGAAACCGGTGCGGCTTCCCCGATTCCGAACCCACACAATTATTCCGAGCGCCCACAAAACGAGCGACAGTCCCAACGGATACAGGAAGACACTGATAGCTTTCTTCACCGAAAAAAAGACCCAATTCATCATAGAGCCGTACCTCCTGTCCGTTCCCTTCTCCGCATACAATGCCGGGTGGCTTTCGGAACGCTTATTATAGCAGTTCTCCAAAGTTCTGGCGGATTCGTTCATGACTCTCGCACACATTCGAACGATCCAATCGTGTCATTGCGAGGAGTGGAACGACGAAGCAATCTCTGTTTTGGTCAATTGGAGATTGCTTCGGGCTTCCGCCCTTGCAATGAAAGTCCCCGAATCTTTTCGCGTAATCAAAACCGACACTACGTTTGATTCGCATTCGCCACAAGATTTGTGAGATTCCAGGGCAGGGGGCTCTGCTGAGCGAAGTGATAAGACGGCTCTGCGTCGTCCGCAGCGAAGGAGTGCTCCCAACCTGTGCCCAGAATCGAGTTACCTGTAAAAAAGCGAATCCATATGAGAATCCCTGTATACCCTTCATTGCGGGTTGAATCATGCGTAATACGAAGTGCTGAACGTCCTTGAAGCGGGGTCTCGGGAGGAATTCGTACAGGAGAGCCTCCCCGATTCTCGGATTTTTCGGAATTAACCGATTTTTGGCGCAACACTCATTCAGCCCTAACGTTCGGGGTTCACCATGTTTCACAGAAGGATCGACAGGGAATTGCAGATTGGACAAAAACGATCATGAGAAATTTCAGAGAATCACACATTGCGAATGTTCGAAGCGATCCAACCGATGCCTACAGCTTGATTGCTGCAGCGCGATCGGGCAACGCGGAGGAATTGGGATGCCTGCTGGCCGCGGGTGTACCGATAGATTTCAAGGACCGGGACGACAAAACGGCCTTCATGTGGGCCTGTGGGGAAGGGAGAATCGATGCCATGGAGCTTCTTTGGAAGCATGGAGCACAAGTGGACGGGGCAGACAGAAACGGCTCAACAGCACTTATCGAAGCTTCGCTTCTGGGACATGAGCGAGTGGTGAAACTCCTCCTGGAAAAGGGAGCGGACGTCACAGCCAGGGAAAAGCTACTGGGCGCTACTGCTCTCATTTTTGCATGTTTGGCGGGACACATGCAGATTGCCCTGATGTTGCTCGAGCACGGCGCCGAGATCGACGCGTGCGACAAGGATGGAAGAACGGCTCTTCTTGAGTCTTCGTTTGCCGGTCATCCGGGACTTGTGCGATTGCTCGTGGATCGCGGGGCAAACGTAAATGCCGCGAACATTCATGGCACCACACCCCTGATCGCCGCATCCATCTGCGGAGAATATCGAATTGCAAAAGTGCTGCTCGATAACGGGGCTGGCGTAGAGGCTGCCAACAGGTACGGAAAGACTCCTCTCATAGAAGCTTCACTGGCCGGCTGTTGCGAAACGGTCAAGCTTCTTTTGTTCAGTGGAGCACGCATTGATGCCGCGGATAATGAAGGGAAAACATCCCTGATGGTGGCCTGTGCCTCTGGCCATAAGAATGTGGTTCAAATCTTGCTCCACAACGGCGCAAACGCTCATCGAAAAGATCGGCATGGGAACACCGCCATGACGGAAGCAGCAAAATTCGCTCGTGCCGACGTAATCACCCTGCTTCCGACCAGCTTCGAAGCAGCCGCAAACAGATGCGACACAGCGGCGTAGTCTCTTGCCCGCCACGTCTGACATCACGCCTGCGAGTGCGACAGGGGTTCTCGAAAGTTCTGCAGGATTGGTTCATGACTCTCGCCCACATTCGAACGATCCAATCATGTCATTGCGAGGAGTGGAACGACGAAGGAATCTCTGTTTTGGTCAATTGGAGATTGCTTCGGGCTTCGCCTTCGCAATGACAGCCTTCGCATCTTTTTTGCGTCATCAAAACCGACACTACTTTCAAGAATCCCTATATACTCATTCGCCACAAGATTCATGAGATTGCAGGGCAGGGGGCTCTCCTGAACGAAGTGATGAAACCAATGCGTTTTCAAGTAAGTGAAATCGGGGAGGAACTTCTTGTAAGACGTTCCTCCCCGAACCCCAGCTCAAGAACTGTTAGCACTCGCCGGCATCTGCATTTCCACTGAGGAAATGCAGATGCCGGCGCATGATAGAACTTTCTGGGAGGGGGTTTGGGCGGGACACTCTCTATAAAGAGGGTCCCCCCAATCTTACTTTTTTGAAAGCGCATTCGTATGAGACGGGTCCGCGTCGTCCTTAGCGAAGGATTGCCCGCAGTCTGTGCCCAGAATTGAGTTACCTGTAAAAAAGCGAATCCGCATCAGAACATCCGGCGGCGTTGGCGCCACCACATGCGGCCCCTGGTTGCCAAAAGGAGAACAATTCCGGAAACAAACAACAGCGATCCCAAACCTGACGATAGCATGATAAGAAAACCCGATACCGTAGCCCCAATCGCAACAAGCATGTGGAGCTTGAGATCTTTGCCTGTGCCATGGTTCGCAGCCATGGAGTTATCGGGAACCATCAGTCCGTTGCCGGTGGCCATGATGGGGCCGTATCCTCTCTCATCACGTCCGCAATGCAGACAAACTTTCGCAGCCGCCGGTTTTTCACCAAAACAGTGGGGACACTTCACGATATCTGCAGCCACACATTTTTCCTTTCTCGCACCATATGGCGGTGTCGCAGAACGTCAGTTCGTCTCGGCAGATCGCGATAGCTGGCGATCACAGCCAGGCTAAACGTTACCGGTGTCGAAGGTCAAAAAACGAAAGGCGCATTCTTTTCTCGAAGCCAAAATACAGGACTTATGCCTTGGTTAGATGAACGCCACTTGGGGGTTGCGTCGATTGCCGGCAATGGCTTTGAAACACTCTTACCGGGCTCCGTTCTATTCTTTTTCAGCCTTCTTCTTACTCGTTCTTGGAGGTCGTTTCGGCTTGTCTCGAGCAGGTTTCTCCTTGGCTTTCCTGGCAGCGGGTGTTTCGTGCTCCCCTTTCGACACGTGTCGTTCCGGCTGATGCGCCACTCTTGATATCACTTTCTCGCTCTTTTTCGGTAGACGCGGCTTTTCCACGACACTCGCAGCGTCTGAGCCGAACACTCCTCGACCTGTCTCGTACAACAGGAAACCGCTCTTCAAAACTGCCTTTATCACGGGCCTTACCGCGTACCATGCCCAGGGAACGGCCACCGGTGCGACGGCAACACCAACACCGACCGCGACCGTGGTGAGCATGTCGCCTTTCGGCTTGAAATCCCAAATTGTCATGTTCGATGCCTCCTAGTCCGGGGTTGCGGAGCTACAACTATTCGACAATATTCATATTGTCGCCTGCCTTCCGCATTGTCAAGTGATGTTCTTGTTCAATAACCGTGTCCACGAAACCTCACATTCGGCAGTATTCCGGTCCATAGCATCATGCGCGGGAAGGCGATCGATTATAGCGTCGCCTATCCGGCGGTCACAGAGCTTGTCCGGGTGTCTCTCGGTAACGGACTCAGACATGTTGATGAAGTCTTTATTCATTCGACCCCTTCAGAGCGTCCGGCTTTTGTCGCTTCGCCGACCGACAGCAACGACCTCGGCAAGCACTTGTCCTCATCGCAAAGGATGAAAACATGACCGATGGGAATGCTCGCCGAAACATATCGGGTCGCTGCGAGAGACGCATTTCGAGATGCACTCGAGAAGCATGGAATTTTCGAGGCCTCCCATCGTGTGTCTCACCCTGCCCCGCACAACGTTATGTATCGGCTTAACCAACACTCGCGACTTTCGGTAACACAGAGAAGCTTTGCGCGAACTTGTACACCGCCATCGCCACCCTCCGGCGATCACGCCCTGTTTGAAATTGTGTAAGAAAGTACCCGGGTTGGCACCCTCATATCAATCGAGGTCCGCTTCGTCCAACTCCGTTACCAGCAGTGTGCCCTCATCCAATTCATCCATCTGCGATCGGGTAAATACTCCGAGAGCGTAATAAAAAGCAGTGTACCATGCAGGCATGGTCAAATTCCCTCGAGCGACCTCCCAAATTCCGGAGACCAGCAGGCTCAGAAACACCAGGCTTTGAATATCAAGTTCGCCGTCGGTCCAAGTCCTGAGGTTTTTATTGTACCCTTCAAAAGTCTTAGCCATGTTACCAAACAGGGTGGCTGGGGCACGCACGACACGCTTCAACTCAAACAAATGCTTCTTCTTGGCGAACTCGACCAGTTCTTTCGTTGTGCATGAGTGGACGATCAGGGTGGTCCCAATCCCAGGATTCACCCTGACGTGTTCTATTCCGGGACATTCGGCAAGCCGCTCGCGCAACCTCGAGAAATAGGATTCATCGCCTTTCCGGGAAGGAATCTTGATCCTAAGCCTGTGGGACATCCGATGAGACACATGAGCCTCAGGAACAATCATTGGACCTCACTTTGCACGTCCAGCGGCTACACTTCCTTTTCTCTGGCAGACGCAAGCTCGGTCTGCACTTCAGCCTTCGCTTCCGCAGCCAAATCCTCTACAACTTCGGTGACTTCGGCGAGCATCTCGGTGCCTTTTTCATAAATCATGTATCCGTATTTGATGGCAGTTTTTGCCACCGGCTTTACCGCGGCCGCTATCATGGGCAGTACCACGGGAGCAAGCAGCAATCCGACTCCAACCGCAACGCCCGTCCAAATGTCGCCTTTCGGTCTTAGGTCTGAAAGAGCCATTTTGTGCCTCCTTTCTCCACATATCCAGTATTTCTCGTCGCCGACATCGTGGTAATTCTTGTGTTATGGTATATTAAGTTTGTTAAAAAGGAATTAGCGTTCCGTTAAAAACGGAAATTCAATCATTTTTTCTTGTCATGCTATGAAAAAATACACAGCGACGGGCATGCTCGTACAAAAACAGCTACCGACACCGTGTCTTGATTCCGCCCGCTGTCAACGCGGATATAAAAAAATGTAACATCTCCAGCGCGAAAAAGCGCCAACACTACACGCAATTTTAGTACTTTTTTAACATATTTGTAACTGTTGTGCAATACTTCCAATAGAGAATACCATCGACGATACGGGTTCATCGACGTCAAGCCCGTGAACAGTGCATTGCAGCGTAAAACCCGGGGGACCGTTCGGGTACCGGCAGTCAACTGCAGCAGAACGCAGATATGATGCCTCCCCATCCGCTTCCCTGCTTCAGTTTTTTTGCCGAGTCGATCCGGCGAGGTCAGCATGTTAAACAAACGAGAGAAACTGAAAGTCTTGTTCCTGTGCACCAGGAATTCCTGCCGAAGCCAAATGGCTGAAGGCTGGACACGACATTTGAAGGCCGACACCATTGAAGCATTTTCTGCCGGTATCGAAAAATACGAACTCGACCCGAGAGCCGTGCTCGTGATGGCGGAGGCGGGAATAGACATTTCCCGCCAATATTCCAAGACCACGGAACAGTTGGGGGACGTAGAGTTCGATTATGTGGTCACAGTCTGTGATCGTGCGCAGAGTAATTGCCCTCTTTTCCCGGGTGGAGCAAAAATGATTCACGTCGGGTTCGATGATCCTCCGGCACTGGCAAGCAACACTGTGCACGAAGAGGGTAAACTCGCTCACTACCGCAGGGTGCGAGACGAAATCAGGGCTTTCGTGGAAACCCTGACCGAATCTTTGATCTGTGGCCAAGGAAATTAATGTTCAGGGCTGAGAGAGTTCGCATGGCCAAGGAAAAAATTCTCGTAATAGACGATGAAGAAGACATCCTGGAACTTGTGAGATACAACCTGGCAAAAGAAGGCTATCGCGTCAGTTGTGTTCTTTCAGGTGAAGACGCGTTACGCAAGGCTAGAGAAGACATTCCGGATCTCATTCTACTTGACCTCATGTTGCCCGGGTTGGATGGCCTTGACGTGTGCAGACAACTGAAAAGTATGCAGGCGACGAGTCAGATACCAGTTGTCATGCTCACGGCAAAGGATGACGATGCCGACATTGTAGCGGGCCTGGAGCTGGGCGCGGAGGATTATATAACAAAACCTTTCAGCCCGAGGATTCTTCTCGCCAGAATCAAGGTTGCCCTTCGAAGGAAAACCGCAGGGGAATCCGAAGAGCCGACAATTGTCAAGATACATGGCCTGAGCATCGATCCGAGCCGTCATGAGGTGCTTCTGAGAAGCGAACCTGTCTCGCTCACCACTACGGAGTTCAAGATCCTGCACTTTCTGGCCTGTCGTCCCGGCCGGGTCTACAGTCGCG
>DATHCX010000016.1:0-23493 GCA_035319325.1 Desulfomonilaceae bacterium
GTATCGTACAAGCGGTCCAATACTTCATGCAGTATTTCAAAAGAACGAGACGTATCTGGAGCCTGCGTCACTGGCGCGGGACACCGAGACTGAGCCGGCTCTGAGGCAATACATACGTCAATGCAACCGGGTGGATGGAGAGATTCACCGCGTGATGGACCGTCTGGCATCCCAGGGTAAACCTGTCATCGTCTGGGGAACCGGAGCACACACGTTAAGACTCTTGGCCGTCAGCAGGCTGTCGGAAGCACATATCACGGCCTTTGTGGACTCTAATCCGAGGTACCAGGGAAAAAGACTTCATGGCGTTCCCATTATTGCTCCGATACAGCTGAAGGAACGATCTGAAGCCATACTCATATCATCTCGAGTTTTTCAGGAAGAGATCGTGCGGCAAATTCGCGAAGATCTTAATCTGAAAAACGAGCTGATCTTGCTGTATCACTCGCAACAATCAGGCGTTTGAAGGAGCGTGCATGAGACTAATCAGCGTGATCACGCCTTGTTACAATGAAGCGCAGAATGTCAGAGAAGTCTACGAGCAGGTGAAGGCCGTCTTTGACGAACTTGAGGATTATACATACGAGCATATTTTCATTGATAATGCCTCTAAAGACGCAACCGTAGCAATTCTCAAGGACATCGCCAAGGATGACAAAAGAGTAAAAATCATCGTAAATGCAAGGAACTTCGGTCACATCCGTTCTCCCTTTCACGCGATACGGCAGGCAGCCGGTGAAGCCGTAATCAGTGTCGTAGCCGATTTGCAGGATCCTCCGCCATTGATCAAAGAATTCCTCAAGAAATGGGAGGAGGGATATAAGGTTGTGGTGGCGGTAAAGAACAGAAGCGAAGAATCCAGGACGATGTACGCACTGAGATCTCTATATTATCGAGTGTTGAATCGACTCTCGGACACGGAACTGGTCGAAGATTTTACGGGTTACGGCTTGTACGACAGGAGCGTGATGGACATTATTAACAGTCTGGACGACCCGTATCCCTATTTCAGAGGCTTGATAGCGGAAATCGGTTTTGAACAAGCCCGGATCGAATACTTGCAACGGACAAGGAAAAAGGGGATCACGAAGAATAATTTTTTCACGCTCTACGACCTTGCCATGTTGGGGCTTACTTCCCATTCGAAAGTTCCCTTACGGTTGGCTACCATGATGGGATTTTTGTCATCCGCGGTCTGTCTGCTCGCGGGCACGTTTTACCTGTTTTACAAACTATTCTATTGGCACAGTTTTGAAGTCGGTCTGGGGCCCATGGTCATAGGTTTATTTTTTGTCGCCTCGGTTCAGTTGTTCTTCCTGGGGATCGTGGGGGAGTACGTCGGATCGATCCATACGCAAGTCCTCAAGAGACCCCTTGTGGTGGAAAAAGAGAGAATCAACTTCTGATCCGCCTGCCGGGGCATCCATCTATAGCAATTCAATTCCTTACCGTGACTGTTCCGATGCCTTTCCGGGCTTTCGTGGGATCACGTTCCGGGGCACATAATTTCCCGTCAGAGGGCGTTCGCCCTGGTTTCGGCAACGCTGGGATTGCTTGGTCTTTTGCCACTTGATACAGCTGCGTTTTCAAATACGTGAAATCGGGAGGACACTCTTTACAAAGAGGGTCCCCCCAATCTTACTTTTTTGAAAGCGCACTCGTATGAAGCAGAGTGGCGTCGGCGAATCCCGTGATAGACCGGACTCCATCAGTTCTTCATGCGGCAACTGCGTGAACTGACGGGATGTGCTCGTTTCAAGCGCCATGTGCTGCCCCTGTCCCGCGGGCCGCGAGCGTACCGTACCTCCAGTGATTGGCAGTGGACTTTCTCAAACATTCTGTTATACTATCGGGGTGTTTGCGACGGATTTCGGATGAACAACTCGGAGGGGGAATTGCTGGTTTTGCCGGCCTCGGTTCATGACCTGAAACAGGTGGGTTGGTTGTGATACCTGGCGGTGAATCGCGATGGTCAATCTTCGCCTTTTCACAGAATCACATCGAGAGTCCGCTCGCGTCCGAGAGCTCCAATCGGAAAGGAGAGGATTTTCCTGTTTCCGAACACCGGGAAGGAGGCTTTTCATGTCAAAAAAAATTCTGATCGTCGACGACGAACCGGATATGGTTAGCTTTCTGCAATGCTTGCTGGAAGACAATGGTTACACGACAGTCACGGCACGAGATGGTGAAGAGGGGCTACAGATGGCAAAGTCCGAAAAGCCGGACATGATTTCCCTCGATCTTCTCATGCCGAACCAGACCGGAATCAAGATGTTCCGAGAACTGAGAAAAGATGACGAAATCAAAGACATACCCGTGGTCATGGTAACCGGGTTCGCGAAAGACGACGTCCCTCAGATGGATTTTAAGGTGTGGATCGGCAAGAGATCCATAAAGCCACCTGAAGCGTACATCGAGAAGCCCGTTGATAAGGAACTTCTGCTGCAGGCCATCAAGAAAGCCGTGGGCTGAAGCTCTGCCGCCATCTTCAGAATCCGAAGTCGGGGTAATCCGACCCCGGCTGGTCATGGGATAGTAATGCACCGTTGGAGAACCCCGATAGAATTTGTACGCAAGTTCGTCACAAGTCTGAGTTTTAAGCTCAGTTTTTATGCGGGTCTCGTTATGTTTGTGGCTCTACTGGCGTTCACCTATCGAACCATTTCAACCCAAGAAGAAAGCCTCATTCAGGAAAGAATCAAGGCTGCCTTGAAAGATTCCGAGGTCATTAAGGCTGCAATTTGGAATGGCATGATGACAAAGGACAGGGAAGTCATCAGGCAAATTGTTGAAGCCATAGGCAGTCACGAAGGGTTCAAGGAACTCAATATTTATGATCAGAAAGGTATTCTCCACTACACGAGTAATACCGACAACAAGTCCGGAATAGGATCGGCATCTCCGTCGCAAAGCGATTCCCTGCTCAAGGATATCAGCAAAAATCTCGATATGCGGTACCGATTTTCTGACGACGGCAGTTGTCTCAACGTAGTCAATCCTCTCAAGAACACCCAAGGATGCTCAACAATTGCGTGTCACGGGAGTGCGGACAATACGCCTGTGCTGGGAGCACTTCAATTGAAGCTGCCTCTCGAGAAATTTCGGGCTCGGATCGACAAACAGGCTCAAGAAACCCTCTTATTTGCAGCGGGTCTTTTTTTACTTGTCTCGACGTCTTTAGGGTTGGTCATCATATTTCGCGTTATTCCGGCCATTCGAAAGCTTCAGGCAAATGCAAGGAATTTGGCTTCCGGGAATTACAATCCTCAATCGCAGGATTACGGTTCGGATGAAATTGCGGACCTTGCGCGATCTTTTGACGAGATGAGTCAGCAAATTACGCAGAGCCAGACGAAACTGGAGGAAAGCCGGCGATTATACAGGGAGCTCTTTCAGAAAGTGCCCTGCTACCTCACGGTTGTAGACAAGAATTATAGGATAAGTCGATCCAATGAGGCATTCAAGAATGAGTTCGGGGATCAGAGTGGTAACCGATGCTTTAGGGCCTTCAAAGGTCGAGATTCAAAATGTGAGAATTGTTTGGTGGACAGAACATTCTCGGACAAATTGCCTCATCGGTCCGAAGAAATATGGCTGACAGGCGACCATGGCGAACAAACATTTGTGATTCTCAACACTTCGCCTATCTATAATGAATCAGGCGGCGTTTCCGAAGTCCTGGAGATGGCTGTTGATGTCACCCGGGTGGAGAAGCTTCAGAAGCAACTGAAGAAGAAAGAGCAACAGTTTCAGACCCTCTTTGAAAATGTGCCCTGTTACCTCACTGTAGTTGATCGATCGTTTAGAATAGCTTTCGCGAACAAGATTTTTATGGAGGACTTTGGGGAGGCTATTGGAAAAAATTGCTATCTCGTGTATAAAGGGCGAAACGAAAAATGCGAAGACTGCCCGGTGGAAAAGACCTTTATCGACGGGACCATACACTCTTCAGAAGAAGTTTGGCATCGCAACGGAGAGACCAAACACATTGTAGTCCGCACCGCTCCAATTGAGGATGATCAAGGCAATATCGTAGAGGTAATGGAGATGTCTACGGACATTACGGAAATAAAGACACTCCAGAATGAGCTTGCAATTTTGGGCGAGACCGTGGCGGGAATGTCCCATGACGTAAAAAATATCTTATCGGGATTAGAAGGGGGCGTGTACATTGTCGATTCCGGACTGAGATCCGGCAAGGAAGACAGGACCAGAACCGGATGGAATATGGTTAAGAAAAACGTGGAGAAAGTTTCCGGACTGGTGAAAGACATCTTGTACGCTTCCAAGGAGAGGACCCCTGAATACGAAGAATGCGGGATTGCTGACATTCTCAAGGAGATTTCCGATCTGTACGGCAAGAAAGCGAAAGAAAGCAATGTCGATCTCGTTCAAGAATTTGATGACAATTTAGGAACCTGGTACCTGGATCCTAAAGGCATTCACAGCGCCATTTCAAATCTCGTTTCAAATGCGATCCAAGCGTGTCATTCGACCCGGGCCAAGAGTTCGTTTTATGTCCGTATCGGAGCACGTGTAGAGAATTCGGTTCTCTCTTTATGGGTGGCCGACAACGGTAGCGGAATGCCTGAGGAGGTCAGACAGAAACTGTTCACGAAATTCTATTCTACAAAGGGTTCGAAAGGAACGGGTCTGGGGCTTGTAGTGACAAGAAAAATCATTGAGGAACACGGCGGGACCATTGCGGTTGAATCCGCAACAGATGTGGGAACTACCTTCCATATCGAAATTCCCCTGAGCAGGCCAAAGCAAGTGCAAGCCTCGAGAAGTATGTGAAATGACTTCGCTGAGTTCGAAAGTTATACGTATTTCAAAATATCTTAGGAGAAAGGTAGGAGTTACTATGAAGGGCATCGGGCTGTGTGCAGTGTTTTCACGTCAAGGAGATTGGGCATTCGATTATGCTCTGGCATTGGCACGACATCACAAAACCAGATTAAACGTGTTTCACTTTTTGGAGTCCCCTTATACCCTTCGCAGAGACGTGGTTTTTGTTGACAAAGAAAAACAGGAAACTGCCAAGGTCACGCCTGACTTGATCAGCAAGAAGGACAAAGAACTTCGGGAAACTTTCGACGAACGCCTCGGAGACTATGTGGATGTGGGATTCCGGCTCTGCGAAGGAGCCGACGAAATTGAACTCAGAAGATGTTTTCGCAAGGGTGATTACGACATACTCGTGATCGGTTATAATGCTCGGGGAGCGAGTTTCGGAGGCACTACCACCATAGAAGCTTTTGCGACGGAATTCAAAGCTCCAGTGATCTTGATAGGACCTGACTCCCCTGAGTCTTTTCATTTGAACAATGCAGCCGCCCAGCAGGTGGACGACTTGATGCTGGCCGACAAGAAATGGGAAAAGATAACAGTGACAAAATAAACGTCACGCATATGGGTGCTGTCAGGGCCTGAACGTGGGTTCCTGCAGCACCTGCATCATTCCGCAAGAAAGGATGTTTCAGGTGCAGTTTTCAAGTCGCGAGGAATTCGAGCTCAATGTCCACAAATGCTTCGGGAGAATCTTTGAATTGCTCACGGACATAGATTCGACCGTAACGGAAGAAGCTGAGAAGGAGATGTGCAACGCCGGAGGGAAGACCATGAACGATCTCAGGGACAGACTTGAAGAAGTAATTCTGCAATGCCATCTTGCATGGCAATACCATCGGCTGTCGCGTATGGGAAATCCGAATACGTGGGATCGGCTGGAAAAAACGAGTGGAGACACGAAATGATTACTTGTCCTTGCAGGGATTGATCACGCTTAACAAGTAGCAATCACATTGATCGGCAAAGTCCGATACTACCTCCTTCAAAGACCTTTCCGAATCGTCCGCTTCTTCCCGTAGCATCTGCCAAAAGCTGTTGAGCTCGGGAAATTCCTTTTCCTTCAACGTCAAGACCAAGGTGTTTCCACATTTGCAGTGTCTGTAGAGCAACATGAAGCCGGAATCAGCCCCTGGCTTGCAGTAATTTTCGAAACAGTGTCCCTTCGGAATCGTTGCACAGAAATATTCCCGTATGCTCCCGAAATGAGTGCCGCAAACACGGCACTCTCGCGGAAACAAGTTTTCATCGGTGTCCATATCGGCAAAAAGCCGCATGAACTCCAGAAACCGCTCGTTGTATTCACCACCCGCATTTTCCTCGCGAGGTGAATCTGTTTTCATGAGATATCTCTTCGGTAACCGGAAGGCTTACAACGACTCAGCAGATAGACCGTTGCGAGGAGCGAATTACCTCCTCGCAACGATAAGATCAGAGCGGCTTGCAATTCTCGGCTGGAAGCGTCACATATCCTCATCTTCATCCGGCCAGGTTATGAATGGCTTTTCAATGTCAACCATGGCATTGACCATCAGTTCTACGAGACCAGTATACCATATTCCGGTCTTGTCGAAAACCTCGTACTGTTCCATGAGATCCCTTATCATTCCCTTGCAATTGGAACAAGGCGCGCAGACCATCTTGCGAATCGAAGGATCTATTTCTCCCTGGAAAGCGTTAAGAATCTGGGTCAGCTTTTTCCGGCCGGATACCAAGCGCTTCCAGTCGGGAAAATTACCCGAACCCATAATGGCAAATCCGGATCCTCCTCCGCAGCAGTAATTGTTCACTCCATGCGGAGTCATTTCGCGGAATCTCCCGGGAGGGAAAATGGCCTTGAGCACCTCTCGCTGAGGCTGCACAATACCCATTAATCGAACAATGTTACAAGGATCATGCAAGGTGACGGGGAAATCGTTCTTCGACGGATCGAATTTGATTCTTCCGCTTTTCACGATATCCCAGAGCAGCGTATAAGAGCTTTCTCTCGGAATCATCTGGCCTGAGGGGAGGAGGCGGTCGGCAATAACCGACAGAGCCTTATGGGCATGACCGCATTCTCCGATAACGATCTTCTTCACTCCGAGGTCCCGGGCAACTTCCAAATGCTGAACCGCGACCCTGGCGAATTGCACGTCATCATACCAAAGGCCGTAGTTTACGCCATCATATCCGGCAAGCTCCGTAGCGATGGTGTAGTTGATGCCCGCTGCATCGAAGAGAATGGCGAATGCCATCGGGTTTTCCGGCCAGGCCATAAACTCCCCGGCATTGTGCAACAGTAGGATATCCGCGCCCTTTTTGTTTATGGGAATGGAAATCTTTCTCCCGGTTTTCTCCTCTATGTCATCTTCCAGATATTCGATAATGTCGTGCAAGGCAGCTTTGGTCATTCCCGTGCTCGACCCGAACTGAAGCTGCTTGACAGACCCCTTCTGATGAACTTCCAGAGCAGATATACCCATCTCCATACTGAAGATTTTCCGAAGCTCGTGATTTATCAATCCGTTATCCACTCCCACCGGACAGACTTGCGTGCATCGCCGGCAAAGAGTGCAGCGGTAGGACAACTCGGCTAACCGGGCAAGGGTGTCCCAGTTCAGGTCTATGTCATGGCCTCGAAATCCGGCGAGCAGTTTCCCATTCTTGGTGAGATACTTCTTTGCGATCTTGCGCAGGACGTCGGACCTGAAAGTGGGCCGATATATGTCTTTTTTCCCGCTCATCTCGAACGCGGGGCATGCATCCGCGCAAGTCTGGCATTTTGCACAATATTCGAGTGAAAGGGAAAGTGGCTGAAGAAAGGTCCAGTTATCCTCTCTGGTCAGGAGCTTGCTCAAGCCCCGAAGAAAGGCTTCCACAAGTTGCCTTTCCTCTTCCGGAGTCTTAGGCTTCGGAAGATTCAATCCGCTTACTCCATCCAGCGAATGTTCCCATCGGCTTTTCTGGTCATCTGTCAGCGGAGTGATCGGTGTTTCCTCATAATTTTCATAAGGAGGAGGCAGTCTGGGCAGGTCTTCAACATTCAGGTTCACCAGCTGATCTGTTTTTTTCGCTATTTCTTCCGGTCTCATATTTTCCTCCGCTATTTGTCCGTCTTCTGAGCCCAGGGATTCGCAGTGGCGACATCCGCCCAGGTCTTCGTTCCGCCTTGGGCCCCAATGTGTTCTGCCGACCAGGACACCGGATAACCAAGATATGTCTTTATTTTGGCATCCATTCCCGGATCTCCCAGGTTGGGATCGTCATCCCACTTCACCTTGTCCCACATAAAGTATTTGGAAAACATGTGGGTCATGTGGGTAAAGGGGAAATACGCCCAAAAACCCATGAAAAGCAGCAGATTAATGATGTGGAGACCGGTCATGTTCTCGGTGGATGGCGAGAGCGTGATGAGCCCTATCAGGAAACGACGGGAGATATCAAAACTGGGATCCACCGTCCAAACCAGAAAACCCGTTGAAAAAATCGCTCCCAGCCATAAGAGGTTCATGTAGTCTATGCCCGCGCTGTGCTCATGAAGAACCGTATCGCTCAGGCGTTTGTACAACAGTCCGAGCGCACCGATGGTTCCCATAATGAATCCGATAACCGCAATCACCTGTGTCAAGGCCAAGACGAATGTAGCTAACGCTGACCCGTACGGAGGCATGCCCAGTATTTGTAACACGGCTCCGATCGTCAACAAGACAAGTCCTCCAATACAGAGGTACAGGCCCATGTGGAACGGAAAAGACCAATACCAGAGCGGACGATTGTCCTCGTGAAGCGCCCTGATAAAGAGAATTTCGGGGATCATGAACCTGTACTGGGCAAAATGGTCCTTGTGCCTGGCCTTTTTCCAGTGATCCACGTCTTCGTAAAATGATCCGCCGTAAGCTTTTTCCTTGCCTTCATGCGGAATCGGGTAAAGTTCCCAGCGAACGTGCATCGGCATATTAGAGTACTTGAGAAATTTCGCAGCCATGAACACCGCAAAAACCAAGCCACTCACGTACGCCAATATCATAAGGACGACGTTCATTACGTGCCTCCTGAATTTATTTCGTGCTTGCGATTTTCAGATTAGCACCTACACTAACTCATTTCTACAGTTCTGTCGAGAAGAATTTCCGGAAAAAAAAACGGCATGAAAAAGTGTTTTCGTCCAAATCCGTCTATCGCATTGTCCGCCATTTGCTCACAAAAACTTCAGAATACGGAACAGAAAATATGGGATGCGGTGAGCGGATAAGATAGCTCCTGCAAGCTGAAAAATACCGCAAGCCGCGGTACAAGCAGCCAGGTCCATAACCACACCAGTGGCAGGTTCCCGTGCTGTCGCCGCGAATTCCACCGCGTTTGCTTTCGGTGCAACGCGCACCCAAGCGAAGCACGGATGGTGCATTATGCACCGTCATGGCAGTTGTTTTTCGCTGTGGAATCACTCGCCGGTATCTCTGCGAACCGTTACTAGCTCTGCAAGGGATTTGGCACACAACTTGCCCTTCAGCAAGCGGGAGCTGATGATGAAGATTGCTCTTCCCGAACATCAAGGCCGTATTGCACCGGTCTTCGACACGTGTTTGCGTATCCTGGTTTTTGCTCAGGATCAAGAAGACCAAGGACCGATTGCGCAGGAAGATTGGTCAATGGTCGATCGTCGAGACAGAGTGACGCGCCTCGAGGAACTTGATGTGGATGTGCTGCTCTGCGGAGGAATCAGCTGCTCCGTCGAAGACCAGATTTGTCTGCGAGGCATCCGGCTCGTCGCGTGGTTGGCCGGAGATGTACCGAAGATCCTGAAGGCGTTCAGAGACGGTACCATCATGGATGCCGAGTTCGCAATGCCGGGAACCTTCCTGTGCAGGCGACGTCGACAGATGAGACGGATGAAAAGGCCTGTGGAATGAACGAATGCTTCGCAGGCAAGACGGAAAATGTCATGCCGGACGAGCTGGCAGCGAACAAGAGTCAAGGAGTCGTCTACTCGGACGCCTCTTCCAACAACGCCGAATGAGAAGGAGAATGACAGGGATGTTTTGCAAAACCATAGCCGTACCGTCCATGCAGCCGGGAGGACTGGAATCGTTGCGTTCGGGACATTTCGGGCATTGTGACGTTTTCACTCTGATACACGTTGAGAACGGACATATCAGGGAAGTGTCCATTCTCCAGAATCCGCCTCACAGACAGGGTGGATGCCAGGCGCCGGTGAACCTGCTCCAACAGAGCCGGGCGGATGCCTTGATAGTGGGAGGCATCGGCATGAGGCCGCTCATGGGTTTTCGGCAGGCCGGGATTGACGTCTATTACGGGCCTGAAGGCGATACGGTGGCGGCGGTCATAGATCATTTGCTTCAGGGAAGGCTGAAATTGATACAAGCGAATCAGGTGTGCGGCGGTGGCCAATGATGAACCGGGTAACAGGGAGACAGTCATGAAAATCGCAGTCACCTCAATGGGAACGGAGATTCACTCCCAGGTCGATCCCCGTTTCGGCCGGGCACGGTACATCGTGATCCTCGATGAGAACGGAACGGTTCTGGAGGCTGTTGACAACTCGCGGAACTCCAATGCCTTGAAGGGAGCAGGAATCCAGGCTGCCAAGGTCGTGGCCGACCGGAAGGTGGAAGTCCTCGTGACCGGTCATTGCGGGCCGAATGCATTCCGAGCCTTGCAGGCTGCGGGCGTGAAGGTGGTGGTCGAGCAATCCGGAACGGTCAAGGACGTCCTTGATCGCCTGAATCGGAATGGGGTTGCCTTTGCTGATCAACCGAACGCGGAAGCGCATTGGTGACACCAATGATCATCAGCGTAGCCAGCGGCAAGGGAGGAACGGGAAAAACTACCGTTGCAACAAGCCTGGCGTGGGTTCTCGGGTCCACGGCCCAACTGCTCGATTGTGACGTGGAAGAGCCGAATTGTCACGTTCTGATGAAGCCGGTTCTGCAAGAGTCTCAACCCGTAGCCGTCCCCGTGCCCGTTGTGGATGCGAACAAGTGCTCGCTCTGCGGCAAATGCGGGGAGATTTGCCGGTTCAGCTCGATCGTTGTTATCGGCAATCAGGTTCTGACGTTTCCTGAAATGTGTCACGGATGCGGTGGCTGCACGCTGCTCTGCCCCGAAAATGCCATAACCGAGGGAGGCCGCGAATTAGGAGTTATCGAAACTGGATTTGCCGGCCCCGTTGAGTTCGTGCATGGCCGGCTCAGAGTGGGAGAGGCCATGTCCCCGCCGCTCATCAGGGCGGTCAAACATAGAATCAATCGCCACAAGATTGCTATTCTCGATGCGCCACCTGGCGCGTCCTGTCCCGTGATCCAAACGATCACAGGGTCTGACTTCATCGTTATGGTAACTGAGCCAACTCCCTTCGGCCTACACGATCTGAAAATTGCGGTTGGGGCAATCGAGGATCTCGGGATTCCGCTGGGGGTAATTCTGAACCGCTCGGACATTGGGGATGGCGAGGTTCACGGATTCTGCAGCCAAAAAGGGATACCCCTGCTGGCGGAAATCCCTCATGAGCGGCGCATCGCGGAGGGTTACGCACGAGGAAATCTGCTCGTTGACTCAACTCCTCAATATGTCGACACGTTTCTCGAACTGTTCGTGACGATACGGGACTTGATCAACGGTAACAGGCCACATCTCGAGGAAACGAAATCATGAAAGAACTCGTCATAATCAGCGGCAAGGGAGGCACGGGCAAGACGAGTCTGACTGCATGTTTCGCTTTCCTGGCACCGAACAAAGTGCTGGCGGATTGCGATGTGGACGCTGCGGATCTTCACATTCTGGTTCATCCGGAGATCCATCATGAGGAAGATTTCCGGGGCGCAGCCAAGGCAGCGATAGACCGGGAGAAATGCTCTCAATGTCAAAAATGTCGAGAAACGTGTCGCTTCGGTGCGATCAACGCTGAGCTGGTGGTGAATCCTCTCTCGTGCGAAGGTTGTGGGGTCTGTGTTCATGTGTGTTCGGAACAGGCTGTTTCTCTTGAAGAAGGTTTGAACGGGCATTGGTGTATTTCGGATACTCGTTTCGGCCCGATGGTCCACGCCTCACTCTTCCCGGGTGCAGAAAATTCGGGCAAGCTGGTAGCGCTCGTCAGGAATCAGGCAAGGGATCTCGCAAGAAAGAAAGAGATACCGCTCGTACTGGTGGATGGGGCTCCAGGAGTGGGTTGCCCGGTAATTTCCTCTCTTACGGGAGCCGACCGCGTCTTGATTGTCACGGAGCCGACGCTGTCCGGGCTGCACGACATGGAACGTGCCATGCAGCTCGTACGGAGGTTCAGGATTCCCGTCTGGGTGGCTATCAACAAGTGCGATATTAACCCGGAGGTGGCCGACCGGATAGAGCAGGTCGCGTTACGCAATGAGTCTAAGGTCATAGGTCGAATTCCGTACGATCCCGAAGTGATCCAGTCGATGGTGCAGCGGCGTTGTGCGGTGGAAAACGGCGATTCCTCCGCAAGCAGGGCTATTCGGGGGATCTGGGAGCGGCTGGCGCCGGATCTCTTGTCCTGAGTTGGATACCTCTGTTGGCGGAAGCATCAAAAGAGACGGTGCTTATTACAGGTTTTCTTAAATCGGGTCTGTCGGGGCAGATTGCTTTGCTTCGCTCGCCATGACACTGCTCGGGCCTGTCATTGCGAGGAGCCAGCGACGAAGCAATCTCTCTTGGTCATGAAATCCGGCACCGAACTTACGAAAAGCAATACTCAGTGAAAACCACGACTTGGAAGCAGGTCTCAACTGCTGGCGCATGGAGGAAGGAAAAACAGATGCCGATCTATGAATACAGGTGCTCGGAATGCAATCAGGTGAGTGAACTCCTTGTGGGCATGGGAAGGAACTCGGACGATCTCGTGTGTACCTCTTGCGGAGGGTCAAAGTTGGAGCAATTGATGTCCACCCCTTCCATTTTGGTCAATAACGAACCATCGGGTCATGCCGCCGGGACGAGTTGCTGCGGAAGCGAGCCATCGAAGAAAGGATGCGTTCCCGGCAGTTGTTGTGGTTCTTCGTGATGGCGACAGGGTGCCACGCGAGGGAACATTCTGAATCTTGGCTGTGAACGAGAGGAATTCTGATCAGTGTATTATTTTCATCCGGTAAAGGAGATTCATTATGCAAACATTGGGCCGACGGGATTTCCTCAAAACAGTGATCATCGGAGGGGCTATGCTCAGCTTGGACGGGGCTTTCGAGGCGCAGCATGTGGACGCGAGTCACCTGGACCTGAAGTCGATGGGCGAGTGCAAAAAGGTCACCATCACGTGCATTTCCGAGGTTGGCTGGTGGGATAACCAGGTGATGCTCGCCGACCTGGGCAAGGCCGGGGGACCGAAAAACGCAGAACAATGGAGCGGCGAGTGGACTCCTGCAAACGCGGCGGGAAGTTGTTCCCTTGTGGAGGTCGACAGCCTCAGTGGCAACAAGATCAGGTTCCTTGTGGATACTGGATGGGATGCGAAATACATGGACGAGCGATTCAAGGCTGAAGGCGTGGATCGCATGCTTCAGAACGGCGAAATTGATTTCCTGTACATTACCCACGAACACTTGGATCATTTCTGGGGCCTGGAAGCCGTCCTCAAGTACAACCCGGAGATCAAGATCATTATTCCCAGCACCTTCCAGCCCGTGGCCATGAGCTATTTGGATGGGAAGGATTTCCCCAGGGCCGGAGCACGCAATTCCATAGCCCACAAAGGAAGCCTCACAAAATTCCGGGTGGGAGAAACCACAAAATTGATGGATGGTGTTGTATCCGTCGGATTTGACATCCCCATTGTTTTGAAGGTCAGAGGAGAGCAGTCTCTTTTTTTCAATGTGAGAGATGCCGGTCTGGTACTGTTCACAGGGTGCTGCCACCAGAACATCACCACCTTCGCCGATTACGCGGTCAACATGCTCAGTGCAGGAGGAAAGCTCTATGGCCTGTACGGAGGGTTGCATCTTGCACCATTTGGCAATCTGGGAGATGAAGAGCGCGGCCTGATAGAGAAAATAGGCTCCTACGGATTCAAGAAAATCGCCGCCAACCACTGCACCGGCTTGCCCGCGGTCCAAAAAATGCTTGAGTTGGGTTACCCGGTAGTGCGGGGAAACGGAAGCAAAGGCTCCAAGAGCGATCTCTATATCGGCAACGGTGACTGGGTGTCCTTTGGATGAGGGAACTGAATCGGGCCGTGAAAGCGCGGCTCGGAACTAAGGAGATTCGGAATAACGCACAGACGCAACAGGTGGCATCGATAGTCGGCCGAGTGGCCGGGAACAGAACATGAAACGTGACTGTATCGCCCGAAGTCTGAGGGCTACCCTGCTGGTGACGGATCCGCAACGGGCCGCGGTGGCCGCTGACATGCTCGAAAAACGAGGAATCCACCCAACGATAGCCACAGATCCGGAAGCGCTTCTTCGGAAAAGCCGCACCTGCGCACCTCACCTCGTAATCGTTGAGGACGGGGTCGCTGGTGTGTCGGGAGCTCGACTCTTGGCCGATTTGTTGGAAATATCGTGGACCACGGCTACAATTCTGATCTGCGATGACGACGAGACCGCGGTTCACGACAAGACTGAGGGGCTTGGAATTCTTGGCAGCGTCAGGAGCGTTGAGGATAGTGAAGGCTTAAACAGGCTGCTCGACAGTTTCGTCGACCTTGCTTCACATGACCGGTGAGGAGCGCTGGATAGGCGGGAATCACGCTCCGCATACCCGTCGACTTGAGTTCGCGGTAACCAATGCGCTTTCAAATACGTGAATTCGGGTAGCCACTTCTTGTGATACGCATTCGCCATAAGATTTATGAGATTGCAGGGCTGGGGGCTCTCCTGAGCGAAGTGATGAGACGGCTCCGCGTCGTCCGCAGCGAAGGAGTGCCCCCAGCCTGTGCCCAGAATCGAGTTACCTGTAAGAAAGCGAATCCGTATGAGATCTTCCCCCCCGAACCTCACCTCAAGAACGTTTAGAGTAATTCTCGAAAGTATTGTTGGATTGATAAGCCTTCCCTTGGATGTACAATGTTGAAGCAGGTCATTGCGAGGAGCGTAGTGACGAGGCAATCTCGCCTTGGCGAACGAGATTGCTTCGGGCTTTGCCCTCGCAATGACAAACTTGTAATATTTCGCATAGCCAATCCGCGATTTCTTTCGAGAATCACTACATCATTTGCCGGGGAGACGTTGATCTTCTTGCCCGCTTCGATTTCGTTGCCGGGCAAAGAATGCCTCCAGGGCCTCCATATGCTCGGGACTGTGGTGACACAGAGCCTGAAAAGAACAGGATAGTTCCAACGTTTCTTCCAGGCTTCTCCCTTGGGACAGATAGAACAGACGCTTGGCAAGACGGAGAATTCGTGCCGGGTGTTGGGCGATCTCGGCCGCAACCTCCATTGTGCGCTCCAACAGTCTTTCAGGTGGCGTCACTTCGCTCACCAGCCCAATGCGAAGCGCTTCGGCGGCATCAATCACGCGACTCGTAAAAGCCAGTTCCAACGCTTTGGAGAAACCTACGACCCGAGGAAGCAAGAAAGCGCCGCCATCCCCGGGGATCAATCCTACCGACACAAAAGTCTCGCCAAAACGTGCTTTCTCGCTGGCAATACGGATATCACACATACAGGTGAGATCGCAGCCCGCACCCATGGCCGGGCCGTTCACTGCGGCAATGGCGGGCACGTCGAGGCGCTGGAACGCGAGGGTGACTCGCTGGATTCCTTTACGATAGTTCTGGCGCACGTCATTCGGATCTCCCGAGAACATGCCCTCCTTCTTGTACATGTCCTTGACGTTCCCTCCAGCCGAAAAGGAGGAGCCAGCACCCGTAACCACGAGAACGCTCACCGAATCCGCATCCTGCACCTTTTGACACACGTCGACAATCTCGTCGATCATCTCCTGATGGGTAAAAGCGTTCCGAATATCCGGCCTATTCAGGGTAAGGATTGCAATAGCACCTTTCTGTTCGAAGACGATCTCCCGGTATTCCGTCGCTCCCGCGCCACCACGCGATTCCGTGCCGTTTTGCAATGGGCTTTCCTCTTCGCAATTCACCTGTTCGTCATCACCGTGAGCCATGTGGCGTCACCTCCCGATTTTCGACCATCGTGATCAAATTGTCTCCAACAACCCTTTGGCACAATCTTCAACAGCCTGTTGTTTCAACTTGTAGTGGATCTTCTTGCCGGTGGCCGTCAAGGGAAGCTGCTCCACAAAACAGTAGTAGCGCGGTCTCTTGTATCGTGCCAGCATCGGATGATTGCGACAGAACTCGTCGAGTTCTTTCGCAGTGAGGGATGGATCCCGCTTGACCACATACGCGACAACCATTTGCCCCCACTTGTCGTCCGGCATTCCTACGATGACGTTTTCGAGCACCTTGGGGCATTGGTTGATAATTTCCTCCACCTGTACAGGTTGAATATTTTCACCGCCTGAGATAATCATGTCGTCCTTTCGTCCGACGACGGTTATGAATTCCTCCTCGTTCCATGTTCCCAGATCTCCGATATACAACCAGCCTTTGTAAAACTTTTTCTTTGCTTCATCCGCTTTGTTGATGTAATCAAAGGCGCACTTACCCGTGGGTTTTACAATGATCTCCCCCACTTCCGTATTATCTTTCGCCACATGGTCATCCGGCTCGGCCAGGCGATCCGAATACAGCCTTGCTACGGCCACGTCGTCGTCGGTGCAGGAACGGCCGGCCGATCCCGCCATATCAGGAAGATCGTACGGCCTGAGGAACGTATTCCAAAAGGCTTCCGTGGAACCGTATCCATTGAAAATGTTGGGAGTCAGGACCTTCTGAAATTGGATGCAGCTATTCTTCTCCAAAGGGGCTCCCATGGTCACGATGCCCCTGAGCCTCCCGAGATCTCGAGGGCTTCTCTCCTGCTCGTCGCACAAGCCTTTTAGCGTGACAGGCGCTCCGATGAGGAACGTGAGACCGTATTCCTGTACACAATCCAAGACCTTAGGAGGATCGAATTCCCGGAGGCAGATTACTTCGCCACCCGTGTACAGCGTGGGATTGGGGCCTCCTGAATAGAGCCCGCCGCGATGAAACCACGGCGTCATATTCATCGTTTTGTCTCGAGGAGAAAGCGGAAAATGCATGATGACATCGTGCGCGCTCAGGATTTCGTTGACATTGTTCAAAGGAACGCCCTTGGGCATGCCGGTCGTCCCTGAAGTATACAGCCTCGTTGTCTCGTCATAAATGTGACTGGGTCTGTGAATTCCCGGATCTGCTTCTGGCTTGCCTTCCACGTACTCATTGTACGAAATTGCTCCGTCAAAAGGTTTGTGCGAACCGAAGCTATCCACCATCACCACCTTCGCGGGCTTGTGCGAAGCAGTATTCAATGCTTTTTCGGCCACTTCGCTTATGGCTGCATCGTAAAAATAGATCGTGGGCTTGCTGTCGTCGATAATATATGCGGTTTCCCCATAGGAGAGCCTGAAATTGATGGGGCAGTTGATGGCGCCAATCTTTTGAGGAGCAAGATAGAGGAACAGAAATTCCGGACAGTTATACAATTGGTACATAACGACGTCCCGTTTGCGAACGTGATCCTTCAGAAGCGCGTTCGCCAGCCTGTTCGCCTCTTTGTCGACTTCGGAGTATGTCCAGGTTTTCTTTCTGACAGGGCACGTGAGAGCTCTGTTGTCCTTGTAACGATGAGTGTTTCTCCGGAATCCCTCTATATAGGTAAACTCATTCTCAAAGGTGTCCTTGAACATTTCCACGTCATAGGTGATGCTCCGCTTATTCATGTTACGGTCCTCCCTTTTCTGGTAAATGTTTGATGGCTCCGCACCGTGTGATGTCAGCCTCTGGGCACCGACGAGATATGGTGATGCGCATTAAGAATGCGTCCATCAGCCAGGTGTCCCCTTCGCTTCGGACGGCCTGCCTTACTGCGCTGCGAGGACAACCTGGCTGACTGCGGACTGAAAACACCATTTTCAATGCGCAGCACTATCGAACCCGCAGCAGAATGATTCCCGCATCATCAACGTGAAGGCGGGATTGCCCTGTGTGCTGTGAAACGGTTCCCGGGTCTGGAGACCGCCGAACGTTCGCCCTCCCATTGACTCGCGGTGCAGTCCGGGTCAACGGGACAGCAAGAGATCTCGTCCTGCTATCAGCCTCATAATCTGATTGGTTCCCGTGTAGATCTGCGTGAGTTTTGCGTCTCGCATCATTCGTTCCACGGGGTAGTCCTTCATGTAGCCGTAACCTCCCAAGATTTGAACCGCGTCCGTGGTGACTCGCATCGCGGCGTCTGATGCCGAGAATTTGGCCATTGCCGCAAAAGTGCCTGCACGCTCAAGCTCGCCCTCGTCGAATAGGAGCGCGGCCTTGTGAGTCAGCAGTCGCGAGGACTCCACGCTGGCAGCCATATCCGCCACCATGAATTGGATGGGAGCGAGGGCCGCAATGGGATTCGCGAACTGAACTCGTTCACGAGCGTACGACACGGCTTCTTCCAGAGCGCCTCGGCCAATGCCCACGGCCTGGGAAGCGCAGAAAAGCCTGCTCATCGCAAGTGTTCTCATAAGATTGACAAACCCTCCGCCTTCCGCGCCGACGAGGTTTTCCGCCGGAACCTCCATGTCCTCGAAAAAGAGCTCCGAATTGATCGATCCGCGCATGCCCATCTTGTTTTCGTTCTTGCCGTACACGAGACCGGGAAAGCCTTTCTCCACAACAAATGCGCTGATCCCGCGGGCTCCCTTGGAAGCATCGGTATACGCGTACAGAACGAAGAAATCTGCAACCGATCCATTGGTTATGAAGCATTTCTGGCCGTTGACAATGTACCTGTCGCCCTTGCGCACGGCCCTGGTTCTCATGGACACGATGTCAGAGCCAGCTGACGGTTCTGTTGCGGCAAGAGCCGTCAACTGGCGAGAGTCATCCGCAAGACGCCGGAGGTATTTTTCTTTAAGGGCGTCGCTTCCGCCGTGAAGGATCGGAAGCATTCCGTCTGTCTGAGCGATGAGCAGCAAGGCCGTTGCAGCACACGCCCGGGCAATTTCTTCCAGAATCATGGAAAAAGTGAGCAAACTCAGTTCCACACCGCCGTACTGTGCGGGAAGAAGAGGATTCAGTAAGCCGTTCTCCGCAAAGGAGGCCACCGCTGCGTGAGGGAATCCTCCTGCCACGTCCAATTCCGCAGCCCTGGGCGCAATCTCCCTCGCAGCGATCCGGCGGACCGTTTCCAGGATCATTCGCTGTTCGTCGTCTAGTTTGAGCAAAGTGCAACCTCCCTAGCCTCTAACGGAACACGCATGAGGCAGATGTGCCGAATGTTCCACCGGAAGCCTTCAAATGGTAAAACCGACCTCGTTCAGGATCTCCCGAGCGATGACGATTCGCTGAATCTGATTGGTTCCTTCGAAAATTTGGGTGAGTTTCGCGTCTCGGAACATGCGCTCTACCGGAAAATCCTTTGTATACCCATATCCTCCCAACACCTGAACTGCATCCGTTGTAATCTTCATCGCAGCGTCGCTGGCGAGGCACTTGGCCATTGAGGCGATTTTGGTATTGCGCTTGCCTGCGTCATAGAGTGCAGCCGCCCTGTAAACCAGGCCTCTGCCGGCTTCGATCAACATGCCTGAGTCGGCGAGAATTGCCTGGATCATCTGGTGATCGGCAAGGAACTTCCCAAAGGTCTGACGCTCGGTGGAGTATTTCACCATCATTTCGAACGCCCCCTGGGCAATGCCCAGCGCCTGGGCGGCGATCGCCGGCCTGGACATGTCGAAATCCTTCATGGCCAGACGGAAACCAGCCCCTTCCTCACCCAGGAGGTTGACTGCAGGCACCCTTACCTCATCGAGAAAAACCTCCGTAGTGTTGGACCCGCGCTGGCCTAGCTTGTTTTCTTTCCGTCCCACCTGAAGGCCCGCCCGATCACGCTCCACGAGGAAGAACGACAGACCCTTGTGGCCATCCTCTCGAGAAGTTCTGGCAAGGACCGAGTATAGAGATGCCACGCCACCGTTTGTCGCAAAACATTTCGCTCCATTGATGACGTATTGGTTGCCGTCTCTGGTGGCAGTGGTCTTGATGGATGCAACGTCCGATCCGCCGGAAGGTTCGGTCACCAAATAGGCCACCAGTTGCCGATTGTCCCGGATTCCGGACAGTACCCGATCCCTGATCTCCGGGCATATTCCGTGGACGATGGGAAACGACCCCACGGCCTGAATAATGAGCAACAACGCCGAAGATGCGCAGAATCGGGAAATCTCTTCAACCGCTATGCACAGGGAGGTACCCTTGTTTTTTTCCAAACCTCCGAACTCCGGCGGCAGAGCGAGAGTCAACAGACCCAGATCCCAGCAGAGCGCTTCCACATCCCGGTTGAATTCTCCGCACTCGTCGATTGATGCGGCGACTGGGGCAATCTTGTCCCTGGCCGCCCTATAAACTGCTTCCCTGAGGATAGTAAGTTCTTCTGTCATTTCCGGGGTTAGGTGCATAACTCACTCCATTCCGTACGTATCGCACTACTTTTCTGCGGCCCGGGTTGTTGGGCGATTTTCTTCTCGCTACAACGGCACACGGCACCGCCAATGGACAAAAATAAAACGATTTCTGCTCATGCGCATTCAAGAATGTCAGATTGGGTAGCCCTTTGCTAAAAGAGTCCCGTCCGATTTGACGTATTGGACAGCGAAATGGCATGAGCCCGCAGTCGTCTAGCCTGCCATTTTGGGTATCGTCAGTCCGCAGGCCTCTTCCGCCGGTCCAGCGCCTGTCCGCGGGCACTGGGCCGCCCTGGACAAACCTCCGGCATATCCCATGAGGCTTGGCCCCATAACCGAGATTCCTTTGCAAGAAACATGTGTCGAGAGAAAGTGCCGTTTTCCTCGCCACCAGGTTCCGACAATGCTCCTCGGAGCGCTCAAACGGTCCGCAAACAGCAACTCTCTGGTACGATACGCCCGGCGCACTAACAAGTCTTCTCGGCGTGTTCCGGCCGGCCGGGCAACTCGCAGCATCGTGGCGCGAGTTGAAAAGATTGTGGCGCTACGCGCGCTTCTTGGATGTTGTCTTCGGCATGCGTGTGCACGTTCGATCGCCGGGATTGAGGTCCTTGCCATCCTCGGCCGGTCGCGACAGCGCGGTGGGCTTGGCCAGGCCACCGATTACCGTTTCTGTGAGATTGCGCGCCAGTAATTCCTCGTCAAATTCCCGCTTGAACACCACCGACCTGAGGCAGGCATGCTCTATGCTGCCCACAATGACATCCTTCACGCAGGCCATAGAAACATCTTCTCGGATTTCGTTATTTCTGATCCCTTCTTCCACGATTTCGTCAATGAGCCTGGCATATTGTTTAACCAACTCGTAAGCGTCACTATCAAAGTACCCGGGGTAATTTCTGACGTCCAACAAGAGTATCTGGGAAAAAACACGATTCTTCTTATGAAAGGATATGGTGCCCTTCATCAGTTGCCTGAGTTTGTTCAGTGCTCCCTGCACATGGTTGACAGCGGTTCGAATCTGAAGAAGGTGATCCAGGGTGTACTCCGCCAGCACCTTGTGGAGCAAGCCTCTCTTATCTTTAAAGTATCTATAGATAAGCGCCTCGTTGGCACCAGCGACCTTTGATATCTCCGCCGTGGTAATGGCGTCGAAGCTTTTTTCCTGCAGCAGCAGCCTCAGGGCCTCCATGATCTTTACGCCACCAGGAGGCACGTCGATTCGCTGTGAATCCTGAGCATGTTGAGGTGCGGTACTTGGTGGCGCTGCAGCGTTTTTCTTCATGTCATTGAATCCCGGGGACGGCCATGTATGTAATACTTACTTACATACCTGCGTGCCGGATGGTTGTCAAGAAAAAAAGCTCGCTCCAAGCCCGAGGTCGCGTCCGATGTTTGGGCCGAAGACCGGGGGTGCTCAGAAACGGGAAAGCCCGCGCACTGGAAATTCACGGGCATCGAAGGAGTGAAACGCTGAAAAGAAGGTCCAAGTTGTTCTATCTTGTGGTTTGCCCCCTTGCGTCTACCTATGCCTCCCATGAGGACGGCTTTGGGTCGAACCAGATCGCGTCAAAGAAGACCCCGTGTCTTGAACGCTTGTCTTCTCCTTCATCTGGCGAAAAACCTCGTCAAACTTCCGGTTTCCCGAACCATCTTTCTGAGAAGCCTGTCCAGTAATTACCCCTCTGGTCTCACCGTTAGACTTTTTCTGGCCTGTGACGACGTGAGGTTGAGAATTGATTGGCTTTGCAAATTCTTCCGGATGAGTCTGAATCTTTTCTTTGCCTGAGGCACCGGTCTGGCCATCTGTTAGCCCGGTAGTCCCTACGTTGACTTTTTTGGTTTTGCCCCAGATGAGGTCTTGAGCGTCTTGATTATCCACGATCTTGCTGTGGGAACGGTAAATAGTCGTTGTGTCGGAACCAGTGCCGTCACCGGATTGTTTAATGCCACCCACACTAATGGGCTCCAGCCCATGTATGGGCTTCGTGGGAGAACTCCCGCCACCGCCAGGGTCCTTGATGCCGCCGACATCTACAGGCGTCAGCCCGCCTTTGGGTGGAGTACCGGTCGGGTCAGTCGACTTATTTCCGGAGTTTTTGGTGCTCGCATTACCGCTGGCTCGACATACCTTGCTCAAAGCCTCGCACCCATTTGCACACATTACTTTTTGATCACCTGTTCCCGTGCATTGGTCTATACATGCTATGGTTACCTGCACACAGGTCGTCGTATCTAATGCCGATGCGGTAGTAACAGAGGTCGACAAAAGCACCATTACAATGGAAGCTGTTTTTGCAACAATTCTCAACATTGCCCTATTCCTTTTGCTATACCGTGCGTCACCCGGTCTCGATTCATCGATGTAAACAATCGGATGACAAACAGAGCCAAAGGATTCAGGTAACCCATTCTGCCGCCAACAAATGAATTGATAACGGCGATGCCTGTTTTCCACGACACGGGGTTCGAGATTTTCGAGATCAACGGGGCGAGAGGCTATGAGGATCCCATTTCTCGCCAGTGACAGGGTTTTTCTTGTCCATGACGGCCAGGGGACACGGATACCGGGGACAGCTACGATTGACAACCCCAGGCCGAGGGCCTGTGAAGCTTTGAACGAAGCAGAATTATTAGAGAAGCCTTTCCCGCGGTTCCACGATCTGCCGCACACGTGGCGCACCAATGCCCGGCGCTCAGGAATGGATTACCAGATCGCAGAGTCGATCATGGCGCATTGGTTTAAGGGAAAAAAGCGTTAATGATCGATATGGCCGTATCAATGGTCAGGAGCTTATTCAGGCCATCGACCAGATGACCTTTGATGATGGCGAGACTGAGATCTTCGTCCAGCAGAACCAAGAACCCTCTCCCGGAAAAGAATGTGTACCTTTGTGAACACAAAAGGAGTCCAAAAGGAAAAAAGATTCAGGCTACGTCCTGAATCTTCAATGTTTCCTGGTACCCCCGGCAAGGATCGAACTTGCGACCTGCGGATTAGGAATCCGTCGCTCTATCCACTGAGCTACGGGGGCACGATACACAGGGGCCCAAGCAGCGAGCAAACCTCTTGCAACATACGCGGCGGCCATGTGAAAGTCAACTCCTCTGTCCGCGATAGAAGCCTTGTTCCTGAAGCAATACGCAT
>DATHCX010000017.1:0-24226 GCA_035319325.1 Desulfomonilaceae bacterium
AGAGCCGTTGTGCACCGCGGGTATCACGGCGCCATGGGAACCCAGTACAAGAACAGTCTCCAACTCGTGAGAGCCGTGGCCTGCGTGAACGGCCTCATGGGGAATTACAACCAGCTCGGCGGTTTGTTCGAGCCACCGAAGGCAAAACTGGGCAAACTGGACAAGTCCACATACCCGATCCCACCCAAGGTGGAAGGTCCCATGGCTGATGGAAGCGCTGACCCGGAGCGTTATCCGATAACGCCCAGAGGTCATGGTCTTTCTCAGGCAATACCCGAACTGGCTATCGAAGGAAAGCTCAAGGCGGGCTTCGTGTACCACAACAACCCGTTAAGGACCAATCCCAATCCCGCGCGGGTCATCGAAGGCTACAAAAAACTGGAATTGTTGGTGAGCTTCGATTACGTGCTGTCGGAGACTGCATCCGCTGCCCACTACATCCTTCCCGAGTCGTACTACCTGGAACGCGACGACGTGGTCCACAACAACCATTGTTACAAGACCAAGCAAGTGGCCATTCGCCAGGCGGTCGTAAAGCCCCTGTACGACACCAAACCCATGGTCCGGATTCTTATCGAACTGGCACAGCATCTTGGGATCGGCAAGTACTTCGCTTTTACCCTGGAAGACTACAACCGTGCGGCCCTGGCCCCGCTCGGGATAACCCTGGAACAGCTCAAGAAGGAAGGCGTCGTGGATCTCGGTGACGAATGGAAACCCGGAGAGCCGCAGTTTACCACTCCCAGCGGAAAGCTCGAGTTTGTTTCCGGCACGTTGCGGGATCTGAATGTTCAGGCGGTTCCCGTGTGGGAGGAGCCCCTCGTCATGCCGGATGACAAAGATCCACATTCCTTCAGGCTCATACACGGCAAACAGGCGTACCAGACTCACGCGCGCACGGTAAATCAGCCTTATCTCAAAGAAATTGCCAGGCTAAATGACGCGGGACGGGTATGGATGCATTCGGATCGGGCGAGAGTGTTGGGGATAAAGGATGGCGACTGCATCAACGTGACCTCATCGGTGGGCAAAGGCAGAGCAAGGGTCAGAGTCACTGACGGCATTCATCCCGAATGTATCTTTCTGCCGAGCGGATACGGAATCTTTTCCCGCAACCTTCACACCGGGTTCGGATACGGCATCAGTTACAACGACTTCCTGCCAACGTATTTCGAGCCGGTTCTCGGTCACACCATGTCCGGTGAGATCATCGTACACGTTGAAAAGACAATCTCATGAAGGAAGCCTTCATGCCGGAACGAATATTAGGAAGGGTGCCATGCCTCGTTATGGAATAGCCATCGATACGACTCGCTGTGTCGGCTGCCACTCCTGCAGAGTCGCCTGCCAGAATCAGCAGGGGCTGGAATACAAGCAATCCTTCAACTGGATAAAGGAAAAAGACAGCGGAAAGTTCCCGTCATTCGGAAAGGAATTCGTTCCGCTTCAATGCAATCAGTGCGAAAATCCGCCCTGCCAGAGGGTGTGCCCCACAGGTGCGATTTACACGTCCGCCGAAGGAGTCGTCCTCGTTCACCGCGACCGATGCGTCGGGTGCAAGTACTGCATTGAGGCCTGCCCGTACAAAGTCCGGTCCATCGACGAACACGAGGGGATTTCGGTGAAATGCTGGTTCTGCATCGATATCGTCAGGGCTGGCGGTGAACCTGCCTGCGTGACCACATGCCCTACACGGGTGAGAATTTTTGGGGATCTGGACGATCCAAACAGCAGCATATCTCGATTCATAGCCAAATACCGGGCGGAACCCTTGAGGCCCGACCTCAACACTCGTCCCAAAGTTTTTTACAAGAGGAGTTAACCATGCAGGAGAGCGCGTGGGGTTGGCTTATCATCACTTATCTCTTTTTGGCTGGAGCAGGGGCGGGCGCTTTCGTCGCAGCGGTGGCCTGCGATCTCCTGGCTCCGGATTGGTCCAAAGCCCTTGCGCGAGCCGGGTCTCTTGCAGCGGGCCCGCTTGTGGCAATCGGCACCCTGTGTCTTGTCTTCGACCTTGAAGCGGGGTTTTGGCAGCCGTGGCGTCAGCTTTATCTCATGAGCAACCTGGGGAGCATGATCGCCTGGGGCGTGATCGTTCTCTCCGCGTTTATCCCCGTAGCGTTGTTGTACGCTGCAGCACTGAACGAAATCTCGTCGGTCGGGCGCTTCGCCAAGAAGTATGTCCGAGTCCTGGAGGCAGTCGGCAGTTTTCTTGCCGTAGCGACAGCCGGATACACTGGAGTGCTCATCGCGGTGGTCAATGGAGTGCCATTTTGGAATACCCCGGTGATGCCGGTACTGTTCATGGCTTCAGCCATGTCCACGGGACTCGCTGTGGCTATGATTGGCGCTGCAGCCATTGACATACGTACCGTTCGCACGCTGTCCAACTTCGCGCTCGGTCACGTTATTTTTCTGGCAGTTGAGGGAATTGTGTTGATGCTGCTCATTTTCATGTCCCTGACGAGATCTACGGAGGCCGCGGCTTCGGCAACAATGTTGATATCGGGAACACTCAGTCCCTACTTCTGGGGCCTGGTCGTGGTCCTGGGAATAGCGATACCGTTTTGTCTGAGCATCGTCGAGTACTTTGAATACGGGGAGATGCCCAAATACCTGGTAGTCGGAGCCGACCTGCTCGTCCTGATCGGCGGCATGAGCCTGAGGGCTTTGATCGTCTTTTCAGGAACTCCTCCTCAAATAATTTGATCCCGAGCGGGTTACTTTCTTGCCCGAAAAGGAGACCTACATGACGGACGAAGAAAAAACGACGCAATCTGAGCCGGCGGCACCGGAGACTCCTGAGACACTCGCCGAACCCGAGCCGGAGACCGTCGCTGCCGAATCCTCGGAAGCAGAGAGGGAGGAGGCACGCGCGTCTCTCAACAAGGAGATCAACGGTAGATCGGTGGTGGCAGGCCTGGCCGCTGCCACAATTGTGGCGCTGGTCGCGGTCACGGTCGCGGGTGTGTTCCACCTCAAAACGAGATTGTTTCCTTGCCCGCTGGACCCGCCCGGACATCAGCCCGCTGCCGTTCTCTGGGGAGAAATTATTACGGACACAGGGAAGCCTCAGTCACTCGGGGTTTCGGAAAGCTTGCTTCAAAAAACAAAGTTTAAAACCTCTGCGCAGGAAATCCGAGAATCGGATGAGTCCCAGCAGAAAAACCGGTAACACAGGGGAAGTGTCATGGAGAAACCCGATTATGCTCAAGGATTTTGGAACCCGTATCTAGCTGGAATTGCTCTTGGAGTGGTCTTGCTCCTCACGTTTTATCTTATGGGCACCGGCCTCGGAGCCTCCGGCGCAGTGGCCAGGACCTCCGCTGTCATTGCCCACGAAATAGCTCCTTCCACAGTGGAGAGCAACGGATATTACAAAGAATTTTACAAGCCGTCCGCGAAGCACCCATTTGTGAACTGGATGGTCGTGGAAGTGGCCGGCGTTTTCCTGGGAGGACTTATTGCGGTTATTACGGCCCGCAGGTTCAGACCGGGGGTGAGCAGGGGACCCACTGCGAGCGTCGGACTCCGTCTGGGGCTTGCCTTCGTGGGTGGCGCGATCGGCGGAGTAGGCACGAGGTTTGCCATGGGATGCACGAGTGGGCAGGCGCTCAGCGGCGGCGCGACCATGGCAGTGGGCAGTTGGGTATTCATGATGGCCGTCTTCGGCACGGCATTCATGGCAGCATATTTTGTCAGGAGGGAATGGTCATGAGCGGGCCTCTCTACATACAAGGATATTTGAGTTACGGAACAAGCCTGTGGATAGCGCTGGGCGTCGGATTACTGTTCGGATTCGTCCTGGAACGCGCCGGGTTCGGAGATTCTCGCAATTTGACGAACATATTCTATTTTAGGGATATGCGCGTCCTTAAAGTAATGTTTTCCGCCCTGGTCACCGCGATGTTCGGCATGGTCGCTCTGAGCTGGCTCGGATTGTTCGACTATGCCACGCTGGTGGAAGTCTCGCTCCTGAACACGTATTTGTGGCCGCAGCTCGTGGGGGGAATCCTGTTCGGACTCGGTTTCGTCGTCGGCGGATACTGCCCCGGCACGTCGGTCGTGGGCATGGTCTCGGGCAAGCTCGATGCGGTAGTATTTTTGCTCGGAATGGTTGCCGGAATATGGGTGTTTGCGGCGGGATTCTCTCTGTGGGGAAATTTTTACATGAGTTCCGATCTGGGCAAATTGACCCTTTGGCAAGCGTTTGGCTTGCATAAGGAAATTGCGGCTGCGGCCATCGCAGTCATGGCACTGATTGCTTTCGGATTAACCGGGCTCGCCGAAAAATGGGCGCCTTACGACAAGTGATGGAGTTGCGCGGCCGTTCGTGCTACCCTGGCTGTGCACTACGCGAAAGGAGGGCTTTCATGAGCGGAATAGTTCGTACGATAGTTGTCATGGTGGCGGCATTAGCTTTCACTACGGCTACACTGGCGGTGGCCGCAGATTTTTACGTGGTCAAGGATGCAGCCGGAAAAACATCGGTTGTCGACACGAAACCGGCTGACGTGAAATCCGTGGTCAAGGGGCCTTTCAAAACGAAAGACGACGCTGAAAAAGCGATGAAGAGCGAAGGCGCGGCGAAGAAGCCTACTCCGCCCGACCAGGGATGCTAATGAGGCGAGATCCGCGGGAAGAATACTTCCCGCGACGTCTCCCGGAAATTCACTTTTTGGTCCTGCGCGGTTCTGTCATTTCCGGCTGACCTCTAACTCTCTAGACAGCCAGGATCCGTCTCCTGATGTGAGAACAGGCAGCATGCGCGACACTCCGAGGTCTCTCGACATCCGGAGCGGGCATGGGAAGCCGCGGTCGTAAGAGTTTTGGAACAGAGAAGAAATTTTCTCAGACGCATGATGACCGGTCTTTTTGCAATCACCGCGGCTATGATCGCGTGGGGGGCGTTCAGATTTTCGGTCTTCTCAATTGGCAGGACGAAGAGGGGAGAAGTCTCGCAAGATCTGCTGAACAACCTTGAAATAGACGTTCCTCTCCATGTTCCCGAAGCCGCTGCCTGGGTAAGACGAAAAAGCGGCGGGGAATTGATGGCTCTCGACGATCGTTGCCCCCACTTGGGTTGCCGCCAGAAATGGAATCCGGAGACGAGGCTTTTCGAATGCCCCTGCCACGGCAGCCGCTTCGACATAGACGGAAACCTGAAAACGGGTCCCGCCACGAAAGCCATTCCCGGATTAGTGGTGGATAAGAGAGACAAAGGCAACATCAGACTCGTGGATCAGCTCTGACCGGATCGCTGAACGCTCATCTCACACACGAATGCGCATTCAAACAGGAAAGATTCGGGGGACCTTTTTGTAAAGAGAGTCGCCTGAGATATCAGTTGTTTCAAAGCGCAAGGGTATCTGAACGTGCGGAGTCAACGGTATTGAGCATCCCTGTCTTCGCGAAACCTATCGGTAGTACGGAGACCATGTCATCTCTGTCCGCATTTTTGTTACACCTTCATCCCAGAACCCTTCCCGAAACGGCTGCGAACATCAGATTCACTTGGTGCATGGGGGGTATCGCGGTTTGGATGTTCGCCCTCGAGGTCGTCACCGGAGTGTTGCTGATGCTGCATTACGTTCCCTCGGCTTCCGGAGCGTATCCGTCGGTGCAGTCCGTGACTCACGTGGTGCCGTACGGTTTTTTTATCCGCAATCTGCACTATTGGTGCGGTCAGATCATGGTGGGAGCGGTCGTGTTGCACATGATCCGGGTGGTGATCACCGGAGCATATGCGCCACCGCGGCAGTTCAACTGGCTCATTGGCCTGGGACTGCTGGTTGCCACCTTGATCGTGGATTTTACGGGCTATCTCTTGCTCTGGGATGACCGGGGCTTGTGGGCGTGGACCATTGCGAGAAATCTTGCGGATATAGCACCCATCGCGGGCCCATTCCTGGCGAACCTGCTGTTCGGTCCCCCCGACGCGGGAGACCTGGCACTGGTAAGGCTGTTCGCATGGCACGTGATAATCTTCCCGGGGCTCATCGCAGGACTGATGGCCTGGCATTTCTGGCGCATCAGGAAGGACGGCGGGATTTCAGTAACCCTGTAATGCAAATGATCGTTCCAAAGGGTAAGCGGAAACCATTTTGTAATGGGCTCTGACGTCACCTGGGCCGCTGGGAAACGGTATCGCGGAAAAGACGATATGAGGTTACTTGGCTACGTGGGCGGCAGGTGGCACTGTGGCTTGCGTCGTGGGTGTCGGATTGACGATTCCGTCTACGATCCGATAGGGTATCTTCAGAAAAAGGTAGGGCAAGTAGAGGACACTGGCCACAATGGAGTTCTCCTGATGCACCAATCCAGCCCAATATGAGGAATCGGTGGCTTCGGAACCTCCGGCCAAGCAGCCGAGGGGCAACACGGCACATACGATGCACATCACTGCTGCCACGATTGTCCGGCGCATGAATGTCTCCTAAGGCAGTTTGCATGAGCCTGCCACAACACCCCGTCGATGTCAAGTGATTTCAAAAAGTTACCATGTTTTCGACCATCCATCAATTATCCCAAGGTATTGAATTAAGATATCGATCCAATTTCTTAAGATAACTCTTCGTTTTCCAACTGGCTCCATGTTTCATTTGCGCGTTGTCGCCCATTGCCAGCTCGCCAATGACCGCGAAGGGAGTTTCGCCAAATCTGTTTCTGTGTGCCTCGGTGATCATCCTATGCAAATCCGAATAGATGTAATGCTGATCTTTTTCCAGCACGAACGTCCTGACAACAGCGGACTTGTCCAGAGACGGAAATGCCGTCATAGCGGCCAGAAGTGTTTCCGAATCTCTGCGTTCAGGCCGTGCCTTTTCGTCATAGTGAAGAAAATCCCCGTCGATGGGTATTCTATGTCCCGAAAGATCCCTTATCCGGACTTGCTCCATCATGTTTCTGCTGGAAAAAGGCCCGTAGTGATAATCCATTCCCACGAAAAAGAGCCACGACAGGCTCCCGGGGGTGGCATAACGAGCCGCATACTGGACGAACATGGGTCTCAGCGCGGCCACTCCCACATCCACCCCACCGTTCATGGTATACATGTAGTCGGTAAGTTCCTGATTGGTGAAAACCTCTCCCCTATCCTTCATGACCTTGCAGGCTCGAAGAAAATTGAGCTGCATGGACCCCTTTGTCTTCACTACGTCGGATATTTTGTCGATTTCCTTGTACACGACGTCTCTGACGACCCGAGGCAACTTGCCGGCATCGCTCTTTAACTCGTCAGCGAGCGCCTTCGCCACCATTTCGATTTCCCCTTCCGTACGGCAGGCGGCGAGCCGGGGATAATATTTTTTCTTATAGACCGCATAGAGCTGCGGCACGGGAGGTATGGACATAAGAAAGCCGAATTTTTGATAAAGCTCCTGTTCGGCTCTATCAAGCAAACAGCTCAAGTCTTCTCCTCTCGACGGATCCACTGCAAGCGGGTCTGCATGGAATCCGGACTCTATGGAAATGAGGCTCGCCGTTAGGGCGATAATCTCTTTGCACAGGGGAAGACCGTTGCGCTCCACCGCGAAGAGGATCGCGTCCACCCATTTCTTTTGTTCTTTCAGAGGGCAATTGAGAGGTTTTTCAGAAATGAATCCGGCCAGCCACATGGCGGCCGCGTCCTTGTCCAGCACCTGGACTGTTTGCTGCAACAGGATCGATTCCTCATCCACTGAAGGTTGAAGGCGTCTCATCTCTTCCAGCTGTGCTTTGACCACCTCGTCATGTGCCGCAGCGTCGTCTCCCTCTTCGGGGCGAGGTTTGCGCTCCATCTCCTGCGTTCTTTCCGCCGATCGAACCGGTTCAACCGAAGCCTCATCCGATACGATTTTCATGTTTCGGGCGGGGGCAGTTTCAACGAACACCATCATGAAGGCAGTAACAACAATCGATCCCAGGATGCGACAGCAAGCGCGACGAAAAACCCGGCGTGTGATCTGTGTATCTATGCACGACATTCCGACGGTCATAAACCACCAGAGCATTCCGTGTCAATGGTATCCGGATTTTTCCGGGTTCGAGGCGCTGCAGGGGGGACAAAGAAAGACAGCAATAACACTCGGTTCGGAGAAAGAATCCATGCGGGGAAACGATGAACTTCACCGTGCAGAAAAAATCGCAGACCTGTTCTACGTCATATTTTCGCTGAACTGGGGCCCGATTTCGAGTCTTAATTTGTTTAAGGCCCTTTTTTCCAGTTGCCTCACCCTTTCCCGGCTGGTGCCGAAATAGTCTCCCAGTTTCTGCAAGGTCCAGGGTGATTCGTCCATGAAGCGCTTGGTAATGATGAACCGTTCTCGCTGATCCAATTTCTTGAGAGCCTTCTTGGTCGAGCGGGACAACTCCGCCTCCCGCTCCTTGTCGATAAGTCTTTCTTCTTGAGTGTCGGCGCCATCCACAAGAAAATCCATAGCCGTGGTGTCTCCGGTATCGCCCACATACTCGTTCAATGACCAGTCTCTCGCCCGAATGCGTGCTTCCATTTCAATAACGTCGTCGGGTTTCACCTTCAGGTCTCTGGCGAGTTCCTCCATGCGCGTGGTTTTCGATTCCTGGTTCACGTGTTCGCCCACGTCACCCATGCGAAAAAACAGCTTTCTCTGCGCTTGCGTAGTTCCCAGCTTTACCAAATTCCATGACTTCAGGATGAAATTCTTGATGTAAGCTTTTATCCACCACACGGCAAAAGATACGAGCCGATAACCCTTGTATGGATCGAATCTCTTGACCGCCTTCATCAGTCCGATAGTTCCCTCCTGAACCAGATCCTGCACCGGGATGTTATAATGTCGATATTGAAATGCGGTTTTTACGACGAACGGCAGATGAGACACCACCAGTTCATGGGCTGCTTGAACATCGCCCGTCCGCTTGAATTCCACTGCAAGTTCGAATTCTTTTTCCGGTGTAAGCGGTTTTATGGATCGTATCTGGGAGAGAAACGGATCAATTTGATACTGAATGGCCGGATAATTCATCGTATTCTTCCTCCAGGATCTTCGCTCTCATTGCGAGCAAAGAACCAGTAATCTAATATACATAATACTATCGGCCGAATTGTCAACCCGCGAAGACAATTTTTCCGCACTTAACTCGTATCTATAGGGCTGCGCAGTAAGAACACGATTGTCAGCCAGATGTCCCCTTCGCTTCGGACGGCCTGCCTTACGCTCCGGAGACAAACTGGCTGACTGCGGACGGAAAGAACCATTTTCGATGCGCAGCACCACATTCAGGTACGACAGGAAGAAGGCCGTCATTGCGAGCGAAGCGAAGCAATCTCTGTCCTTGAATTTCGAGATTGCTTCGTCGTTTCACTCCTCGCAATGACAGTCGAACCGGTACCTGAGCTACTGCGTTTTTCACCCAAAGCTGGATTTCCGTTCATGTCGATAGTATAAAAGAACTTTTCGGAGGTCTTTATGAATTCTGACATTTCTTCATACCCAACGCTGATACAATCCGTGGAGGAAAAGATCTTGGCCGGGGAGCCGATTCTGCGCCCCGAGGCCGAGGATCTCCTGGAAACGCCGGACGAGTACCTCCTGAACCTTTTAGCTGCGGCAGACAGGATCAGGATCCGATTCAAAGGACATCATTTCGACTCTTGCTCCCTGATTAATGCCAGGTCCGGGCGTTGCGGAGAGGACTGTGCCTTTTGTGCACAATCAGGCCATCATCACGGGGACTGCGACGTGTACCCGTTGAAACCTGCAGAGGAAATCCTCGCTGCAGCGCGTCACGCCAAAGAAGCGGGCGCGGGGCGATTCTGCACCGTGACCAGCGGTGGAGCGCTTTCCGATGCGGAATTCAACGCACTGGTCGAATCCCTCGATCTGGTTGGCTCAAAGATTGACATTTCTCTGGACGCGTCTCTGGGCTTTCTCGATATCCCGAGAGCCGAAAGGTTGTTGGCCGCGGGAGTGACCCGATACAACCACAATCTGGAAACCTCACGGGATCATTATTCACGCATTTGTACGACCCATTCCTTCGATCAGCGAGTTGAAACCGTACGCACCGTCATGTCCCACGGCTTTTCGGCCTGTAGTGGCGGAATAATCGGGCTCGGGGAAACGCCGCTGCAAAGATTGGATCTGGCCTTCACTCTGCGGGATCTGGGAGTGGATTGCGTACCCATAAACATTCTGAACCCAAGGCCGGGTACTCCTCTCCAGGATTCAGTTCCTCCGGAGCCTCTGGAAATATTGAAGACCATAGCTCTTTTCCGCCTCGTTTTGCCCAAGGCTACGATCAAGGTCGCCGGAGGTCGCGAAACAAACCTCGGTGATTTTCAGGCAATGGCTTTGCGGGCAGGTGCCAACGGCATGATCATAGGGGGGTACCTGACCACCGCTGGCAGAAGCGTGGAAGACGACCTCAAAATGGTAAGACAAGCGGGGTTTATTATCGAAACGCCTGCCGGATAATGGCTTAGCGAAGACACTTTCGCGAAGATTCGTTCTTCTCCCAAACACGGTCCGGATGTTGGGGCGGTCCGAAAGAGAGATCACCCCACCGCGGCGGACTCGCTCGTGAAAAGAGCCGCATATGGGGATTCTCAAAATAATGTCGGTTTTGATTACGCGAAAAGATTGGAAGATTGTCATTGCTGGGGCAAAGCCCGAAGCAATCTCTAACCAAACAAAGCTGAGCTTGCTTCGTCGCTCCGCTCCTCGCAATGACATGACTGGACCACCGGCATGCGGGCTAGAATTATGAGAACATCAGACACAAATGCTGCGAACCACTATATTGGCCGCGATCGTTTGCCGGTGGATGCTTGCGGCCCCAACGCGGTTGTTCAGGAGGATGCCGATTCGGTCTCCGTGTCCGGAGCATGTGAATATACCGCCGGCAGTCCCAGCCGTTCCATCTCCCGAAGGAAGCTGTTCCGGCCCGTGTACCGTATGCCCGTCATGCCTGCTGCCTCTGCTCTGGCGATGTTCCCTTTCGTGTCGTCTATGAAAAGGATCTCCTGAGGCAAGACCCCCAGCCTGAGGGCGATCTGCGCGAAAAAATCGGGATCTCTTTTTCCTCTTCCCAAATGGTACGAATTGAAGACCACGTCAAATTCCTTGAAGAACCCGTCCCGCTGGTCCAATTCATCGAGCCACTGAGTCTGATCGCTCAAGATACCCACCGTGAGGCCGTGATTTCTGAGACATCTCACAATATCCATCATCCACGATCGCAGTTCGAACCGGTCGATCACGCTGCGCCGCAGACTTTCATCGCTGCCGCGAATTCCGGTGAGATTGCGGACAAGAGTCCAATAGGTATGCTCGTCGCAATGGCCGGTCACATATCCGGAATCGTACACCAGGGATCGAGCCGTCTCAAAAAACTCGTCGGGGTTGAGCCCTTCCTTGCGAGCAATGTCCTTCAAGCCTTCCCTGAACCCTTCTTCCGCCAGAACGCCCCCGTAATCGAACAAAACCATTTTAATATTCCCAGCGGCCAGATGAAGCACAGGAGGTCCCCTTTCGTATCGTCGAGCCAAGCCCTACGGTGTAACGCTTCAGTTACTTGGGGGAAGTGCTTATTCTCTGTTACTGCGAGGAGTGAAACGACAAAGCAATCTCGACACTTAAGGGCAAGATTGCTTCGCTACGCTCGCAATGACGATCTTTTCCCACTCGTACCTGAATGCATACCCTACGGTTAACATATTCATTGATTTTCGTCACCGGATAAGTATAATTAGAAGTTCGGCCCCATGAGGTATTCCTTGATCATGGGCCAATGATGTCGCTACTTTCGTCGAAATTGCAGCGCTTTTTCGGTGTAAACCAGGCGCATCCCGGGTCGCACACTTTAATCCGGCCACAAATGATCGGGGAGTCACGACAGGAGAAATCTCCGCTACGCCAAAGAACCGGCCTTGCGCCGATGCAGGCCGAAGCAGATGGGTCGTACTGATCCAGAAACACATCGAATAGGGGTGAATCAGATGAAGTGCTATCATGACAGTTCGCTCACCGGCACGCTAGACAATGAGAGAGGTTCCAGCGCATTCAGCTTTGCGGGGTATGCGATCATCGCCATAGTGATCATCGGCGCAGTCTTGTATTTCCCGTGGGGGGACATCGGAAAGCAGGGGCAGGATCAAAATTTCGTTTCCGCCACGAAAGCCATGGCCAACAAACAGTGGGCTGAAGCTGTTACGCTGTTCGGGAAGTCCATTCAGGGTAATCCGGACAATATCTCTGCGTATTTGGGAAGGTCCAAGGCCAATCTTATGATGGGCAACATGGACAAAGCGCTTGAAGACGCAAACACTGCCATCCAAAAGAAGCCTACGGCCCAGGGGTACGGTCAGAGAGCGGTCATTGAAAAGGTGCAAAAAAAGACTGAAGAGGCCATGAAGGATTTCAACGAAGCCGTAAAGCTGGATCCCAATTTCGCATGGGCCTATGCTCAGCGGGCGGACATGCATTCTCGTTTGAAAGATCAGGAGAAAGCCCTCAAGGACATCAATAAAGCCCTCTCCGTCAAGCCGGATTTCGTTGATGCCCTTCGCCTGAGAGCCTGGGTTCACAATCGTATGGGCAAGTGCAGAGAGGCTTCGGAAGATTTCGCTCGCGTAGAAAAACTCAGCCCCAACGATGCGTGGACCATGCAGGATAAAGCATGGTTCCTGCTCACCTGTCCCGACGAAAAGCTCCAGGATTCCACAGAGGCCATGAAGCTGGCAAAGAAGGCTCTGGAAATGACGAACGGAAAGGACGGCGTCGTCCAGGAAACCATAGCCGAGGCGTTCTTCCGCCAGGGAGATCCGCTGAAGGCCGTCGAACATCAGCGCAAAGCCATCGAACTGGGTTCACAGAAATGTCCCGACGGCTCATGCCTGAAAGAGATGCAGGAGAGATTGCAGAAGTACGAAATGGCCGCCAGAAATGAAGTCCGGACAGGCTACGAAATTATTTCACTCGACAGCGGATCGTGATGTCACAAACACAGATGGACAGCGTCGATGCCCGCTAAACGAGCGGGCTGCCGTCCACATGTGATCCCTAATGTGCATTTAAAATACCCGGGGAGGGCGTGACAGCCCTCCTCCTCTCCCCAGAGTCTCCGTACGGCTTTTCCTCCCTGCCGCCGATTCGGCCGGCGGAAGTCCTGCAGTCCCGACAGCCGTCACTTGACGGATCGGAAGCGGATTGCCCGGCATTCGCCCTGATCGTTGTTCACATCCACGGTTACGGTCTTGCCCAAGAACGGGGCGGCCTTGTACCGGTTTCCCGTGTCCACACGTACGACCATTCGCTTGTTGTCGGAACCGATAAGCGTGACCGTTTCGATATCCACCCGCTCAAGTTTGCCGGCGAATTCTTCACTTCGACACGGTTGAGCGGTGCTGCAAACAGCTAGTGTGACGAGAATAAGCACACAACAGACCGACATGTCTACCCTCCAAAAGAATCCCGAATACAACAACTTGCAACCAAAAAGGGGCACAGAGTCGAATTCCTCTAACGCTCACCTAGTGCAATCATAACGGATGGAGGTTCACCTGACAACCTCTGTCCAAAATATCTTCATATTACCGATACTTTTATGTCATCATTCATGAAACGGCGAGACGCCTGGTGATCATTCAGGTACGGGAGAGAAAAAGGGTGTCGTTGCGAGGAGACTGAAGCAATCCCTCCCCTTGAACATTGCGATTGCTTCGTCGTTTCGCTCCTTGCAGTGACACGGAAACGACCATTCCCTCGCGTAATTGAATGATAGCCTCGCGTACGCTATCCGATTGACAAGGGATTTGGTTTTGAGCAATATGGCTGCGCCCTTTCACGAGAGGAGGACTTGTCCATGGAATTCCCGGTCGACAGGCTGTATTCCGAATTTCATCTGTGGGTTAAAATCGAAAACGATCAGGCGCTCGTGGGAATTACCGATTATGCGCGGGAAGAGTTGGGCGATGTGGACTACATCGAGCTTCCTCAAATCGACGAGATTCTCAGCAGGAACGTGGCGTTCGGCATCATCGAAACCAGCAAAGCGGTGACCGATTTGATAGCTCCTATTTCGGGAACGGTATTGGACCGCAACGACTTGCTGTCGGAATCGCCGGAGAACTTGACCGATGATCCGTACGGGGACGGCTGGCTGGTAGTGCTTGATGTCTCGGATCCGGACGAAGTGGACGAACTCATGAATGCCACAGATTACCATAAGCTGGTGCGGGATTCCTCAGAAGAATAAGAAATTACATAATGTTTTTGAAAAAATTCTGCGTAATGTACATAAAATTGGCGCGGACGCGCAATCGCTTGGCCCGCATTCTCTCGGGAAACGGGAAATAGGGAGCTGCACTTTGGACGGCCTTCATTGCCGACTCATCCAAGATGGTGTGTCCTGACGAGTCAAGCAGATTCACGTAGAGCAATTCCCCCGTCTTTGCAATGGAAAACTCGACGGTGAGGCTGCCGCCGATCCCGGATTTGGCCGCGGCGCTCGGGTATACCCACACTCCCTGGATCTTTCTCTTCAAGTGAAGCAGGTAAGAAGCAAATCTGTCTTCCCGCGTGTTGATATCGACAACAGCTTCCTCCAGATCGCCATCGGGGTGAAAATCAGTTGAACCGCCCGGCGGACCTGAGATTCCTGTACGCACTTCGTCCGGAGTCGGCCTGAGATCCACGCGGCGATGCGGTTGCTTTTTTGAACGTCGCGGCTCGACCGCCTCTTTGGACCTGTTCACGCTGTTTTTGGGGTGCGATTGTTGTGTTGACAGTCTCGGATGCTCATCCTTTTTCTGTATTTCTTCTTCTTTCGGTTCCTCTTGCAGGTCATCTTTCTGTTTGACAGCGTCTTCGGGCGCCGGAGGAGGAGCAAGCGAAGCCATTCTCTTTTCCATGGGTTCCATTGAACCCAGGGGCGGTCTTGCCTGGGACGGCAGCTTCGGGAGCCGCTCTCTATCAGTAGAGTGATTCCTGTCCGACAATGCGGAAGCTTCAACGGGGGGAGGTTCCGGTTTCTGATCCGGGAACTCCTGATCCACCAGCTTGACTTTGGTCACCTTTTCACCGGGTTTCAAAAAAGACTCGGGCTGTCCCAGCCCCAGAAATCGGGGAATGGCGAATGCCAAACCGAAATGCAGCAGCAGGGAGATGACGATGCACAGAAAAAGGACTCGATTCTTGTTCTCGATCCGGATGGTATCCGAAATGTGGGAGCGAAGCTCCAATCCTGAGAACGCGTCGCTGAGATCATAGTCATCGAACAGCGTTTCGTCGGCCCCGTCCAATACCTGTTTGTGCAAGAAGTCCGTCACGTGATGCATCAGCCTCTCGCCCGGCGTCAGCCAGGCCGCTCATAAATTCCGATGAATATGATAGAAGATTTGGTTAGTTTTACAACCGTTATTCACCGGCTGGACCGCTGAACCTTCCATGCGAGCGCCTCAAAAGACGCGTCCGGTCGACCCCTTGGGGTCCAGGTAATGGCTGTCGCTATCCATCGCCTTGAGATTTCGGGTAGCCAGCGCAGGGTTGGTGTTGGCATAACAATAAATGCATCCATGAGCGCAGGTGTCGTACGCCCCGATGTCTCTGGAAGCCACACAAGCGCACTCTTTCCTCGTGGCCGCGGTCTTGAGCCTCGCGAGGGCCCGTCTCTTTTCCGCGGAGTCCACCGCTCGGGAGAGAAAATTCGGATCCATGCATCGTGCCTTGGATACAGCGTCTGACAACAGAAAATCATGTGCACACGACGCGAGTGAGATTCCGAAGGATTGAGCTACTCTCGCCAAGTCTCCGGCTATTTCCCGGTATTCAACGTCATCGGGTTTGTGATGATCTGGGACGGTGCGTTCCATATTCCTGCTGGTCTTCTTGTAGTAATCACAGAAGCTGAATATACATTCGTTCACGAATGGCGAAAGTTTCGCGCACAGAGAATGAAAATTCCGAACATGCCAATCGCGGTTCAAAGTATCCGTAAGAATCACCGTGTCGTAACGCCATCTCACTACCGGGGCTCCAAACCGGAAGGTCAAGTCCTCAAGTACTCTTATTGTTTGACAGAGATCAGGCACGCGAGGTTCCACCCAAGCCGGATAATTGTTTATTGTATACAAAAACGTAAAACAATATCCGCGTTGTTTCAGTTCGTCCACATAGGTCAAAAGAGGTGATGCATTTTTCGTCCAAAAAACGATTGCAATGACGTCCGCAGGTTCGAGAGAAACCTCAAACCGTTTGCCCCCGAAAGGAGATACCACTCCGACGGAACCGGATCGAATCCTTTTCATAAACCATTCCGCGTGGAATGCAGGGATGTCCGTTCTTCTACTGGCCGAAATAAGATTCATGAACCAATCTCGCTCAAAAACTTCGCTCACTCCCGGCAGCCCATCAAAACTCTTGAATTTATGCCGGTATTGGAGCACAATCATCTGCGTTGCATTCTGCCATGCAAGGCGAGAACAACCGGGCTAGCCGATTGCAGGATTTCTGCCGCTCACGGACTGTGTGGGCTCGCGGCACGTCCCCTGTTGCCGGTATATGGTGATCTTTCCACAGATGCGTGTCAAGGTGGGGCCTGCAGGCAGCGGGATGCACCCGGGCGGCAGACAGGCTAAAGAGGTCGAAGCAATCTCGAAGCACGTTCGAGTCGGTCTGCTATTATCCGTTGTAAACAGTGAGAAAGGAATGCCAATGGCCAAACCCAAGAAAGGGAGAGACCTGATAGAGGGCAACCCCAACGAATCCGAACGGGCGCGAGCCGTCGACATGGCTGTCAGCCAAATCGAAAGACAATTCGGCAAGGGCGCAATCATGAAACTTGGAGCTGGCGGGGTCATTCCCGATGTGAGAGTCATCCCTTCAGGGTCTCTCGGATTGGACATTGCGATCGGCGTCGGCGGAATTCCTCAAGGAAGAATAACCGAGATCTTCGGCCCGGAATCGTCCGGTAAAACCACCTTGTGTCTCCACATCATCGCTGAAGCGCAAAAAAGAGGAGGCATGGCCGCGTTTGTCGACGCGGAGCACGCGCTGGACATACTGTACGGGAAAAAGCTAGGCGTCAACACTGACGAGCTCCTGGTCTCGCAGCCTGACACGGGAGAACAAGCTCTCGAAATAACCGAGATTCTGGTGAGATCAGGCGCCATGGACGTGGTGGTCATCGATTCCGTCGCGGCGCTCGTCCCCAGGGCCGAAATAGAAGGAGAGATGGGCGACGCGCACATGGGGCTTCAGGCGCGGCTCATGTCCCAGGCGCTCCGCAAACTTACCGCAGCCATTGCCCGATCCAACAGCGCCGTGATCTTTACCAACCAGATCCGTCAAAAAATAGGCATCATGTTCGGAAATCCGGAAACCACCACAGGAGGCAACGCCCTGAAATTCTACGCCTCGCTGCGCCTTGACATTCGTCGTGTGGGCCAGATCAAGGACGGCGAGAACATCGTCGGCTCGCGCACCAGGGTCAAAGTGGTCAAGAACAAATTGTCTCCACCGTTTCAGCAGGTGGAATTCGACATCATGTACAATGAAGGCGTATCGGCGTCCGGGGAGATCCTCGATATGGGCGTAGACCACGGCATCATCGACAAATCCGGGTCGTGGTACTCGTACGGCGAAGAACGAATAGGTCAGGGAAGAGAAAACGCCAAGACGTTCCTCAAAGAGAATCTTGATATCTTGAACGCTGTCAGGCAAAAAATTCTTGAACAAAAGGGAATTCCCGTGCCAAGACATGCCTTGGAAGATGGAGAGATGGTGAATACTGAAGCGGGAGAGGATTATGGATCTTGATGAAGTTTTGAGAAAAGCGATTGAAATGGGGGCATCGGACGTTCATCTCAAAGTTCCACTCCCTCCGGTCACCAGGATAAACGGAGTGCTAGCTCCCATGCGGGGGGAAGAACGGCTCGCACCGGACGAACTCAAGAGAGTTGCCCTCTCCGTTATGAACGAACGCCAGCGCGAGATCTTTACCAAGACCAAAGAACTGGATATGGCGTACGGAGTTTCCAAGCTGGCGAGATTTCGAGTCAACGTGTTTTCCCAAAGAGACTCCATCGCCATGGTTTTTCGTGCCATCCCTTCAGAGCCGCCTATGGTGAAGGACTTAAACCTCCCTATGATCGTGGAGAAGATCGCAATGGAAAACAGGGGGTTGGTGCTTGTCACCGGAACTACCGGTTCGGGTAAATCCACGACCCTGGCAGCAATGATCAATCATATTAATTCCTACAGAAACTGTCACCTCATAACCATCGAAGATCCTATAGAATTCTTGCACCGGGATCGCAAGAGCATCATAAACCAGCGGGAGGTGGGGCAGGATACCCTGACGTTTCAAAATGCATTGAGAGCTGCACTCCGTGAGGATCCGGACGTCATACTCGTGGGGGAAATGCGCGACCTGGAAACCATCGAAATTGCCATGCTCGCAGCGGAAACAGGCCATCTGGTGTTCAGCACCCTGCATACCCTGGACGCCACGGAGACCATAAACCGTATAATCTCAGCGTTTCCCATGGAACACCAGCAGTCCATCAGGCTGCAACTCGCCGGCATTCTCAAGGGAGTCATTTCCCAACGGTTGCTGCCCAAGGCCGACGGCAAAGGACGTGCTCCTGCAGTGGAGGTTCTGATCTCAACATCAAGAATCCGCGAATGCATTAGCGACGAACGCAGGACGCGTGAAATACGGGACGCCATCTCGGAAGGAAATATCAATTACGGCATGCAGACCTTCGATCAATCCCTGATGCAGTTGTTCAAGCAAAAGTCAATTACGTACGAGACAGCTTTGGCAGCCGCCACCAACCCGGACGATTTCGCTCTGTTCGTCAGGGGCATCAGCGGTACATCCGAAGGCAAGTGGGATATGAGCGCCTGATCCGGATGATGTGCTTCAGTCTTCTTGATCTCCCAGCCAGGGGTGCGTGGGGCCTTTGAGGCGTTGCAGAACGCTTTCCATCGAAAGATTTCCGGAAAACTCACCGGATTTGCTGATCCGACAAGCGCGGGAATAGACGCCGACGGGCGAGCAGCAGAGCCGAACAGACAGACATACGATGAGTGCAAAGCAGACCCAAAACACATATTACAGATCGTTGACCAGAAATATGGTCGCAGTCATGATCGTCCTGTCCTTTACTCCCTTGATCATCATGACTGGAGCCATTGGATATTACTTCGACATTTCCTACCGGGCGAAAGTTGTGGACCATCTCAAGGTCTTGATTCGAAAGCATCAAAAGACTATCGACACGTTCCTCAACCAGAAGCTTGCAGATGTGAGAGTTTTTGCGAAGACTTATACTTTCGATCAGCTCAGCAAGGAATCGTTTCTCAAGGAACGACTGGCACTCTTGCAGGAAGAATTCGGCGGTTCCATTATCGATCTGGGCGTGGTCAACGAACAGGGAATACAGGTCGCGTACGCAGGTCCGTATAAACTCAAGCAGTTCGATTACTCCCAAGCGGATTGGTTCAAGAAAGCCATCGATCGTGAGGACTACGTAAGCGACATTGTACACGGGCAACGCGGACAATCCCATTTTATTATTGCCATCCGGCAAGAAAATGGAGGGAAGAAATGGATTCTCAGGGCCACGGTGGATTTCGGTCATTTTGACTCCCTGGTGGAAAACGTACGCGTCGGTAACTCCGGTTTTGCGTTCATCATAAACAAGAATGGAGAATTCGAGACCAAGCCGCGCTTTGAAGTAACCCCATCGATCAAACCGTACCTCGCGTTGATGGAAAAACCTCTCCGGAAAGATGACGACGCTATCGGGTTTGTGGAAAAAGCAGACGAAACGGGCACGAAATTCCTCAATGTATCTGCACCCCTCAAGAACGGCGAATGGTTGCTGGTGTTTCAACAGAGTTCTTCCGATGCGTACTCGGTCTTGCATCAGGCCCAAGGTTTGGCCATCGGAATCCTGCTGATCTGCGGAATCGGCATAGTCACGGGAGCGAGGATCCTGTCCAGGCGGATGGTCAACCATATTGCCAAAGCAGACAGCGAAAAAGAAATCATGAATGAGCAGATGATAGAAGCGGGGAAACTGGCATCTCTGGGAGAATTGGCTGCAGGAATTGCGCATGAGATCAACAACCCTGTCGCCATCATGGCTGAAGAGGCAGGATGGATGGAAGACCTCATGCAAGAAGAGGATTTTGACAATTCCCCGAATATTGGTGAATTCAAACGCTCTCTGCACCAGATCAGGACACAGGGAAAACGGTGTAAGGAAATCACTCACAAGCTGCTCAGTTTTGCGCGGAAAACAGACCCACGACTCAAACACGTACAGCTCAACGAAGTGATAGTGGATGTGACCGGACTCCTGGAACAGAGGGCGAGATACAGCAACATCAGAATTACCACGAATCTTGATCCGGAGCTGCCGCCGGTAAACGTTTCGCCGTCGGAGGTTCAGCAGGTTTTGCTTAACCTGATAAACAACTCGGTCGACGCAATGGAAATCGAGGGAGGTAGCATCAACGTAGAAAGCCGCGTAGACGGGAACTTTGTCTCGGTGGAAGTGGCGGACACCGGTCCGGGAATAGCCAAATCGAACTTGCCGAGAATTTTCGAACCTTTCTTTACGACAAAGCCGGTGGGCAAAGGAACCGGTCTGGGCCTGTCCATCTGCTACGGAATCGTGAAGAAAATGGGAGGCGATATCAGTGTCAACAGCACACAGGGCCAGGGCACGACATTTCGTGTACTCATTCCCAGGCCGAACGAACACGCGCCGGAAAAATGATGTGGGAATGATCCGTGCAACGCGGCGCGATGCGGGACCGGCCACGGAGTCGGACAATGTTTGACGCACGAGTGTTACTCGTCGATGACGAGGTTGCTTTTGTAACGGCAATGAGCAAGAGACTCACCAAGAGAGACCTCCACGTGACGACCGCGTTCAGTGGATCTGAAGGGATTGAAATACTTGAAAAGGACAGCAATATCGACGTGGTTATCCTGGACGTGAAAATGCCGGGAATGGACGGTCTCCAAACCCTGCAGGCAATCAGGAACCGTTTTCCCCTGGTTGAGGTCGTGATGCTCACGGGATACTCAACCGTGGAATGGGCCATCAACGCAATGAAAATAGGGGCATTTGACTACCTTCTCAAACCCTGTGAAATAGACCTTCTCATGACCAAAATCCTGGAAGCTAAAGCAAGGAAGGCCAAACACGAAGAAAAAATCATCAGTGCACGTATGAAGCAAATTGCCATGCGCAAGCCGAGCTAGAGTCCGTCCGGGCCGGTCCGTGGAAAAACCGCTCGGAACCGCAAACAAGAATTCCGGCAGAGCAGAAGTGCGAAGGGAGATCTCTTGCGGAATCCACGGAGCCCCCTCCCTTGGTATCGGGGAACTAAGGGCATGCGGTATCCATGCAGTTACGAGTGGGAAAAGATCGTCATTGCGAGCGTAGTGCAGCAATCTGGCCCTTAAGTATCGAAATTGCTTCGTCGTTTCACTCCTCCCAGTGACAGAGGATGGGCTCCCCCAAGTGACTGAAGCGTTACGGCATTCGATCTTCTTTTGTTGATGATCAGGGCGGATGTTGATAAGATACACGCCAAAAAGATCGGCCCCTGGCAAACAGGTGAGGGTGTGCGGCCCAATGACGGAAGAGAAATTGTTCCGTGGCGATCCGGCCTTATTGTTCGGCAACGAACCGAACATTCCGGACACTCTCGGGCAATACACCCGCGAAAATCGGCATCCCGCTCAGGGAATGGAAGAAATAGCACGTTGCGGTGCCCGGGTTCTTGCATACGCAATTGACAAGCTGGTCGACAAATCAGGCAACCTGACTGGTGAGGTGATCAAGTGACTGGTTTTAAAGTCCTGTTGGTTGACGACGAAGCTGAATTTCTTGAAACGCTGGTCAAACGACTCAGAAAGCGCAAGTTGGATGTGTCGGCCGTTACGAGCGGGAAAGAAGCTCTGGATTCACTTCGTGAATCGTCTGTGGACGTGGTTGTGCTCGACGTGAAGATGCCGGACATGGACGGAATAGAGACGCTCAAGGAAATCAAGAAGATCCGTCCTTCGGTGGAAGTGATCATGTTGACTGGCCATGCCAGCATAGAAGTGGCAATGCAGGGAATGGAACTTGGAGCATTCGATTACCTCATGAAACCGATGGACATCGACGAGTTGATCTACAAACTGCAGGATGCATACAAGAAGAAGGGGTACGAAGACGACGATAGGAGTGTACCAGGATCTCTGGGGGTCTCGTCCGACTGAACTCCACCGCGTGTTGTTTCGCGCAGACGCGGATTGCATTCCGCTGCAGGCGGAAAACAGTTTCTACCTTTACATACTGTAAAAATTTCTGACAGTCTCCGGACGTTGCTTGACGGAGACGCACACGCAGATCATAGCATCTTCCTCTCTTGCATGTACCGGGACGCACGATACGCCTCGGTACAACTTTTGCACTACTAATTGTCTTTTGTTCTGGTCAGAAGAACGTCTCTCATCAAATGGAGGAGAATGGAAATGAAATGGGGCAAACAAATGTACCGCATGTTCCTGGCTGCCTCGGAAGCCCATGCTCGGTGGGATTACGAGACGTCCATGAACATTCTAAGGGACAAAAAGAAACTCATTATTCTCGGGCTCATGATGATTCCTGCAGCGTTGACGGGTTTGGCGCTTGCCGCGGATCTGCCTGCAACCATTGGGGGGTATAAGGCCTACCAACCCGCCTTCTACGACCCGACCATCTTTTTGGCCACCATACTAATCGGATTGTGCGCCGGACTCATCACGGGATGCATCGGGGCCGGCGGGGGATTCATAATTACCCCGGCTCTCATGAGCGTCAATGTCAAGGGGATCCTTGCAGTCGGAACCGATCTCTTTCACATTTTCGCGAAGGCCATCATGGGTACAGCCGTGCATAAGAAGCTGGGAAACGTGTCCGTGTCCCTCGCGGTAGCCTTCCTTGTGGGTTCCGGGGGAGGCGTCGTGGGTGGCGGTATGATCAACCGGTGGCTTTATGAAAAAGACCCGGTTCTCAGCGACGCGTTCATCAGCGTGGTCTACGTGGTTCTTCTGGGATTCCTCGGATTCTATTCTCTTTTTGACTTCTTGAAGCTCAGAGGAGCAGGAGAGGACGTAGGAGCGCACGGAGGCGAGAGCTCGCACGGAAGAGAAGCCTCGACGGGTAAGGTTGGTTTGCCAGCCAGACTTCAGTCAGCAAAAATACCTCCGGCCATCACGTTTGACGAGGATCTGGTACCCGGCGGCAAGAAGATCCCCGCTCTTTTCGTTGCCATCTGCGGCGCGATAGTAGGCTTTGCAGCGGCGATCATGGGCGTGGGCGGAGGCTTCCTCACCTTCCCCATGTTTGTGTACGTCCTGGGCGTCTCCTCTTTCACGACGGTGGGTACAGACATTCTCCAGATCATTTTCACAGCCGGATTTGCGGCAATAGCTCAGTATGCAATTTACGGATTCATCTTCTACACCCTGGCCATGGGAATGCTTCTCGGCTCTTTGATCGGCATTCAGATAGGCGCCCTCACCACCAAGGTGGTCAGAGGGATTTATATCAGAGGCTTTTATGCGCTTTCCATTCTCGCGGGCTTCGTGAACAGGTTTTTCGCTCTGCCCGAAAAGCTGAAACAGATGGAAGTTCCCTTCTTCGTCGGGTTGAGCGATGCCACGGTGAAAATGCTTAGTCTGACAGGACTCGTCATCTTCTTTGTCGTCATCAGTGTATTCGCAATCTGGGTAATAGCGAAGTTCCTTGGCAGCACGAAGGCGCTGAGAGGGGAGGTCGTGTGATGATCAGAGACAAGAAATCCTTTGTGAAAGGCTTCCTCCTGGCAATATCGTTCCTGATTATCCTTGTGATCATGTTCATGCCTTTGTTCGGCCATGGGGAAAACGCTCTGAGGGCTGCGGACAGGCTCTTCAACTCGATCTCGAAAGATTCCAGCAATTTTATCCCCGGACTTTTGAAGAAGAATCAAGAGTATATGGGCAAACCATTCGATGTTACCTTGAAACTCAAAGACGACGCTGCGGTGCAAAAATCCACCAAACTGCTCTCCGCTGCAGGGGCAAAGGTCTCGTCGGAGGGTACCCAGGTGAAGGTTTCCGGAGATCTCGGACAGGTGATGGCCGCTGCTCTGAACGACTCTTCGATTCTGTTCAAGAACAACCAAGCCGATCTTGAGAAACTTGGGGCCGCGTACGGCATGCCGGCAAG
>DATHCX010000018.1:0-22657 GCA_035319325.1 Desulfomonilaceae bacterium
CATTGGCCATCAGAGCGGCGAGAGTGAAAAATGAGCCGGTCGGGCAGCCGGCTTCGGGTCATGCGCAGCCCCACAGCCCTCACTGCATCCGTTGAGGTGATGTTCGTTGCGAATTGTCTTTTCTGTCGCACTTTTTTTCAGTGCAGCGCTCATTTTCTGGGTACAACCCATGTTCGGCAAACTGGTTCTTCCTCTGCTGGGCGGTGCCCCTGCGGTGTGGAACACGTGCCTCGTATTTTTCCAGGTTGCCCTACTCATGGGGTACGTGTACGCTCACGCAGTCGCGGGCTGGATAGGGTTTCGACTTGGCTCGATAGTGCACAGCGTTCTTCTAGGTCTGTTTCTCGTTTTTCTTCCTTTAGGATTGCCCCCGGCGTGGAACCCTCCGATTGATTCGAATCCCGTACCCGAACTTCTCATGATGTTGGCTTCATCGGTGGGCGTTCCTTTCGTCGCGCTGTCCGCTTGCGCTCCTCTCCTGCAGGATTGGTATTCAAAGTCGGGATGCACTGAGCCCAGTCCGTATTTCTTGTATGCAGTGAGCAATGCGGGGAGTTTTGCCGGACTCCTGGGATACCCTCTTGTCGTAGAACCTTGCTTGACCTTGAAAGAACAGGTGTGGGGATGGAGTCTCGGGTACGCAGCGGTTTTCTTGCTGATCGCCTCGGCCGCGGTCATTACCCGGCCCGGGACACGCGGTCCGGACCTGGTGCCCGGCCCATCTTCGGCTGCCGGTTCACCCATAAACCGGTTCCGATTGCTGGTTCTCGCGGCGGTGCCCGTGGCCTTGCTGCAGAGCATGACTACGTTTATCACCACGGATATTGCGGCTGTGCCTCTTTTGTGGGTGGCTCCCCTTGCGGTATACCTCCTGTCGTTCGTGCTCGTATTCAGCGGGGTACATCCGATCCCGCAGAACAAGCAGGTGAAACTTCAATCCGGGGCGCTGATTTGTGTTGTGGTATGGGCCTTTTGGGTGAAAAGCAGCTGGTTGGCCTTACCCGCGGTCTTCAACCTTTTCGCTCTGTTTGTAACCGCAATGCTGTGTCATGGCGAACTGTCGAGACTGAGACCCGGCGCGGATCGGCTGACGGAATTTTATGTGTGGCTGTCGCTTGGAGGAATACTCGGCGGCGTCTTTGCGGGAATAGTGTCGCCACTGCTGTTTCATGGAGTGATGGAGTACCCGCTGAGTCTTGTGCTGGCAGCTCTCGTACGGCCGCACGAAAAGTCCGGAACAGGGCCACGGTCTCGGCACAGCCTGGATATTCTGTTGCCGCTGTTGCTGCTTCTGGCCCTCACGGTGGGGATCAGACACCTTCGGTGGCTCCTGGAAACGGCATATGGTTCTTCATCGATCCTTTTTCTGGTCATTCCTGCATCAATTGCCGTCTATCTTGCAGCCGGCAGACCGGTGCGGTTTGCTTTGGGACTCGGAGCGCTGGTGATAGCCGGGCACCTGAGCGGCGTCCTGGACGGAAATCTGCGCGGCGATACCCTTTTCGCGGATCGGAATTTCTTCGGGGTGATGAAAGTGCAAGTGGATCGCCGAGTGGATGCCGTGACATTTTCTCATGGTACGGCTCTTCACGGCAGCCAATATCGGTCGCCAGCCCGAAAACGGGAACCCACATGTTACCATTCTCTTACGGGGCCGCTCGGAGACGTGTTCGCATATGTTCCTGCCATGCCGGAAGGGCGACGCGTCGCGGTCGCAGGTTTGGGCGCCGGCACAATGGCGTGCTACGCCGATGCACGGGACCACTGGGTTTTCTATGAAATAGATCCTGCAGTGGTAGGAATTGCTCAAAACTATTTCAGCTTCCTGGCGGACAGTCCCTCAGAGACTCGCATTGTCCCGGGAGACGCGCGGCTGTCTCTGCGGAAGGCTTCGGACGCGTATTTCCACATGATCGTGCTGGATGCGTTCAGCTCCGATTCCATACCCGTCCATCTGCTCACACGGGAGGCGTTTGATCTGTACCTGCAGAAGCTGGCCCCTTCAGGAGTTCTTGTCGTGAATATTACCAACAGGCACCTGGAATTGGACGGACTGCTCGGCAACCTGGCAAAGAGTTTGAACGTGCGGGGGGTCATACGCAGCGATTCGTTTTCCGATACGCGGGGAAAGTCATCGGTTACCTGCTCCTCCACGTGGGCCGTCCTCGCACGAGACGCAAAGGTCCTGGTCCCTTTTCAGGAAGACAGCCGATGGCGGGAGCTCAGTGGCCGAGCGGGTGTCCGTACCTGGACTGACGATTTTTCAAATCTTGTGCAATTTCTAAAGATTTCTCCGTAGGCGTGTCCTTCAAGCGGCGTCCCGCAGATTGCCGTTGTCACCACCGGTCGTAATGAATCAGGTCATTCCTGAATCGAGAAGGCGGGCGCTTTTGTTCTCCCGGATATCCGCACGACACCATTGACAGGGGAATAACGTGGTCCGGAATGCCCAGCAGTTCTCTCATTCCCTGGATTCGCTCCTCAACGGGATAAATTCCAACCCACACTGCGCCCAGTCCCAGAGCGTTTGCAGCGATAAGGATGTTTTCCGTGGCTGCAGAGCAGTCCAGGGGCCACCGGCCCTTGCGGGTTTCCGCTGTCGGATCGCCGCACACGAGAATTCCCACGGCCGCGGTCTTCAGCATTTCCGCGTGGGGATGAAAAGTCGGTACACGTTCGAGGATATGTCGATCGCGAACCACGACAAAGTGCCATACTTCACCCGCTGCAGTGGGAGCAGCCATGGCAGCCTTAAGGAGTTCGGTGACGAGTTCGTCTGAAACTGGCTCGGCCGTATATCGCCGTATGCTTCGCCGTGTCAAAAGAGCCTGCAATGCATCCATTTTCTTCACCCTCGGGTAGAGCCTTCTCGTTGGGATTCTGCATTGTATCAGCAAATTTGATTTTGACATACATGTGTCCGGGGACGATTATGGTACTGAAAGCACAATTCATGCGAGGGGGTCATGGCTGAGACGAAACGGATCGTTCAAGAATTATTGAATCGAATTGGGGTGAAAGTGGACGGCCGGGATCCTTGGGATATTCAGGTGCATGACGACCGCTTTTATTCTCTAATATTGAAGGACAAGAATCTGGGCCTCGGGGAATCCTATATGGACGGATGGTGGGACTGCCGTCGACCGGACGAATTCCTCTGCAGGATACTTTTGGGAAGAATGAACGAGAAAGTCCGGGGTAGCTTGAAGATGCTCCTTCCTCTGCTTCACGGTCTGCTGTTCAATGTACAATCCCGGCGGCGCTCCCATAAAGTCGTGCAGAAGCATTACAATCTGGACAACGAATTATTTCTTTCGTTTCTGGACCCGTACAATCAGTACAGTTGCGCGTACTTCAATGGCACGGACGACCTGAATGAGGCGCAAACCAACAAGCTGGAATTGATTGCCAAGAAGATACGAGCGCACGAGGGCGGCCATGTCCTGGACGTCGGTTCCGGTTGGGGGGGATTGGCAAAATACCTGGCCGAGAAGTACGCATGCACCGTTACCGGCATCAATCTATCCGAGGAACAGATCACGTTCGCCAGAGAGTTCTGCAGGGGCCTGCCCGTTGACGTTTTGTACTGCGATTACCGAGACGTTTCGGGAGAGTACGACAAGATAGTGTCCGTGGGTATGTTCGAACACGTTGGTTACAAGAATTACAGGGCTTTTATGCAAGTGATTCATTCGTGTCTCAAGAACGGGGGGGTATTCTTGTTGCACACCATTGGCGGGAATGAATCCGATGTCAGGGCGGATCCGTGGATAGCCAAATACATTTTTCCCAACAGTATGCTGCCCAGTCTCGCGCAAATTACCGACGCTGCGGAAGGTCTGTTCCTGGTCGAAGATTTCCACAATTTCGGCCCGCACTACGATAAGACGCTTATGTCATGGCACGGAAAGTTTCTCGATGTGTGGCCGCTGCTGCAACATAAGTACGATGAAAGATTCAAGAGAATGTGGGAATACTACCTGCTCTCCTGCGCTGCGGCATTTCGCGCGCGATACATTCACGTGTGGCAGTTGGTGCTCACGAAGTACGGTACGCCCCAACCTCAGTGCAGATATGCATAATGGCCGGCATCACGGCGAATGGATCAAGCGAACGATGATGAGAGCTTACAGAGCGAGGACGAATGCTAGTGTGCCGTCCCACAAGTAACTTACCTAACCGGCCATCTGGGGCTGTCCCGAAGTTTTCATCGAGCACGGGAAGCCGGTTTTGTCATTGCGAGCGAAGCTAAGCAATCTGGCGTAGTTGCAGAATAAGGGCTGGAGATGGCTTCAGGCTTCGCCCTCGCAATGACAGCCTTGCCATCTTGTGGTGTAATGAAGACCGACAGTACTTTTAAGAATCCGTATATCATTTTGACGAGGATGCTTGTGCCTGTGTATGTACGCTTTGTTGAGTGTTGTCACTCGGTTGATTGGAGCGGTCTCCCGTCGGTTGCGCGGTCGCGGTCGTCAGGGGCAGTTCTTCTTGTTACAATTTCTCGTCCGGGGAATGATACATGCCAAAACCTGTGATCGACGCATTGGACGCATTGTTGAGCATTCGCTCCGGTATGAGCGATACCGAACTCATGGAGAAATACAATGTTTCAGCCAAAGGGCTGCAAAGCCTTCTCACCAAACTCGTCAGTGCCGGCGTGCTGGAACCGTCAGACCTGGAAGAGCGGGCTTCTCATTCCAGGGACTCCCTGTCAATCTTCCAGGAGACACGATCATCCTCCGGTAATCACGTCGTGAAAACGACCGCGCAGTTGCTTGCCAAACAGGCGGCCCACGACATCCGATCCGGCATGGCCGATGCCGAATTGATGGACAAGTATCGAGTTTCTGCAAGAGGGCTTCAGAAGCTTTTCCGGGAATTGCGAGAGACCGGCGCCGTAGACCGGCACGATCTGGAGAGAAGGACCTCTACGGATGAGACGGTGGATCTCATAGAAATTATTCAAAAGTTGGGTATGGATCGCACCCAGACCACAGAGTCCGGCGAGGTTCCCAGGCACTGCATAGCTTGCGGAGCACCGCAGACCGCGGAATACGAAGAATGTCCCGCATGCGGAGCAAATATCCCACAGTTCAGGTCCCGGCAAGAGCGGGAAAAGCGCGTAGCGCAGGCTACCTGGCATTGTCCCGCGTGTGCCAGACCCCAGCCCGAGGCGTTCGAGGAATGCCCCGTGTGCGGAGTGATCGTGTCCAAGTACAAGAAAGGGTAGTGTTGCTTTTCGTGAGTTCGGCGCCGGATTTCACGACCAAGAGAGATTGCTTCGTCGTTCCACTCCACGAAATGACTATGATTGGATCGTTCGACCTCAGGGGTTCCCACACTTCGGACAACGCAGAGCCTTCAAGCCTTCGTTCGGGAACCCCCGAGATCGGTTGGACGAATCGGCCGGAACTCCTGGCAACTGCGCTATGTCGCGGCTGGGCCGGAGAACCCGGTTGATGGAGTTCTCCGATCCCTTCAACGTGGTGAAACAACGTTACCGTTCGTCGAGAATGGTGCCGTCGTTCGCCAAGAGTTGTATCTTCAGGGGCATCTTCCCTAGAGCGTGCGTCGAGCAGCTCAGGCATGGGTCGAATGCACGAATGATGGCCTCCACTCTGTTCAAGGCACCATCCGAGATTTTGTCTCCCTGAATGAACCGTTTCGCCACCTGCAGGATCCCGCGACTCATGGCCAAATTGTTGTTCCCTGTGGCTACGATCATGTTTGCCCAGGTGATCAACCCCTGTTCATCGACTTTGTAGTGATGGATCAGCGTGCCCCGAGGCGCTTCCACCACGCCTACGCCTTCGTAGTGATTCGGTTGAGCGAACGCACGCACGTGTTCGCTCATGATGTCCGGATCGTTGAGCAAGCTTTCCAGCAGTTCTATGGAATAGAGAATTTCCACGAGCCGGGCATAATGGTTGAAAAACGAGCTCATGACCGGACCTCTGTCCAGCCGTATGAACTCGGCCCATTCCTGATCGGCCTGCGGCATGCCGCATCCGTTTGCAACATTCAGTCGTGCTGCCGGCCCTACCCTGTAGATGCCCTCGGGGTATCCCAGTGGTTTGAAATACGGGGATTTCAGGTAGGACCACGGCTCAACCGCCTCACCGATGTAATCCTGGTACCGTGCGGGATCCACGCCGTCCGCGACGAATTTTCCCTTGGAGTCTATGAACCGGAGCTTGCCGTCAACGTGTTCGAGATTACCTTCTTCGTTGACGAGACCCATAAACATGGTGGGGAAATTCGCGAAGGTTCTTATCTCTTCGCGAAAGTTCTCCATCGCACCTTTGAACCATTTGAGCGCGCGATACACAATCTCGTAAGCCTCGGGTACGAACGACAGCATCATCGCGCGGTGTTCCTCGGTCAGCGGTTTGTTGACTCCGCCAGGAACCACCCACGCCGGATGAACCCGCTTGTCAGCGAACCACTGGATTATTTGCTGACCCATCTGACGCAGGCGGATGCCATCCAGGGCAAAATCCTTGTCAGCCGCCATGAGTCCTATAATGTTGCGCTTCGCAGGTTCCGCATCGAATCCCAGCAGTAAATCCGGTGCAGAAAGGTGATAGAAACTCAAGGCATGGGACTGTATGTATTCGCCGCAATTGAGCAGGCGCCTGAGTTTTGCCGCAGGCTCGGGAATTTTGACACCCAGGATGGCATCGCAGGCTTTCGCCGAAGCGATTGAGTGACTTATAGGACATATTCCGCAGATTCTTTCTACGAGGGAGGGCATTTCGTAATACGGCCGTCCTTCGCAAAATTTTTCGAATCCGCGGAACTGCGTGACGTTAAATTGTGCATCGGACACGTCACCTTTGTCGTCGAGACTGATGGTTATTTTTCCATGACCCTCAATGCGGGTGATGGGATCTATTACGATTTTTTGCGCCATGAAAGCACCTCCCGCATGAACCTATGCTCCAAAACGGGTTTTTCCGGTAAGATCCGGAATGCGCCCTTCCAAAAGCTCGCTCAGGACAAAGAGAATCGCTTCGGAAGGAGGCGGACATCCGGGCAAGAACACATCGACATTGACGATTTCATGAACCGGGCGGGCCCGCTTCAACAGAGGCGGCACTTCCAGTGTGGGAGGTGCAGCGTTGAGATCCGCGTTTTCCACGTATCCCCGTTTCAGCACGTCGTCGACTTTGAACTGATTGCGCATGCCTGGAACATTCGCAGTTACGGCACAATCACCGAAGGAGACCACGAGATAGGACCTGTTCCGGATCAGCCGTATTTTTTTCGCATCTTCTTCGTTGCTCACCGCTCCTTCCACGAGGGTAACGTCCACGCCTTCCGGGAATTCCTTGAAATCCACCAGCGGACCGTACACCAGGTCTATCGCCCCTGCGACATCGGCCAGTTTTTGGTCGATATCCAGAAGCGACATGTGACAGCCCGAGCAGCCATCCAGCCACGTGGTTGCAACACGTACCTTTTTCTTCGGACCAGCGGGTTCCGGCTTCGCAGGAGGCGAGGTTTCTTCAACAACGGGTTTTTGTTCCGCCTTTGCTGCTTTCATGTGGTTTCCTCCCGCCGCATCATTTTCAGGTATGGCAAGAACTGTTTGCGTTTCGTCATTTCTGCTACGGATTTGCCTTTTTCGGACAGAGCCCCCGTAGGACAAACATGGACGCATTTCCCGCAACCGGTGCACGTCTGGCCCGTGCCCCACATCTGATTCAGATCGGTTATGACCCGTGTACCGATTCCTCTGCCCATGACGTCCCATGTGTGCGCGCTCTCTATTTCATCGCACACCCGGACGCACCTCTGACAGAGCACGCACCGATTGTGGTCGACGGAAAACCGGTCGTGGGTGGCGTCTATGGAGTGACGCGGATAAAGGTAATCGTAATGGACGTGCGTCATGCCGAGTTCCACGGCCAGAGCCTGAAGCTCGCAGTGGCCGTTGGAAACACACACGGAGCACACGTGGTTACGTTCGGTGAAGAGCAGTTCCAGGATTTTCTTTCTGTAATCCACTACTCGTGGTGAGTTGGTGATGACCTCCATGTCTTGTCTCGGAAGGGTGACGCAGGCCGGCATAAGTCGTGGAGCGTTCTTGACTTCCACGATACACAGCCGGCACGCCCCGCGTTCGGACAAGCCGTCCAGATGACACAGAGTCGGTATGTAGATTCCGTTCTGACGGGCAACCGTGAGTATGGTCTCATCTTCCCGGGCGCTCACATCCCGGTCGTCTATCTTGAACATCAACATGCGAACGGGATTCACATCCGTACGCACTTTTTCGCTCTTGATGAATCCTGGAATACTCATTTTGCCTCCTTGGAGCCGTGGATGACGCATGCTCCCGCGGGACACGTCTTTTCCTTGATGTGCGCCGTGTATTCATCTCTAAAGTACCGGAGCGTGCTCATCACCGGATTGGGCGACGTCTGGCCCAAACCGCACAGGCTGGTGTTCTTCACCAGATCGCAAAGTTCCTCCAGCATCTCTATATCAGAGGGTTGCCCGTTTCCCGAGGTGATTTTCCCCAACAGATGGTAGACTTGCGTCGTTCCCACTCTGCACGGGACACATTTGCCGCAGGACTCGGACATGCAGAACTCCATGAAAAACTTGGCAACGTCCACCATGCACGAGGAGTCATCCATGACGATCAAGCCCCCCGATCCCATGATGGAGCCTACTTTGGACAACGATTCATAATCGACCGGCATGTCCAAGTGTTGTTCGGGAATACAGCCTCCTGACGGGCCGCCCGTCTGCACGGCCTTGAACTGCCGTCCCTGGGGTATGCCTCCGCCGATATCGAACACGATATCGCGCAAGGTCGTGCCCATTGGAACTTCAATGAGTCCCGTATTGTTGACACGGCCCGCAAGGGCGAAGACCTTTGTGCCTTTGCTCTTCTCCGTTCCCAGAGCTGCGAACCAGTTGCCCCCTTTTCGAATGATGGGCGCTATGTTGGCAAAGGTCTCCACGTTGTTGATGAGGGTAGGATAGCCCCACAGTCCGAACTCGGCGGGAAACGGAGGCCGAGGTCGGGGAGCCCCCCGCCTGCCTTCTATGGACGCGATGAGAGCCGTTTCTTCGCCGCACACGAATGCTCCGGCGCCCAGTCTTATTTTTACGTCGAAATTGAAAGTGGTATTGAAGATGTTGTGGCCGAGTACTCCCAGTCGTTCTGCCCGTGCTATGGCCGTTTTCAAGCGCTTGACCGCGAGGGGGTATTCTGCTCTAACATAGATAAATCCGTGGTTTGCACCCACCGCAAAGGCGGCGATTGCCATGCCTTCCAGGACCCGGTGAGGATCGCTTTCCAGGACGCTTCGATCCATAAAAGCACCGGGATCGCCCTCGTCCGCATTGCAGATCACGAATTTCGTCCCGCTGGCGGCTTTTGAAACTGCGGTCCACTTCAGACCGGTGGGAAAACCGGCTCCGCCTCGACCCCTCAAACCGCTTCTCACTACTTGCTCGATGACACCACTGGGCGTCATGAGACGCAAAGCGTTATAAAGGGCCTCGTAACCACCTTCGGCAATATAGTCCTCGATTCTCTCGGGGTCTATCTTCCCGCAGTTCTCCAGGACTATCTTGTGCTGGCGTTTAAAGAACGGCAGATGTGAAGAGCAGTCGAGCCGGGGCAGGGGCGACCCGCCCAGAGCTTCGATAATCTCGGAAACATCCGAAACCGTTACCCCCTGGTAATAGAGGCCCTCAGGCTCAATGGCGATCAAGGGGCCAGCAGTACACAATCCGAGGCAACCGACCCCCTTCACCTCGCACCAGCTTTCCAGTCCTCTCCGGTTCACTTCTTTTTCGAGCGCCTCTTTTACCAGACCGCTCTGGCAGGAGAGGCACCCTGCCGCTACGCACACGTTTATTCGGAATTTGAAACCTTCCTGTTTTTCTTTTTCAATCTTGGCTATCTCCTGGAGTTCCTCAAGAGTCATTGTTCGCCCACCCCCTTATTGTCTCAAGTACGGCGGGTGGATTCATACGTCCCCGCACCTCGCCGTCGAACACCACGGCGGGCGCGAGCCCGCACGAACCCATACATCGGGCGGTCAGTAGCGAAATTCTTCCATCGGGTGTTGTTTCTCCGGGGCCGATGCCTACTTCTTCTCCGATCCCGTTCAGGATCCCCGAAGCACCTCCTATGTAACAGGCGGTGCCCATACACACCACACAGGTATGCTCTCCAGGCGGTTTCAATGTGAAAAAGTGGTAGAAAGTGGCTACACCGTACACCCTGCTTAGTGGCACGTGCAGCATTTCAGCCACGTACTTCAACGCGTCTAGGTCCAGAAATCCGAACGATTCCTGAACAGTGTGAAGGGTTTCGATTAGCGCATGGGCCTCATTGCCGTGAAGGCGCATGGTCCGGTTCACCATTCGCCATCGACGATCTTCCGCAGGTGCTGATGACTCCTGTTGTTTTTCATCCATGGCACTCTCCCTTTACCCCTTTCAAATGCCTGTGAATGAGCTGAGAGAAGCACAACGTTTCGCCGTTCGAATAAACGAGCCGTTGACAAGAAGAGCAAGTCCCATGCCATTAATTCGCCAGAACACAAGTACCTTAAAGAGTTAAGACTTTTGTTCGACCGTACACAAAACAGGCAATAGGCTCGGTCTGATCATCCTTGCTGACTGTTACAATTCTTGACACTGTGTAAAGAGAACCGAAAACGTTGAAATACACCGTGCACTTTTCTCGGAAGGCAATCATTCGGTTACGGGTGGGAAAAGGCTGTCATTGCGGCCGAAGCGAAGCAATCTCTGCCCTTACGTATAATAGTGCTGCGCATGAGGAATGCGCCTGCCAGCCTGCTTGTCCACTTCGCTTCGGACGGCCTGCCTTGCTGGCTGCGAGGACAACCCGGCTGACTGCGGACGGAAAGCGCCACTTTCAATGCGCAGCAATGCACAGAGATTGCTTGGCCGTTTCCCTCATTCCTCCGGCACTGATACTATAGTTTTCTTGCAAGACTCGATGATCGGCTCGAGAGACTATTAGAAGTTTACAAACGTGCTCGCAGTAGGTATGGATAACATGGGTACACCACGTTGGAGGAAGCGAAGCCATGGCGGACACCGAACAGAGAAAATTCACTCGAGTCCTGTTTGAGACCGAAATCACGATTACAGCCGGAAACGAAACCGCCACTTCCAGGCAGTTGAGAGACATAAGCATGGGCGGAGCTTCTTTCGAAATCGATGGAGTCCTGTCTGTGGGAACCGAGTGTCTTCTACAGATAAACCTTGTGGGACCGGCTAGTCATCTACGGATACAGGTGGAGGGAGAGGTGCTCCGCCAAGAGGCGAATGCCGTGGCAGTAGGGTTCACCAGGATCGACCTGGACAGCCTCATCCACTTGCGTCACCTGATTCGGATTCATTCCAGCGATCCGGAGACGATCGAACAGGAATACAGAACTTCACTTCTGGAAATTTCTTGACTCGCAGCTGTCAGCCGGTTTCGTGGCCTGACGGGGGCGCCAACCAGAAGGATCCTCAAAAGCACCGTCGATTTTGATTGCGCAAAGAGATCGAAAGACTGTCATTGCGAGGGCAAAGCCCGAAGCAATCTCGTCCGCAAGAGCGAGATTGCTTCGTCACTACGCTCCTCGCAATGACTTGGTTCAACATTGTACATGCAAGGGAAGGCTTATCTTTCCGACAATTCTTTCGAGAATTACTACAAAAGATGCGCATGACGCTCAGTGGAGGTAATCTGTAACAATTGCGGCCGTGTTACGCGCCACATTTTTCCCGAGTTCCCTGACCGCACGGCTGGATTTGCGGTACTCACCCGCCAGGATTTTGCCGAGCAACTCCCGTATGAGCTGTTTGTTTCGTCCCACAAGAGTCGACGTACCTTCCTCGATGTATATGGGTCGCTCGGTATTTTCGCGACATATGAGACACGGTACATCGAAAAAGCTTGCTTCACCTTGCACGGATCCTGAATCCGAAAGTATCATCCTGGCTCCGGCCAGCAGAGAGAGAAAGTCCACATACGGTTGCGGCGAAACAAGTCTCAAATGAGGAATCGCTTCTATGCGACTCCTCAAGCCGAACTCGTCCAGACGTTTGCTCGTTCTGGGGTGGAGGGGAAAAAGGGCGGGGAACTGCATGGATTCCAGGATGTCGACGATTTCTGTCAGGCTATGCGGTTCATCCACGTTCGACGGCCTGTGTATGGTGATCACTGCGAACGTTCCCGGGGTTAAGCCAAAATCCTCCCAGTGCTTTCGTTTGTCTATATTTTGAAGAAACATACTCAGCGTTTCCAGCATGATGTCGCCAACGAGATGCGCGCGGCCCATATCGATTCCCTCGTTCCGCAGATTTTGCATACCCGAAGGTTCGGAAACGAACAAGAGATTTGAAAGACAATCCGTCAAGCGCCGGTTCAGTTCTTCGGGCATGGTCTCGTCAAAGGACCTGAGTCCCGCCTCCACGTGCGCAACGGGAATGAGCAGCTTCCGGGCAGCCAGGGCGGCTGCAATGGTGGAATTCACGTCACCGACCACAATCACCAGGTCTGGCTGAATTTCCATGCATACTTTTTCGAATTCCATCATGATTCTGCCCGTCACCTCGCCATGACTGCCGGAACCGACCCCGAGACTCCTTTCGGGTTTGGACAGCCCGAGCTGGTCAAAGAACACGTCGCTCATGTCTTTGTCGTAATGTTGGCCCGTGTGGACAATCATATGCCGAACGCCGGGATGTGCGGCAAACTCCCTCTCCAGAGGGGCTATTTTCATGAAATTCGGTCGAGCGCCGACAACGCTGAGAATAGTTTTCTTCATGCTGTCAAGCCCCGACCGGCAGGACCTGGAAGAGACAATGCATGGTCATTCCTCTTTCCCTCGAAAAAGACGTCTTATTTTTCTCCCAATGCGACTCACGAGCACCATCACGTCGAAGCGCGTGCGGGGAATATGAAATCGTACGAAATTGATGAAGTCCGCGAACCCGTTCGGCGGCGAAATCAGGAGGGAAGTTGTCCTTCGAGTGCGCCGACAGGTTGAGGCCGCGGTTCTGTCGGGAAAAATAAGAGGATCGTCGTGAATGACTTCGACCTCACCCTTTCCGCAATCCGGATAGACGTGGATTCCGCACTCCGGCCGGGCCGGAGCCGCTGTGAGCATCGCGGGACAATTCTGCCTGTTGAGAGCGTCGGCAAGATTCTCGGTTCTCGTAGAGTGATACAAAGGCGGATTCCACCACACGTGACTTCGCTTTCGGACCCGGTTCCCGCCGCAGGAAGCCGGCTCGTTTCCGTCCCATCGATAGGCGATCAGGTCCGCCTCGGCCACTTTTTCCGGCGGAGGCACTTCTCGCAAGGGAATAGATTTCAAGCCCAGGGTCTCCACGAGGAAATACACGACCCAGCTGGTATCATTCATCCGACTCAGGGCACCATCCTTGAACGGATGCATGAGCAGGCTTATGTGATTGACCCCTTCTTCCTGCGAGCTTTTCCACGAGCTGAGAAGTGAGCCTTCTATTTCCCTCCTGTCCAGCCCGTAGGTCTCGCTCCCCACGGGAATCATCACAATGTCTCCTGCAGGTGTGCGGAGCCATCGGCACCGTGATGATGCTTCCATGAAACGGGTACGGTGAAACAGATGTTTTCTGAATAGCACTAAATATTGCAGACCGGCACGCAGGATGGATTCAGGTGAATTTTCGTCCATTCTGTATATGAAATTTGCCCCCCGGACGTCACCGAACCGACTGAGGACCCTTGCATGACCATCGATCCGTAAGACCTGCTCCCGGACAGACCTGCCCTGGAGAAATTCATGCATGCCTCCATGAGCTGCAATTTCGTGCCCGCCTTCCCGTATTCTCTCGAGCAAACCCGGATAGATTTCCGCGATGAAGCCTGTCACGAAAAAAGTGGCTCGAACCGATAGCGCTTCCAGCATCGGCAGCAGCCGCGGCAACCCGAATCGCGCGCCACCGAATTGCTCCAGGTCGAAAATGAGAGAAAAGCTTCCTTTCGCTTTTCCCGGAAAGGTCCGGCCCGCCTCAGGCGGCGCAATCTCCACCTGACCTCTTCCTTCCAGGCAGTCTTTCATGCAGATCCGTGTTTGCTCTTCCTGAAATTGGGGGTCTATGGCAGAAATAGCCGTGTACCCCATCCGAGTCTGTTGGAGCAGACTCCCGACCCAAGGATTGGCCTCCATATCGTCATTTCTGGTGAAGATGATTGCTTCCGGATTCCTGAGTTTGATCTCCTGCGCAAGAAGAGGATCCCTGCCCACCCGCGTGTAGTCCGTTTCCAGTGTCATAATGCCTTTATGGCTGAAATCGGCTGGGTCAAGCTCGAACCGGCCCCTATCCCTTGGGTCCCACAACAGAAGAGTGCGGCTCCAATCCAGCGTCATGACGTCATATCCGGGCCGAATTCGGCTGCAATGAGCTTACGCACAACGACTTCATATTTCCTTCCGATATTGTCCCAGGAGAAATTTTCCTCGGCCATGCTCCTGGACCTCTTGCCCATTTCCTGCAGTTCCCGAAAGGGAGTCAGGGACGCCGCAAGCATGGTTTCGGCCAGACAGTCCGGCGATGGATCGGAAACGAACCCGCACTCGTACGCACGTACGAAATCGGCCGTTTCATCCACGTCGTTGACCAATATCGGCCTCCCCAGAGCCGCGTATTCAGCGAATTTCGTCGGGAATGCATGGAGAATTGCCGGATGGCGTATTCGCGGGATTATGAGGATCGATACTGACTTGAGTATGTCCACGAGCGACTCGCGGTTCGTTCTGTCGAGCAGGTTCACCCTGGAGCCGAATTTTTTCCGGAACGTGTCCTTTATTGCACCGTCTTCGGGCCTGAATCCAACCAAAAGGAGCCTCGCCGAGGAATTACGGAATTTCTCGAATGCTGAAATGAGATTGTGAATCCCCTGCCACACCTGGAACTCTCCGACGTACGCAAACGTGAATTCCGGATTCTCAGGCTGAGGCAAAAACCGAAAGAATTCCAGGTCCACGCCGTTTCGTACGAGGCTGATTTTGTCCCGAGGCATTCCCGATGTCGCCAGGGCTTCCGTTTGCGGTGTGCAGACCGTGAGCACATGGTCCGCTAACGTCATTCCCATGGCATGAATAAGTTTCACTCTGGCCGAAGCGGACCGCTTGCGGCCACCGGATTCGACTTCGGTTGCCAAAGCCGATTGGGCCAGAAGATCGCCGTGAATATCGAGAATGATTCTGCCCTTGATGAATTTCCGGCAAAAAAACAGTGCCTGAGCAGACTCCTCGCCTCCGCAATAAATGAAATCGTATTTCCTGAGGGATCCAAGCCAGAAGGGCATAAAAAGAGACGCAGTGGTTTCCGTGTCGAGCGGCGGATGGTCGGGCATGAAAAAAAAATCGCAGGCGATGCCGCGCTGCATGAGGCATTCCGCCAGCTTCGCAACGCGATGGGCATATGCGGAGCGGTCGGTTTCCGAAACTGCCGATAAGACCAGTCCGCGCCGTTCCATGCATTATTCCCCGTCCCGTGTATTGTCGCTCAAGAAGTGCTCTATGATGTCTACGATCCGCTCCGAAGCGTGTCCGTCTCCAAAAGGATTTTCAGCTTTCGTCATGGAAGCGAAGGCCGCCTCATCGTCAAGGAGCCGCGAGGCTTCTTTCACGATGCGCTCCGGGTCCGTTCCCACCAGCAACGCCGCGCCGCATTCCACCGCTTCGGGGCGTTCGGTAACGTTTCTCGCGATTAGCACCGGCTTTTTCAGTGTGGGAGCTTCTTCCTGTATTCCGCCTGAATCCGTGATAATGAAATATGAACGGCTCATTAACGACACGAACTGTACATAATCCGGCTGGGGGATGATGGTGATCCTGCTATGTGAGCACAGTATTGTCTCCACTTGCTCTCTCACACGCGGATTGGGGTGAATCGAGTACACAACCCTTATCTCCGGATACGTGTCAGCCAACTTCACCAGTGCGCGAGACAGGTTGGCCAGTCCATGGGAAAAGTTCTCGTGCCTGTGGCCGGTGACCAGGATCATCCTATCGCCAGGAGCATCCACACCAGGAATCGCCGAAAACGACCTCTCCCCTTCTTGCAGCAGTTTCAGCGTGCTCAACAGCGCATCCACGACCGTATTGCCGGTCACGTGAATGGACGAGGCGGGTATTCGTTCTCCGAGCAGATTCTCCGAGGCTCTTCTTGTGGGGCAAAAATGGACGTCAGCGATCTGGGAGATGAAGGCACGATTCGCTTCTTCCGGATATGGTTGAAAACGATCGTACGATCTGAGGCCGGCCTCGACGTGAGCTATGGGAATCTTCAAGTAGAAAGCCGAAAGGGCCGCAGCAAAAGCGGAAGTGGTATCGCCTTGCACCACGAGGATATCGGGCTTCTCCCGAAGCAGAACCTGTTTCATGCCTTCCAGAACGCTTGAGGTGATATGGAAGAGACTCTGGTCTTCCGCCATGATTTTTAGGTCATAATCGCTCGTAATATCGAATAGTTCCAAAACGGAATCGAGGAGCTGCCTGTGTTGCCCTGTTGTACAACAGATGAGGCGCAGGCGACCGTTTCGCCTGAGAATTTCGTGGTAAACCGGAGCGAGTTTGATCGCTTCAGGCCGCGTTCCGAAGGCAAGCATCACTGAATACATACGGGAATCGCTTTCGTCTCGGTTTACCCCTTCTGTAGCACATATGGTCAATTTTACAAGGTCCCTCCCTGCAGGCAGGCATGGATCGCATGTTGTCATTGCGAGGAGCCGGGCGACGGAGCAATCTCGTTGTGATACATGGACAACCATCAAGATTGCTCCGCCTCGCTCGCAATGACACCGGTCAGAGGGGGGCATTGGTCCCCTGCAACTGAATGGTTGCTTCTCTCGTGAGGTTCTCATTGAAATAGTGCGCTATTCGGGGTAAAAGAAGTACAGGTATGGGTATTGTATTCAATTGTGAGGGAGGGTGTGACGGTGACCGGATCACATCTGATAGCGGCTCTGGTTGCCGGTCTTCTTGTCGCAACCACCGGCGTCTGGGGTCAACCATCGGGGGGAGAGTCCCGAAAGGAAGCCCTTGAACAAGCGGATTTTTATCTGATCCCGCGTCCGAATTATCACAACTCGTATTGGATTATTGACCAGAAGGACAATGAAATTGTCGGATACGGACCGTGGGACGCCGTAAAGAGAAGATGGACTCTTTTTAATCTGATGGGACAGTATCAGGGGTTCATTCAGGCTACAATAGGCACCACCGACCCCCCCTATTTCAACCAGTATCTCTGGTATGATAAGGAAAACAGATACAAGGGAGTCTTTGTGGCAAGTCTCGGCGGCAGACCGACAACGCCGGATCTGCCGTATGGCGAGCTCGGGGGAAACCTCGACATTTATGATAAAGGGCATGTTCCCTTGCAATTGCCTTCCCTGGAAGTGGAAGTAGATCCGTTCCGCCTGTTTCCGGAAGGCATGGATGTCGAGCCGATACACCGGCTTCCCGGGAAGTAACGGTGCGTGTCCTGGCGGGATTCGGCGACCATTCATAGCGCCTCGATGGTGACACCAAACCGTTTCGATGCACTGGGTTCCCGGACACACGGAATGCCGGGAAAAATTGAGCAGGCAGGCAGGGGCTGCTTGCCAAACGTCGAATAATCTGCAGGAATTGCAGCATATATGGGATCCAGGCTCAGTCTTTTCAAGAATACCTTCGCTCTTGCCGTTCCAAACGTTCTCAATCCGTTTATTTCCTTTGTCCTTATCCTGATGATCTCACGTAGCCTCGGAGTCGACGGGCTTGGGGAATATTCTCTTGTTCTTGCGTATGTAGGAATATTCAGCACGTTTGCTTCACTCGGTCTCGGTGACCTGGTCGTTCGTGAGCTCGCCCGCAATCCGGAGGACGTCCACACTTTTTTCGTGAATGCAGGAGTGTTCGGCGCGATTTCATCGCTCGCGTCCATGATCATTATGGACGCGTGCGTGCTGGCAATGGGTTATGGGCAGGAGGTAGTAAAAGCTACTGTCATCATGTCTTTTTCGCTGGTGGCATCCACTGCCATGACGTATCTGGAAGCTATCTTCAGGTCCGTGGAGAAGTCCAAGTACATTGCCCTGACCTATTTGGCGGAGAACGCATTGCGAGTGGGAGCTTGCGTGCTTCTGCTCCTGAATGGCTATGGCATAATTGCTCTGTTCTTCGCTGTGCTCGTATCACGAATCCTTGCCCTGCTGATGTTGTTTTCGTTTTACCGAAAGCTGCTTGGCATGCCGGGATGGCGATTCAAACCCGAAATATGGCGCACCCTCTGGAAAGAAGCCCCGACCTTTACCAGCATCGCGATTTTTTCCACCATTCATCTCAGCCTCGATCAGATCATGCTATCAAAACTGCAAACCATCGAATCAGTAGGCATTTACAGCGCAGCGGACAGACTGCTGAGCATCTGCAAAACGGTTCCGGTAGCTTTTGCCTCTGCTTTGCTGCCTTTTTTCAGTCAGAGGATGGCAACGGGTTTTCAGGGCCTGCGTCGAATCACAGAGGATTCTCTTCGATACCTCTCGCTTGTGTTATTTCCGGTCGTAGTGGGAACCGTAGTGTTGGGTGACAGCATAATAACCATGATGTACGGGGCAACATTTGTTGCAGCAGGTCCGGTGCTGCGCCTGCACATCGTGTCTTTGATTCCCTTTAGTGCCGTGTTTGTATTGGCTCAGGTTCTCATTGCCACGGACAACCAGAGAACGGATCTGAAAATCAACATGGTTGCCGCTCTGGTGAATTTTGTCTTGAATTTCGTTCTTATCCCGCCCTATGGCGCAATGGGTGCCGCTGTAGCAACTCTCCTGTCCATTCTCGTGTTTCACACACTTCAGTATCTCTATATCAAGAGCTACCTTTTCCGGTTATCCTTCTTCGGGATAACCCATAGGGCCTTGTTTGGTTCGCTGGCTATGGGTGCCTTTACGTATGCGTTCAGAGACTGGAATCTTTTTCTGAATGTGGGAGTATCGGCAGCGCTGTATTTCTTCTTCGCAATTGCGCTTGGAGCTATTTCGCGAGACGACCTGGCCACCCTGACGGGGTGGATAAAGAGAACTTCCGGGACAAAAGAGGCTTAATGGGGACACCGGTATCACTTCCTGCCGAACCGCCGGCCGGTTGGGCAACAAGAATCCATCGGAAGAAAGTATTGATGGTCGGCCCTGTTCCTCCACCGGAGGGGGGCATTGCAACAGTAATGTCCGCCACCATGGATTCGGATCTCTCCCTGGACTTTACATTCGACGTGTTCAATCGATCGGCAATACCGCCTGAGCATCGTACTTGTCTCCAGCGAAGTATCTTCAGATTGAAACGATTGTTCGGTTTTTTTCTGACTCTGAAAAAAGAAAGATACGATTTCATCCACATACATTCTGCAGATCCCCATTTCGTCGGAACTGCCGTTTTTATGCTCCTGGCCAGGGTGACCCGAACCAAGGTGTTGCTTCACATGCATGGAACGGATTGGGACATGTTTTACACCAGGGCGTCAGCGCTGACGAAACTGTTGATCAGAACCGGTTTGTTCCTGCCGCACATGACGGTGGTTCTCTACACCTTATGGGCGAAAAATCTGAGACGCATCCGCCCGTCCCTGAACATACGAGTAGTCAGAAACATGATTCGGCGATCGGCACCGGCAGACCCTGTCACAGTTCAGCAATTGAGGGACAGCCTCGGAATCAATACAGATGATTTCGTGGCAGTTACCGTGGGGGCCGTGGGAAAACGTAAAGGGAGCTTTGAAATTTTGCGCGCAGCCCATGTCATGGCTCGCCGGAAGAGCGAATCAGTTGTTTTCGTGCTGGTCGGCGGAGAAGAACTACCGGGGGAGATGGACCAATTACATGCACTGATGCGCTCCCAATGTGTGGAAAAATACATCCGCTTGACGGGAGAAGTCGCGCGGGAGCACATTCCTCAATATATAGGAATTGCGGATGTATTTCTGTTGCCCTCATTCATCGAAGGACTGCCTATTTCCATTATCGAAGCCATGCAGCAGGGGAAACCGGTCATATCCACTCCTGTGGGAGGAATACCGGACATGATCCAGGAACGCGTGTCCGGCCTGTTGATACAACCGGGTGTACCCGAAGAAATCGTCGAAGCGGTCTTGCTTCTCCGAGGAAATGAGCACCTGAGGGACAAACTCGGCGAAACGGGAAAAAAGGTCTTTGAAGAACAGTTCGAGATTTCAGGGGCCATACACGAACTGCGTGCCGTATACCGACTTTTGGCGGTGGAATAACCTTGCCCGTATGTAGGTCTCAACGGAAGGCTCCATAAGTACCATCGCCCGGAAAAAGAAACATGGAATTATTCAGGGTGGACACCTGCCGCTTGGATGGACACGCAACCGATTTTTGCGCGGAAGACTGCATTCGCCTACACCGGGTCCCTTCACTTGCACGACTCCGCACTATTTGTAGGGTTCTTGATATCCTTCTGCTCGCGTGCCAGGAGTTAGGCAATTTTCATGAAGCGCAAAGACCGTACCTCACGAGATATCGTTTCGGAAAGCTTATCCATTGCGATATCAAGGTCATAGTCAGATTGCAGTCCCATCCAAAATTGAGGTGAAGTCCCAAAATACTTTGCCAGACGCAAGGCCGTGTCAGCAGTGATACTTCTCTGCCCATGCACGATTTCGTTTATCCGACGAGGTGGCACATTGAGGTCACGGCCGAGTTGATTTTGACTAATCCCCATGGGGCGCATAAATTCCTCAAATAAGACCTCCCCTGGATGAAGGGGGGCTAGTTTCTGTTTTGTCACTCCTTGTCTCCCTTTTCAGAGGTAATCCGTCATCTCTACTTTATAACCGTCGCCATTTCGCCACACGAAACAGATTTTCCACTGATCATTGATGCGAATACTATGTTGACCTTTTCTGTCTCCATCAAAGGCTTCAAGACAGTTGCCGGGAGGAACCTTCAAGTCATCCATTATGGTGGATCTGTGAAGCATTCTGAGCTTCCGAAAGGCTATTTTTTGAATGCCCTGAGGAATCCGACGCGACGGCTTCCGATTGAACAGTTTCTCTGCTTCTTTGTCTGCCCAAGTCCTAATCATGAGACCCATACTATAACGCCATGCGTTATGGGACCAGCAAGAAACGTAAAGGGTTCGCGCGTTATGGAAAAAGCTGGCATAGTTCCTGACTGTTTAATAGTGCTGCGCATTAAGAATGATTCTATGAGCCAGGTGTCCCCTTCGCTTTGGACGGCCTGCCTTACTGCGCTGCGAGGACAACCTGGCTGACTTCGGAAGGAAAGCACCCTTTTCAATGGTCAGCACTATACAACACCCACTGGCTTCTGACTTTATTTGCTGCGCCTTGCAAAGATTCAACTTGGGCGGTTAATGGGCATTAAATTTGTGTATTGGCACGAAGTCTGCCCCGATGTATTTTACAATCGTAATATTGAGCGGGTAAAATCACTCGCAACAGCAAGCGTTCCCTGGATTTCAATTCATCCGGGTCGAAAAGGAAGATCTGTGACACCTCGTTGGGCGTTGAAAAGAGGCCTCAAATGGGCTGTTGAGTGGGGTGCGGAGCTCTCCGGATGGGGTTTGCTCTACAGGCAAAACGCGACTTTTCAGCGCGGATACCGGATTCTCAACTATCACAAAATCTCCAACGAACCCCGGGATTCGTTTACAGTGCGCACAGATCATTTTCGTGCTCATATGGCATACCTCTCGGACCATCACCCGGTCACTGCACTTGCGGAACTCACCAAGAGCCTGATGCACGGCGAACCTCCCGATCCAGGTTCCGTCGCAGTGTCCTTTGATGACGGGTATCTCGAAGCCGCGACAGTGGTAAGCGAAATTCTGGACACGTATTCGATTCCAGCCACTTTTTTTGTGGTCACGGGCATACTCGACGGTGAAAAAGCGAATCCCGGCGGGCCGTACCTCGCCTGGTCGCACGTTAAGTCCATGGCCGCTTCGGGTCTGGACATAGGTTCGCACACGGTCACGCACAGAAGTCTGGGTTCGCTCGATCCAGCCTCGGTGTTGCAAGAATTGAGGCACTCGAGAAACAGGATCATGGAAGAACTGGGCACCGCTCCGGAAGGAGTCGCGTACCCGTATGGAACGGTGAGGGATTTTTCCCCTACGGTTCTGCATGCCGCCAAGACAGCAGGCTACCTCTACGGAGCAACCGCGGTTCACGGACTGAATCACTGGGGATGCGATCCTTTTCGCCTGAACCGCACCACCCTGATGGCAGGCGACGGCCCCAGAACGTTCCGTTTGATCATGCGAGGCTGCTTGGACCCGTGGAGGCTGGTGGACCGATGGGGCTACGCGCTTCAGCACGGCCGCAGTTGAAGGAAGTTTTTTGGGGCTTGTTGGGACCGTAATTACGCTGTGGGCAAAGACTGCGGGGATCATTCATTCCAATGCGCTTTCAAGAAAGCGAGATTGGGGGGACCCTCTTTGTAAAGCGGAATTATGCCTTTGCCAAAGAATCGGTTCACAGAACCAGTGTCATTGCGAGGAGTGAAACGACGAAGCAATCTGTTCTTAACGGTCAGGAGATTGCCACTGGCTTACGCCCTCGCAATGACGGTCACATTCTTTCTCAA
>DATHCX010000019.1:0-17592 GCA_035319325.1 Desulfomonilaceae bacterium
AAACGGGTGATTGGCAAGGTTCACGGAAACAGTTTTGACGTATATTACGACAAGCTCTTCATTGCTACGGGCGCTCGTGCGAGAATATCAAACATTCCCGGCGGCGATCTTCCCGGTGTCGCGGTCGTGCGTTCTCTGGAAGACGGTCGACGAATCAAGGCATATCTTGCCGCCAATTCGGTCCAAAAGGCTCTCATAGTCGGAGCAGGCTACCTCGGGCTGGAAATGGTCGAGGCTCTGCACGAGCGAGGCGTGCAGGTCGAGGTGGCAGAATTCAGGACCGAACTGTTACCCTGGGTGCCAAGGCTCATGGCCCAGGTGGTACGCATGGAACTGGAAGAGAAAGGTGCCAAACTGCATCTGGGGACCGATGTCTGCGAAATCAGACAGGTCCACGGCCGCTTGAAGGTTTTTACCAGAAAAGACAGTATCGACACGGATCTCGTGATCGTCGCGACCGGGGTGGCTCCCAATTCCGAAATCGCCGACCGGGCGGAGCTCGAATTAGGCCCATCCAAATCAATTGCCGTGGACAACGCTCTTCACACATCCGATCCGGACATATTCGCCGGGGGAGACTGTGCCGACGCATTTCATGTAATCACCGGGAAAAGGGTTTGGGTGCCTCTCGCGCTTCGAGCGAATCGCTGCGGCTGGGCAGTTGCGGACAATCTATTCGGGGACGTGGTTCGCCTTCCCGGAATCGTGGGCACATCGGTATTCAAGGTCTTGGACATGGAAGTGGCTCGTACAGGATTGAGCTATGCGGAAGCAGAGGAGGAAGGGTTCGAACCGGTGGAGGAATTCGTGAAAAGTCGATCCAGAGCGCATGCTCACCCCGGAAACCAGGACATTTACGTCCACCTGGTTGCGCACAGGAAAACAGGCAGGCTGCTCGGTGCGAGCATTATAGGAAAAGAGGGCGCTGCTCACCGTATCGACGCTGCGGCAGTGGCATTACACGCAGGAATGACTGTTGAGGAATTCTTTCAATGCGACATGGCCTATGCTCCGCCGTTTTCGCCGGTGTGGGATCCTCTGCTGACTGCGGCAAATCAGTTATTGAAGAAGCTGAAATCATGAAACCTGGGCGCAAACATGGTATTCCCGCCGACGATCCGGCTCACTCCGAATTGAACGCGACAAACGCGCGGATATGCGCTGACGATCTCATTTCGTGTTCCGTCATGCCGGATGCCGTGGACTCCCTGTTTTACGGAACGATCCCGCTTGATTTCTTGATACGCTCTGCTATCCATCCCTGCCCGTATTTGCCTGGAATGGAGGCCCGCGAAGAAGTATTCAAGGCAACCGATTTTCCTCCCGAGTTGTATCACGATTTCATGGACGTCGGTTTCAGACGAGCCGGTCTCCTGTTTTATCGGACGGCCTGCCCTTCCTGTTCTGAATGCCGGCCTATCCGGGTGCCGGTCGGAGACTTCCAGCCCAGCAAATCACAGAGGAGGGTGCTCAGGAAGAGCCGGGACATTGATGTCAGGGTCGGTCGCCCACGGTACTCCCGGGAAAAGTTGACCCTCTATACGGATTACCTGGATTGGCAGCACTCGCGCTCCCATGAGGATCCTTCTTCCCTCCGTGATTGGCTCTACACAACATGCATCAATACGGTGGAATTCGAATACCGGCTGGCTCGCCGTCTCGTGGCGGTGGGGATAGCGGACCTCTGTTCCAGATCGCTTTCCAGCGTATACGTCTTTTATGACCCGGATTACGCATCCCGGAGTCTCGGGACGTTTTCGGCACTTCAGGAAATACTCTTTTGCCGGGATCACCGAATACCTCACTATTACCTCGGATTCCTGGTTGCCGACTGCCCCTCCATGAGCTACAAGACACGATTCAGGCCTCACGAGCGTCTGTGTCGCTCGCTAAAATGGGCAAGATCCGAATGACCGCACTTGTCAGAGGTTATTGCATGATTATCTTATTCTCAGAAATTTACAGATTGTTTAGCCTCTCTTTTTTGAATGAGAAGGCGTGAACTTTCCGGACAGCGTGTCTTCCGGATGAACAAAGTAGCGCATCCGACCGTCTTTCAGCAATCCGGTTCAGGTATGGGGGGCGGTGGAGATGACTGGCTCATGCGAGACGATGATGGTCTCTTCGTACAGTAAGCTTGAAAGGCTGATCTCATGAAAGACGATGACAATCTCAAAGGTGTCAACCTTCCCGACCCGAAGGAGATCGAGAAGGAAATAAACGAATTCCTGGCCAACAAATACGGAAATCGAATACGGGTAATGGGTACTCAAATAGGTCCGTGGCCCGGAGCCGAAGAAAGTGGAACCGGGCAGACCATAAAGACCGATATGGGAGGTGCGATTCGCTTCGATATGAAACCTGCCGAGCTTCACGAGTATTTGGACCGTTTCGTCATTCGGCAGGACGCGGCGAAAGAAATGCTGGCAACGAAAATCTGCACGCACTTTAATCGAATCCGCTATTTTCAAGAGAAAGGAGACGGAGAAGAACGGGAAGGTATTGGCCGAATCAAAAGCAATATCATTCTCATCGGCCCTACGGGAGTGGGCAAGACCTACCTCATTAAGCTCATCGCACGCAAGCTCGGAGTTCCTTTTGTGAAAGGGGACGCCACCAAGTTCAGTGAGACGGGCTATGTAGGTGGGGATGTGGAAGATTTGGTTCGGGATCTCGTTCAAGAAGCTGACGGTGATATTGAACGGGCAAAATACGGCATCATTTACGTCGATGAGATAGATAAAATTGCTTCGTCAGGAAATATCATCGGAATAGATGTGTCGAGATCGGGAGTACAGAGGAACCTGCTCAAACCCATGGAGGAAACGGAAGTCGATCTGAAGGTGAATCACGACCCGGTTTCCCTCATGGAAGCTGCGGCACATTTTCAAAAAACCGGAAAACGTCTTAAAAGGACCATTAACACACGAGACATACTGTTTATTGTTTCCGGAGCGTTCAACGGTCTTGAAGAGATCGTATCCAAACGTTTGTCGCGTAAAGGACTGGGGTTTGGAGCCATACTGAAGGAGAAGGACAATCGGACCGAGCTTCTTCGCCAGGTGATGGCCGAGGATTTGATCGCGTTCGGATTTGAATCCGAATTCGTTGGCAGACTTCCCGTGATCGCAGTCCTTGACGACTTGGATCAAGACGACCTGTACAAGATCTTGAAAAACAGGTACTCATCGGTGGTAACCGCCAAGAAGCAGGATTTCAAATCCTACGGGATTGATATCCGGTTCGCTGATGAAGCTCTTCGCAGTATCGCCTCCATGGCACATCTGGAGAAAACAGGCGCAAGGGCCCTGATCAGCGTTATTGAAAAGGTTCTGGTAGGCTACGAGAGAGTTCTTCCGTCCGAGGACTTGAAGCGATTTACCGTGACCGAAGAACTCGTCGCGCGTCCGCGGGAATATCTTGAGGAAATCATTGAAGATGACTCGCATCCCTCGCGAACCGAGCTTTTCGATCGGATCGAAGCCGAGGAAAGACGGGATCTCAGAGAGGAACTTGAACGGAGACGCGAGGAGTTCGAAAAATTGTTCGGCCGGGCGATTCAGGGAAACGGCCTGGATGTAGTAGTGGACGCTTCCTTGAAGCTGGGGGTTTCGCCGGAAACCGTATACAAGAAATACCTCGGAGTGGAACGGGAAGTGCTGGCATTCGAACGAGAATTCGAGAATCTCTACCATTTGAGGATTCGATTTTCCGAGGAAGCTTCGCTGGAACTCATCAGAATGGTGCTGGACGGATCCGAAGAAGCACTGATCGTGTGCAGGAAGATTTTTCAGAATTACCATCACGGACTCAAGCTCGTAATGGAGAGAACAGGATCGCAGGAGTTCACCATACCGAAAGGAGCCGTGCAGAACCCTGAACGTTTTCTCAATGAAATCATTCAGAGAACATACAGGCAACACGAACGAGCAAATTGAACCACTCCGTTTTGCAAGGGCCTCGCTGCATGCAACGAGGCCCGATGCAGACTGTACCTGTGGCTGCGGCCATATTCATACGGATTCGCTTTTTCTACAGGTTACTCTATTCTGGGCACACGGCCGGGGGCACTCCTTCGCTGCGGACGACGCAGAGCCGTCTCATCACTTCGCTCAGGAGAGCCCCCAGCCCTGGAATCTCATAAATCTTGTGGCGAATGCGTATCAAGCGGCAGCGGAAGCACCGGCAACCTCCAGCGCACCCCCCCAACGGCAGAACAAAAAAAGTCCGGCTGTTACACCGGACTTCAAAATACCTTCCGCGCAATTAGAATTCGGTGCGGCCTTTTTTGTTGTCGAACATGGTTCGAGGAGACGGCCCCGCATTCGGTGGCGGCGTGAAAATCTCTTTCAACGTTGCCCAAAATCCTCCACTCTCCTGTTGTTGAGGCTGTTCGACCCGGAGCGGTGTCGGTTGCCCGCCCGGCGGCATCATGGTGGGCCCGGCCTGGGGAGCGGCTTGAGGCATCATCGGTTGCGGAGCCGGCTGAATCTGCGGAGCTGAAGCATATTGGCCCTGGGGTTGGGGCGAAGGATACGCCTGCGGAACCTGTGTGTACCCCGGCTGCTGCTGAGTAGCCATCTGCGGATGCTGCAGTTGTTGCGGCGCTGCCTGCGGAGCTGCCTGCGGAGCGACGCGAGCTTGCTGCGGCGCGCCTGCCCCGGTCTCACCGGAAACACCCATCAGTTCGTAATATTTTGCCTGTGCCCCGCGCAACTGTTCATAGGCTTCGCGAACTGCCTTCTTGTGGTATTCCTCCTGCAAGGCCTTCTGCTTCATCTGCTGCTCTTGGACTCTTTGTTGCGCAAGAGCGTATTGCTGCTGTGCCTGCTGGAACTCCTGAGTCGCTGCCTGCTGCTGAGCGGCCAATTCAGCGGCTTTCTGTCTTGCAGCCGCCCTTTCGTAAGCCTTCTGCTGAGCTGCCTGGACCATGGGATCCGCACTCAGCCCGCCCTGCTCGGCTTGAGGCTGCCCGTATGCCTGCTGTTCCTGGCCGGGGTACGCCTGTTGCTGTTGCTGCGGGTATGCCTGCTGCTGCGGGTAACCTTGTTGCTGGCCGTATCCTTGCTGATACTGCTGGTACTGCTGCTGTTGTTGTTGTTGCTGCAATTGCTGGTAATAAGCCTGTTGTTGTTGCTGCTGATAATAAGCCTGCTGCTGCGCATCCGCGGTCTGCTGACCCCGTTTTTTCTTGCCGGTTCGCTTAGGTTGTTGGGCAGGCGTTGCAGCGGGAGCCTGATAGTAGGTTTGCGGCGCGGGTGCCTGTTGGTATCCTTGCTGAGAAGCGGCTCCGCTGGAATAATAATCGTTGGGGTTGTAGAACATGCCTGGCTGCGCACCGGTTGTCTGGGGCGTCGTGGCCTCGCTTGAAGACGTTGCGGGGTAATAGCTGGTGATGGGCACGGATTGAGGATAATTGCCCGTTACCGAGTAGTACCCGCCCTCACGCTGCAAGTTGTCGAGGTAATTCTGCCAGTATGGGTAATACACTGATGGTTGATTGGGATTGAAACTGCCCGACGGTTCTTGCATGAGTGTAGAGCTGTTCTCACCGGAAGCCCACTGTCCAGGTGCAGGCCCTGCAACGAACACCGCGGCCAAGCAGGCGCTGATCAGGACTATCAATCTTCTTCGCATGTGAATTCTCCTTTCGGCAAGAGCAGTCCGTTAAAAGATTCAAGACGTTGCGCCGGGAAGCAACCGAAAAGTCTTACTTTGTCCGAACTACCCACAATGCTACGCCTTATATTATACTTTTATTACAAATAAAATCAAGTCCAAAAGCTCGAGTGGCTCGGGCCTAAAGCCTTATGATCTCAACACGATGAATTCAGTCTTTGCCAAATCGCTGAAGTTACGAATCTATTTCACTATTTTTAGCAAATTTCTGGATGGTTTCTGCGGCGGCTCGGGCGGACCTGATCCTTTTACCTTTTCGTTGAAGATCTTGTTTTTTACCCGCACCGAATTGATGAGAAAGTAAACGACGATCGCTCGTTCCCAGTCACGATTAGGTGAGAATTCCGAGACTTTCTTCAAGTATTTTTCCTGGAGCTGTGCAAGAGAGGCCTCGTCGAAATCCAGGACTCGATCCGCCAGGCCCAGCAGCACTTCCTCAATTCCCACGGTGCCTCCTTGAAAATCTCTTAACACACACCGTAAAGCTTTTCACACATCAGGTCAAGGCACTTGCCGGAGACTCGTCGCTAGAGAGTCCACCGACAGCTTATTTCCGAGACCTTGCTGCAACAATTCCGGATTCCAGAGCCTCGAGGTTCATGGCCCTTATCTGCGCACGACTGTCATTGCTCAACTGGGATCGGATCTCTTCCACCGAAACGGGGAACCCGTCCAATGTAGAAGCAAAGCCCAGTAAAACCACGTTCTCGAGCTGAACTCGACCAATGCCGCGCGCCAGGCCGGCTGCATCGACGCGTCGCACTCCGGGCTCGTCTGCAGCAACAGAATTTTCAACGATCAATCCGGTGGGCTTGAGAAAATGGATGTTATTGGAAGTCTCCGAGGCATCCAGCGACAGCAGAAAATCAGCATGAGACTGCCGAATCAAGGGCGAATGAAAATTGCCGATGCGGACATGACTGTTTACGGACCCTCCCCGCACGGCCATTCCGTGTGTTTCCGAAGAGATGACTTTCAACCCCCTGGCTGCAGCGATTTCTCCTATTTGCCGGGTGAGAAAAACAATTCCCTGGCCGCCTCTACCGCACAACACCAGTTCCACCATCATTGGGGACCCCTTGCTTCAATTGCTCGAGAAGGACAGATATGCACGCAAAAACCGCATCCCGCACAGAGGTCCGCATCGATCTCCATTCGCTTTTCTCCTTTGACGTAATGTATTGCCGGGCATTCCAGGTCTTTTACGCACGTCATGCAGAGATCGCAATCGGGGCCCACGGCGAACCGGTCAGTGCAAATCTGCACATTGGGAGCCCGCACGCAGGGCCTGCGGGTGATGACTACGGACACACCCTTGTTCTCGTCGAAAGTATGGTTCTTCGCTCGAAGCAGCAGTTCCTTCATCCCATCGTGATCGTAGGGGTCGGCCACTTCCACGAAATCGACTCCGCACCCCCGGACCAACCTTTCGAGGTCTACCGGCACAGCAGGAGAGCCGTCCGCGAGCTTCATGGAAGCCGGGGTGGGCTGGCCGCCGGTCATAGCCGTGATACTGTTGTCCATAATCACCAGAACGAACGCCGCACCTGTATGCACCGCATTGATAAGCGCCGGAACTCCCGCATGAAAGAAGGTGGAATCCCCGATGGTCGCCACCACACGAGTTTCATTGCCTGCACGAGGAGCTCTCACGAGTCCGCCGGCCATGCCCACGGAAGCGCCCATGCACAAGCACGTGTCCACTGCTCCCATGTTGATGCCCAGGGTGTAGCAACCGATATCTCCGGCGTAGACCGCCTGGTCGAATATGGTCTTGATCATGTAGAAGGCCGGCCTGTGGGGACAACCGGCGCACAGGGAGGGCCGTCTGGCCTTGATTACGGGAGGATTCTTCTCCGCCAAGGGAAGACCCGCCGCTTTCAGGATCACATCCTCCACAATTTCGGGTACAAGTTCGCCTTGCCGCGGAACATCTCCCGAGAGTCGACCCGTCACTTTGCGGCGATCAAGCAGCTGCAATTCGAGAACGGGATATGTCTCCTCGATGAGCAGCGTATTTTCGTGTGTATCCACGATCTGCTGAAGCGCAGCTTCGTTCGCAGGATACGGCAGATCCACTTTGTACACGTCCACTCTTGCCAGACGCTCGTCGGACGCAACGATGTCCCGGACATGGGATGAAACAGAACCCGAGGTAATAAGGGCCAGAGATCCTCCCGGCTTTTCCGAAAGGAGCACCGGTTTGGCTTCCGGCTCCTCTTCGCGTATCTTCTCGAGTTTTTCGTTTAATTCTCCGTGGAGAACGAGTCTGTATCGCGGAATCGCAGCCCAGCGGGTCCAATTTTTTTCAAACGGTCCCACATCCGCTATCGAACGGGGCAGCTCCACCGACACATTCTGGCGCGCGTGACAGACCCGCAGGCAAGGCCGCAACAGCACGGGAACCTGGTATTTTTCCGAGAGTTCGAACGCCCTGAGGGTCATCTCCCTGGCTTCTGCGGGGGTTCCCGGGTCCAGTACGGGCACCTTGGCAAACCAGCCGAAAAAACGACTGTCCTGCTCGGTCTGGCTGGAATGGGGGCCCGGATCATCCGCCACCACGACCACCAGCCCCCCGCGCACACCAAGGTAAGCCGCACTCAAAAACGGATCCGAAGCAACGTTCAGGCCGACCATCTTCATGACAGCCACCGCGCGCGCTCCCGCCAGAGATGCGCCGTACGCCGTCTCGAATGCCACCTTTTCGTTGACGGACCACTCCAGGTAAATAGGATGATTGAGTTCGCGCTTCCAACGAACAAGGGACTCCAGAACCTCGGATGACGGCGTGCCTGGATAGGCTGCGGCCACTGAGCATCCGGCCTCTATGATCCCGCGTCCGATGGCCTCGTTCCCCATGAGGAACCTGACGTCGGATGTAGGTTTTTCAGTCATGTTTTCTACTTACATGAGGGGTGAGAGGCTGTCAATCTGTGCGGCAAGGAATGAGCACATGAAGTTGGACGGGCCTGTTGGAAAATGCGGAGGACCGCCTTCAATCACGAGATCGGTGGGTTCAGCGCCATAGGCAGGGAGAAGGTGGTGCATTGTCCGCGAACGTCGCAATTTCATCGGGAGCAATATTCTTCTTCAGCGGACCGGTTGCCGATTCACAGAACATGAAGGCAAATTTGTCGCTCAACGGGCCAATACTTTTGATCGAAACCAGAGGGATTCAAATGGGAGAACGAACAGCCAAAGGATGCAACAGGAGTTCGCCCCACTTGACAGAGAAGGCAACCAAATGCATCTGCACCACGCCAACCAACTTAATGATGGACCATTAATAGAAATGGCTCTTTCAGAACATCTGCAGAGCCCTGTTTGTTAGACAGCCATCAGTGATAAACAGAGTAGGGCATGCTGCTTTCCGTAGCTCTTATTGGAGAACCAGGTCGAAACGCCCCTAAAGACCACAAATCGGTGACGGCCTATTAATTGAAGCCTTACAACCGTCGAACGGTCATAGCGCTCGAGGTAAAGTCATCGGGATTAAAAGGTTTTCGATTTCCGGTTGTCTGGAGTAGCGAGTAGCCGGTAGATATTTCCAGGCATGTACACGCTCTGCCTTCACGTCTCGAAAAATCATTCCACGGATGGGGCATGGTGTCGTAGTCCTGCAATGAACGTCTTCCATTTGTCAAAATACTTTCGTCCACCTACCAGGTACGTGTCATTGTGTTCTGCTCCCGAAAGGACCACAAATTCCTTGTGAGCAGACGCGGCACTGAAGAGTTGCCGTCCGAGTCGTATGGGGACGATGGTATCTCGATCTCCATGAAAGAAAAGAATGTCGGCCTTCACGTTTCCAATCTTATCCACAGCGTTAAGCCTGTGTTTCAGGAGGTTTTCCGGCGCGGGGAGAGGAAAGTGCTCTTTTGCGAGCGCAGCCAAATGGGGAAACGTGGATTCAAGGATCACTCCGTCGCACACATGGCGTGCCGCAAGGTGAACCGCGGCTATTCCGCCAAGGGACCTGCCGAAGACAATCAATTGTGCGCTATCCCGGTTGGCGAGCCCGCGAGCGACTGCAAAAGCCGCTTCCGCATCCAGATAAAAACCGGTTTCCGTAATGCGGCCGTTGCTCATTCCGTAGCCCCGGTAATCGAAAATAAAGACGCTCACTCCGATCTCGTTGAGCAAACGGATATTGTCCACCCGGTGCGACACGTTGCCCGCATTTCCGTGGCAGAACAGGACCAGACCGATACTGGGAACAGCAGGTATCAGCCATCCGTGCAGCCGGATGGCGTCGCTCGTTTCAAACCACATATCCTGATACGTGAGTCCCTCTGTCGCCGGGGTGCACATCAAGGTGCGATCGGGAAAGAAAATCTGGCTTTCAATGAACCCATCCAACATGTCCTTGACGAAATTCATGCCTGTCCTCACACGGTGAAGAAGAGCTGTTCGATGTGGGCAGCCCTGGACGGTCTCAAGGCCTTTTTCGGTCTCTTTCGACAAGTTTTTCATACAAATCGATGTACCGAAGCACAAGCACGTCCCAATCACGATGTGTCTCTACCCACGAGCGGCCTTTCGCGCCGAGCTCCGCCCTATACGCTTCGTCCCGGACAAGGCGCGAGCACTTGGAAACTAAATCGGACAAGCTTTCGGGTTCGAAGAGAATACCGTTCATCCCGTCTTCGATTATTTCCCGATGCCCGCCGATGTCCGAAGCAATGAGAGGCCTTGCCATGGACATGATCTCCAGGGGTTTGAGGGGGGTGACGAGCCGAGTTTCCCTGGTGTCCTTCCTGGGCAACACCATGAAGTCGCACACCCGATAATAATCCGTGATCGTGTCGTGAGGCACTTTTCCGGCCCACACGACGCGTTGGGATATCCCTAGTTGTGCGCCCAACGTCTTGAGGACAGGCATCACTTCGCCATCGCCCACCAGGAGCAGGCTGAGATCCGGGAATTCCGGCGCAAGGCCTCCCATGGCCTGAACGAGCAAATCCAGTCCCTCATAATGAAAAAACGATCCGATGTACCCCATCACGGTCTTGCCTTGAAGTCCGAGGGCTTGTTTCAGCTGTTCCCCGGGAGGACCGGGATGAAAATGCCTGACATCGACTCCGTTGGGCACGACACTTATATTGCTTGCGTTCACTCCCCGCGACTCGAGCTCGCTCTTGAGCGCTTCGCAGATAGTGCAGGTGGAATCTGCTCCTCGTAGGGCAAGATTTTCCAGCCCACGCACTGCGCGGTACCGAAGTGACGTGCTGCTCAGACCGTGCCTGCTGGTGTGGGAGTCTTCCCAGATGCCTCTCACTTCGTAAAGCGTCGGGATTTTGAGCAGCTTTCCGGTGGCGTCGCCGATTATTCCGCATGTGAATGGAGAATGTGCGTGTATGACCGCCGGCCGATACATGCCTGCGATTCTCATGGCAGTCTTCCAGAGCACGGCATTTTGTAATATCCGGAGCGCAGACCTGAGGGTACTTGGATCGAAAACCTCTGTAGTTCCCGGAAGCAGCCTGCTACAGGTTCTGAAATACCGTATTCCATCTATGATTTCACTTCCGTCGGTGTCCAGGTTTCCCAGGGGGGCCTGAGAAGGAGACGTGATGACAATGGGTTCCAGTCCGTGGGCAAGCTGATTCGTGACTATTTCCCGGCTTCGTATTGCATAGCCGTGTGTGCCCGGAACTGATCGATGGAGAACGTGAAGTATCCGCATGAGCCTACTCGTATGACACGGTACGGGAAGCGCCTCGCTCCAGTGCCCCATCCAACATTGAGTTCAGCACCCCACGATACTCGCGATACTGGGCCTTCCAGGTGAGACCTTCGGCACGCTTCAGAGCGTTCTGCAGCAGGCGTGTTCTCTTTTCCGGATCGTTGTACAAGGCAATGACACGCTCAGCGAACGCAACAGGATCACCGGAGGGCACAAAAGCAATGGCCTCGTCCCCGTACAACTCCTCGAGCACGGACAGACGGGTGGCCACAATGGGGAGGCCCACGCTCACCATTTCCGGTATTTTGAGGGACAAGGCAATATCCATATGGCAATCTTGCAGGGCAGGGTATATGCCCAGGTCAGCCTCTCTCATGATCCGTTTCATTTCGGCCAGAGGCACCGGATCGTGCACGTGTACGAGGTCCCTGACTCCCAGTCGATGGGCAAGCGACAGAAACGAGTCCAGACCTTCACCCTCATTCTTTATTTTGGGGAAGATCTTCAGCTCTATGCCGGGAATACGCTCTCTCAAGGTAGGCAGCGCCTTCACGCAGGTGTCGAGGCCGTACCGCTTCGCCACGGTTCCAACATACAGCAGTATGAAAGTATCTTTTTTTTCGGCTTCGGCCGGTCGGGATGCATCGAGGGAGAAGAAACGAGGATCAGCCGCGTTCATTACGACTGAAATCTTATGATCGGGTATTCCCCGGGAAAGGAGTATCGTGCGAAATGCTGGCGTCGCTGTGATCACGTGGCTGCTGAAGAGAATGCAGATCCTCTCGATGGCAATCTGTACTCGAATAAGGAAATTATCTGGCTCAAGTCCGAGCTTCGAACGAGTCAATTCCGGAGTCGGGTCATGTATGTTCAGAAGCAGCAGACAACCCCTCAAGCGGGGAAGCACTGCTGCAAATACGAGAAAATCGGGCATGTTGTGAACGTGAATGAGATCATAACGATATTTGAAATCCAACCAGGACGTGTACATGAACATGAGCACCGCAGCGATTGCCCAATTCATGATATGCGCCAGGCCGTCGCTGCGACTCCGGGTCATGGGAATAGGATAAACAGTCACGTTGGGATGTTCGGATTGCGGGTGCGTATCTTCCGATCTAAGACAGATCACATGGACCGTATGGCCTTCATCACCCAGATACTCAGCGTAACGACGAACTCGGACGTCACGCGAATATACGCTATGGGTCAACATGCAGAATTTGATGGGAGTGCCTCCCGGTCTCCTCTGGTCTGTCATAGATATCGGTACAGCCACTTGGGAATGTGGAATTCTCTTTTGTTCAGAATGGTGCCCAATATAGGAGCTCCCCCCGATTTCAGCCTCTCCATCGCGTCGTCGAGCACCTCTGAACGGGTGGCGTTCGATTCCACCACGATCACGACGCCATCGGTGTAGCCGGAAATGATATTGGAATCGATGAACTGAATGACCGGCGGACTATCAACAAGTATGTAGCGGAACTTCTTCCTCAACTCGGCGAGCACATCTCCGAGATTCTCCAGGCAAGATTCAACGGCAGACCTGTCATGAGTCGTACCCGCCTGGATGACGCAGACACCCGATTCCGGTATTGCCTGAATCGCAGCTTCGATTCTACAAGAATGCGTAAGGACCTTCACGAGTGATTTTTCTGGCGACACGTCCAAGATCCGGCCGATTGCGGGGTTGCGCAAGTTGGCATCCACAACGATCACTTCCTGCGGACCGTGAAGCCTCGCCAGAAACGTGGCAAAAGCCAGAACAATGGACGTCACGCCCTCGAAGCGACGCGAAGCGGTAAATTGAACCGCACGCGATCCGCCGGATTCATCCCTTTGAAACAAAGCCCTGTCCAAGCGGTGAAATTCGTCAGGGAACGAGGAGAGGAGTTGTCCGATCATGACGGCCCCCTGTCATTGTAGTCAGGTAAAGTGATTAGCTTGGGCCGAGCGCAAAGTCAAGAAGCGCCGCCCGAATCCTGATCTTAAAAATAAAATATGTAATAGTAATATATTACAAAGATTAACATTATTTAAGTTTATATTATTTATTTAAGTATTGACTATTATGTATTTATTTGATAGCTTACAACCAAGGCGACTGCCAGCCGAACGGCCCACTTGACACACATTTGTCATGGCAAACGTTGCGCACACGTTCGTCGGAGCCACCATCGGCGGAGCAGACATCGCTGGTGCCGCAATTGTGGAGAATCATTGCTCTACCCGAGTTGGCGGCGGAGAGAGGTTCGGGCACTGAGTTCTCTGTGGCACATGCGTTCGGTAACGCGGGGACCGGCGCTTGGAGTTGTAATTCAGGGTGCGGTTTGAGCGCATGATTCGTCGGCAGACTCTCTGATTCATCGCTCAAGTTCGAATTTGGGAGTATCCGAGATGGCGACGAAGAAACACAAGGAAAATCCGGTTTGCCTCCGTGGATCGATACGGGAATCAAACAATCTCCGGAGCGAGGTTGAGGCATGTCCGAGATCGGCTAATCTCGTGCCGGACGGGCCCAAGCCTGCTGTATCGCGTCGGGCGGGTTTGGGATCGGATGAAAAACCGAGAATAAAGTCCCTCTCGGTCAAGAATCGTTCCAAGTTGAAGAACTTGGCCCTGATCTCCCGGCTGTGCCTGGTCTCCTTCCTCGTTGTAGTGGTCATGGCGGTGGTCACCTATCTGGCTACTGCCGATCGATTCAGTGTTGAGACGAAGCTCCTCTTTGTGTCCCCGGAGCAAAAGTACGGTATCCCCTGGCCGTTGGAAAAGGAACTGGACATGCTAAAGAGCCCGCAGCTCGCTTTCCTCCTGGCTCAGGACGTTTGCACCGGCTCTGATACCCTTCCGGTCAAGCGTTCAGGGTGGAATTTCGAAGCCGCGGCTGCGCCCGCAAAAATAGGGGATGACCCGGACGGGAAATACAGGAGTACCTCTGATTTTATGAAATGGTTTTCCGATGAACTCGTTGTGGAGACTTCGCTCGCTCCAGGCACTGCTGCAGTGAAATTGTGTCTTCGGGGTGACGATCCGGAGTTTCTGAAGAATGTTCTCAATGGATATGTTCGTTTATACACCGATTACCGCAGAGGTCTGGCGGAGGAGGCCGAGCGTGAGTTTCACGAGATGTCCGCCCGGACTGCACCAGTGTCCGCAAGCTCTTCCGTCGACTCCGTAAAGGATCAACTGCAGAAACTTGAACTGCAGAGCCGTGAGTGCGAATTGGCGTTGAAACTTCTCGCATCCGGGAAAGGTCCTTTCAGCGGATTCTTCCCGGCAGTAAAAATTGAGGGTATTCCGACTCTGTCCCATTTTCAGCAAAAAATAGTAGAGCTCGAAATCAGCAAACGCAGCCTCAATGTCCGGTATACGCCCCAGAGCAGAGAAGTCCGAAATATCGATAAGGAAATGCAAGGAATCAAGAGCGCAATGCGTGAATGCCTGTCGGAGCACCTTCATTTTCTTCAGAAAGAGAAAGACCTGATCTCAGCCCAAAAAACGGAATCGGGAAGAAACAGGGGACCGACGGCCAAGCGTTCGTCCAGCCAGTGTTCCGGTCGTCTGGCGAACGGAGACGTCTGGTTTTGCCTGACCGGAGGCCTGCGAATTATTCAGGACAAACCCTCGATCTCGAAAAAACCTGTCCTGGTAAGAGCCGGCGAGTACACCAATTCCCTTTCCGTGTACTTGTCCGCGGCACTGACCCCCGAGGGCGGTTTCGATATTGAAAACGATTACTTCGGGAGCACCTTTCGTGCGAAGGATGCAAGTCGAGCACATGAGGATCACCTGTCCTGTGACGCGGAATCAGCGAAGTCGACTTGCGGACTACGTCTCAGCGACGCGGAGAACAGGGAAAGTCTACATAAGAAATGAGAGCACCAGGAAAGCTGATTTCCGCTCTTCCGGTTTCCGTTGGAGAATGTCGGCATGTCCTACACTAGTGAAATGAATCCGAATCCTTCAAGACTGCACGAGCGTTCGACGTGGGTAGCCCTTGCGGTTTCACTCTTCGTGATGGTGATGTCCGTTTCAGTACCGGTCGAATCAACAGCCGAGCCCCTGGAGTATCATGCGTTCGCCGCACTGGATGTCCAGGCGAATTTCAGTTGGATCAACGGGAGAATGGGTTTCGAGCAGGAAATAGGTGGAATAGGAACACTCAACGACTTCCGCAACGATTTAGGTTTGCCCCAGGAAAACAGAACCTTGCAGATAAATTTGGCGGTCCGTCCCCTGGAACATCACGTTCTGAGGATGTACGGCAGGATTCCCGAATATTACACGGGCGAGACCATCGCCACGAGAGAGCTGAGAACACGGCTTGTGAGCCTCAATCCACCGACGCCCCACATCTATCCTGCCGGTACTGAGATAAAAAGCGAGCTTCGCACCGCGATGTTCGGATTCGGCTACGATCTGGATCTCCTGGTCGGACCGCGATGGTACGGAGGGCTGAACGGCGATCTCAAGTACTTGGATCTGCAGGTGAGAATGGGCAGCGCCACATCGTCACTTGAGGACACCATCACACTGGACGAACTGATCCCATGCCTGGGTGCGCACGTGCAAACCCGATGGCCGTTCCTGGCGGACAGAATATTTGCAGCTCCTACTGCCGGAGGATTCGCCCGGATGGCATACGGCATCACGCCCAACTTCCTTAACTACGTGGACTGTTCCATGGGACTCACGTGCAGCCTCAGGCCTTCGTATTGTGCTGCGATAGAGGCAAAGGTCGGGTACGAGCACGAAAGCGTTTTCCACAACCAGGAAATTGGATCCGGACGAACGGTGGAATTGAAGAGGGACGGAATATTCGTCTCTCTGGACGCGATTTTCTAGCGAGGAACGGGAATTATGGATACCCGAAACGGAAAACCTTCTTGCAAGGCGGCAATCACTGTCTTCTTGCTCGTACTGATCTTGAACGGGTGTGTGATTCCTCATCATCGCGTGGTTGTAAACGAGACACCTCTGGAAATGGTTAACCACATCACTCTGCATTTTCCCACTTCTCTGTACAGGCTTGCCACGGGAGACGTGCTGGAATTCATCTACTTGACGTCAATAGGAGCCACTGCCGGCCCTTATAGGCTCGGAATCAAAGACGCTCTGGACGTAGAATTCACGTACCAGCCTGAATTGAACCGGACGGTTCGCGTAAGGCCGGATGGTAAAATAAGTATTCCCAGGAAAGACGACGTATCCGTTATCGGTATGACTGCCGACGACGTGAAAAGAATGCTCAAGCGGACGTACGCCGACCTCCTGAAAGACCCTGACATAACGGTCACCGTCAGGGAGTTCAACGCGAAGCTGGATGAGCTGCAAAAAACGCTCGCGACAGCTCCCAACGGCCAGGCCAGAGTAGTAGCGGTTCGGCCCGACGGGCACATGTCGCTGCCGCTGATTCCCGACGTCAAAGCCGAGGGCCTCACCGTTCCCCAACTGACGGATAACGTCAACAAGCTCTATTCCCGCATCATGCCCAACATGAACGTTTCCGTGATACTCAAGGAAGTCGTGGGTGAAGTGATATTCGTGGACGGAGAGGTGGCACGGCCGGGGGTTTTCTCCACAAGAGGGCAACTCACCGTTCAGCAGGCGATAGCGATCGCCGGAGGGACGCGAGAAACTGCAGAGCCCCGTACAGTGTTGGTGGTATCCAAGGGGCCGGATGGAAGATTCCTGGCGCGCACCACGGATCTCACCAAACTCACCTCAGCATCGGATTTCATGCTCAAGCGCAACGATCTGGTCTACGTTCCACGTAGTACCATCGCACGGGCCGACATATGGGTCGATCAAAACATCCGCCGGTTGCTGATGTTCACCGGCTGGTCCCTGGGACTCCAGACGGAAGTCGGCAGGACCACGGTGAGATGACGTGAATTCACGGAGGCGCCATTCATCACCGGATACTAATGCGCTTTCAAATACGTGAAATCGGGGAGGAACTTTTTGTAAGACGTTCCTCCCCGAACCCCACCTGAAGAACTTTTAACACTCGCCGGAACCTTCATTTCTTCGGCGGAAATGCAGGTTCCGGCGCATGATAGAAGTTTCTGGGAGGGGGTTTGGGCGGGACACTCTTTACAACGGAATTATTCACTTGAGAAAGAATGTGACCGTCATTGCGAGGGCGTAAGCCAGTGGCAATCTCCTGACCGTTAAGAACAGATTGCTTCGTCGTTTCACTCCTCGCAATGACACTGGTTCTGTGA
>DATHCX010000020.1:0-16257 GCA_035319325.1 Desulfomonilaceae bacterium
AAGTGACACTCCTTCCGGAGTGAGTTCCACCCACACCTCCGAGGAGTCCGGCCCATCAAGACCGCACCCATAGATACCAAGGCATATACCGACTCCTTTTTTCTTCTCGGGTGTCGATTCCTTCTTGACTCTCTCCTTAGCCCCTTCGTACAGGGGCCGAAGCTTATCGAAGATCTCCGGGAGGCTGAACACTTCAGGCGTCTGCCCTGTCGGAGTGGTATCGCCGGGCCGATAGATGTTCCTGTACCGCAGTTCGAAGGGATCCGCACCCATCTTCGCTGCCAGCTCATCCATGAGGCTTTCCGAAGCCAAAAAACTCTGAGGCGAGCCGTATGCCCTGAACGCCGAACCCCACGCGTGATTCGTGCAGACAGTCAATCCCTTACCGCGAATATTCGGAATGCCGTACCCGGCTCCGATGAACTGGGCCCCACGAACCGTCAACAGGTCTCCGAATTCCGAGTACGGCCCGTGATCCACGATCCAATCGCTCTCCATGGCGACGATCTTCCCGTCCTTGTCGGCTCCGTATTTGAGATTGATGAAGAAAGGCGACCTCTTGCCGGTATAGGTGATGTGCTGATAATAGTCGTATTTCAAAGTCACCGGCCGTCCTGTGGCAAGTGCCGCTACGCCGAGAAGCGCCTCCATGGTCGGGCTGAATTTGTACCCGAAAGTGCCTCCTGCCGGATTCTGGACGATCCGGAGTTTTTCCGGCTCCGTTCCGAGACCCGCACAGATCATGGCGTGATGCAGAAAAATGCCTATGCTCTTCGAATGGATCGTGAGGCGACCTTCATCGTCGAAATAAGCCAGGCCTACGTCGGGCTCCATGGTCAAATGCGGCTGTCGCTGAAGATAATACTCTCCTTGCACCACGTATGCCGCCGAGTCCATGAGTGGTTTGGTGTCTTGTCCCTTCGCTCTCTTCTGCTCATAGTAGACATTGGGCGTCCCGGGATGGATCTCAATAGCGTCGTCGGCCATCGCCGCGGGAGCGCTCATGTAAGCGGGCAGCTCCTCAAGGGTCACCTTGACCTTCTCCGCGGCAGCTCGGGCATTGGCCTCCGTGTCCGCGCATACGATGGCCAGTGCATCCCCGAACTGGAACACTTTCTCGTCACACAGAATCGGCCGATCCCAGCCATCTCCCTTGTTCGTGGGAAACGTGATCAAGCCGGTGATGCGATTCCGGCCCTTCACGTCCTTGTGGGTGACCACTTTGACCACCCCCGGCATCTTTTCGGCCTCCGAAGTGTCAAGAGACAGGATCTTCGCGTGGGAGACCGTGGCTTGAACCAGTGCTAGCCTGAGGGTTCCTGCAGGCATCTTGCATCCCAGGTCTGCACCGTAATCAATCGTGCCCGTCGCCTTGGCTATGGCAGTGGGCCTCGGATAGCTTCCGCCCCAAATTCGTCCGTCCGAAGGCAACTTGTATGCAAGCTCCGAAGCGGTCATTTCCCCCCGCATTACTTTTGCAGCATCCATCACCGCGTCCACGAGAGGTTTGTACCCCGTGCAGCGGCAGGCGTTGCGGTTCTGCTGGAACCAGTCTCGGACTTCATCCCGCGTAGGATTTTTGTTTTTTTCCAGAAGCGCCTTGGCCGACACTATGAAACCGGGAGTACAAAAACCGCATTGCGCGGCCCCATGCACCGTCCAAGCCAACTGGATGGGGTGAAGATCGTTCGGCGTGCCGATCCCTTCGATAGTGAGGAGTTGGGCTCCATCCGGCACTCTCTTCATCTTCGTGACACACGACTTGACGAGTTTCCCATCCAGGATTACGTTGCAGCACCCGCACTGACCCGTCCCACACCCGACTTTGGTGCCGGTGAGACCCAATTGATCGCGCAGCACGTCTGCTACAGAGGACTCCTGGTCAAAGATGAGCGTCTTCTTAACCCCATTGATTTCCATGACCTTCTTCTGCATCGCACAACTCCTTTCAAAAGGGACTACTATAACGGTGGGCTTGCTGCTTGAGGAAACATCTGTTTTTCACGACTGCCGGAGGCCGTTCCTAAGACAGCGCTCCTGTTGCAAGCATTGCCGACAGGGTTGGAGATGATCTCATTTCACAGCCACCTCCACGGTAACAGGTGGTCGCAGCGACCCCATTTATGCCTGCTCAGACATATGTCCACTGTGACGCAACAGACGTGACGAGTCAAGATTTTTAACTTCCGGATGGTAATCCTTCAGTTACTCGGGGAAAGCGCCCATACTCTGTCATTGCGAGGGCACAGCCCGAAGCAATCTCCAACTGACCAAAACTGAGATTGCTTCGTCGTTCCACTCCTCGCAATGAGATGATTGGATGGTCGGAATGTGGGCGAGAGTCATGAACAAATCCGACAGAATGTTCGAAAACCGCTATAAAAATCGTCTCATCAGCCAGGCGCCTGTTCACATCAATCAGCCAGCCTTATACGGATTCGCTTTTTCACAGGTAACTCGATTCTGTGCACAAGCTGGGGGCACTCCTTCGCTGCGGACGACGCAGAGCCGTCTCATCACTTCGCTCGGGAGAGCCCCCAGCCCCGACATCTCACAAATCTTGTAACGAATCCGTATTACTGGACCCCGGAGACGACCAGGCTCAGTCTGATCGGAAAATCACTATTTTCAGAGCGCAGCAATAGACAACCGGATCGGATGACCGAGCCGTCCGTTCCGGAATCGAGCTCGCCAACCCGACGGAAATCATTTCGCTTCGGTCGATTGTTTCTCGATATGTACCTTCTCGATTCGAACAGCACAGACCTTATAGTCGGGCGTCTTGGACACGGGGTCCAGTGATGTCCCCAACAGTTCATTCGGATTGGCCTGAGCAAAATGAAAATCCATGAAGATGGCGCCTTCCGGGACAATGTCGCCAGGTCTTACCGGTGTGATCACTTCGCCTCGCCGCGAAACCACCTTGGCCAAATCCCCGTCGTTCAACCCCAGGCGCTCGGCGTCGAGATGGTGGATCTGGGCGTGAGGTTCGGGGAACTCCTTGTGGAGCGCCGGACACCTGCCGGTCATGGTACGGGTGTGGTAGTGAGCGTACCTGCGTCCCGTTGTCAGCAGGTAGGGGTATTCAGCGTCGGGGAGTTCTTCCGGGGGCCGGAAATCGATCACGTGAAAGAGACCTCGTCCTCTGGTAAACTTGCCCTGGTGTAGAAACGGGGTCCCGGGATGGTCGGGAGACGGACACGGCCATTGAATGCCACCTGCTTCGAGACGGGCATGGCTGAGTCCACCGAATATGGGAGAAAGGCTCGCCAATTCGTCAAAGATCTCGGCTGGGGATTCATAGTCCATGGCCAGGCCCATCCGTTTTCCCAGCTCTGCGATGATCTGCCAGTCGGGTATGGTCCCGGGAGGATTCTCTACTGCCTTTCGCACTCGCTGAACTTTTCGTTCGGTGTTGGAAAACGTGCCTTCCTTCTCGGCCCAGCAGGCTCCCGGAAATACCACGTGGGCGAATTGAGCCGTCTCTGTGAGAAAAATATCCTGTACGACTAAGAATTCGGCTGATTCGAGCGCATGAACCACATGATGGGTGTTGGGATCACTCAACACGGAATTCTCGCCCAGGATGTACAGGCACTTCAGCGAACCGTCTATGAGCCTGTCCATCATGTCGGGAATGGTGTAACCCACTTTATTGGAAAGCTTCGCCTGCCATGCGCGCTCGAATTTCTCCCTTACGGAATCGTCAGTAACAACCTGGTAACCGGGGTACACATTGGGCAGTGCACCCATGTCGCAGGCTCCCTGGACGTTGTTTTGCCCTCGCATGGGATTGACGCCGGTGGAAGGTCTCCCGATCTGACCGGTCAACATGGCCAGGTTAGCCAGGGATTTGACGTTATCCACGCCATGCGAGTGTTCAGTTATGCCGAGGGTGTAGCAGATGGAGGACCGCTCGGCGTTGGCATACATTTCGGCTACGCGGACGATGTCCTGGGGAGGGACTCCGCAGATTTCGGAAGCTTTTTCAGGGGAGTACGCTTGCAGATGCTCCCGAAGTTCGGCAAAGCCTTCTGTTCTCTCGTCGACAAATGCACTGTTATGCCAGTCATTGGCAAGAATAGCGTGCATGACCCCGTTAATGAAGGCTACGTCCGTTCCGAAATTGAGCCTCACGTGCAAATCCGCTTGCAAGGACAACTGAATCCTACGCGGGTCCACGACAATCAGTTTGGCGCCCTTAAGCTTGGCTCGAAACATCCAATTGGATATCAACGGATGAGCCTCCGTGGTGTTGGAGCCCACCACCAGCAGACAATTCGTGTCCGCGATCTCAGGGATCGAGTTCGTCATTGCTCCACTTCCAAATGCAGCGGCAAGACCTGCCACTGTGGGAGCGTGTCAGAGACGGGCACAGTGGTCGACGTTGTTGGTCCCGAATCCGGTCCTGCAGAACTTCTGGAGCAGGTAGTTATCCTCATTGGTGCAGCGGGCCGAGGAAAAGAATCCCACGCTGTCCCCACCATATTGCGCCTTGATGTCCTTGAGTCGAGACACGGTGAAATCAAGCGCCTCGTCCCACGACGCCTCTTCCAATTTCCCATTCTTACGGATCAACGGGGTGGTCAGTCGTTCAGGACTGTGGACGAATTCGTGGGCAGTCCACCCTTTGATACAGAGCTTACCCTGGTTCATGGGAGCAGTTTTCAGGGGTATGGTTCCGATCAAGCGGCCGTTCAGGGCTTCGAGAAGCATCTGGCAGCCGCAACCGCAGTACGGGCAAGTTGTCGTGACGAATCGATAATCCATAGTAGCTCCAAAACTCCGTGTCAATCTTGAGAGTCTGAGGGTCGTTCCGTGGAGAGTACCTCAGCGAGTCGGCGGCAAACCCTGTCGTCGTCCAGGGTTTGGCATACAGTAGCATGTCCCCGCGACTTATGTCAAATGAGACATAAACCCCCGCACAAAACTTTGGCCGCATCGACGCATGTTTCCGGCTCGCACACGCAGAAGGTTCCGGGTGTCAGAATCAGATGGATGCGCCGCTCTAGTCGTCAGGCTCTACTGCTCCGTGTGCGCATGGGGTGTTCGCTCAGCATCGAGGCGGCCGTCCGTCGAGCGCGGTTTACCGTCTCCGCTGCAAAAGACTTGTCTGAACTTTGTCCGAGCCGATCGATGACAGCTGCTCTGAAGCCGGGCAAACAAAGACAGGAGTTCCTCGCCTTCTGCAGTCAGTTTCGAGCCACTCCCGGTCGTTGAGACGATCTTGAATCCTGCCTGCCTCTCGGCATCTTTGATCTTCGCCCACACGTTGCGAAACGGCAGGTTCAGCTTGCGGGCAGCTTTGCTAATCGACCCTGTGCGACGAAGAGCGCAGAGGATTCGAAGTCTTCCTTCGCCGATAATGGGCTGTCCGCGGTCGTTTTCCAGCCAGACTTTACAGCGGAGCTTGAAGGGCATCCTGGAATTCCTCGAACCCGCTCATGGAAACGGAATGGTCAGGGGAAGGAGAGAACCGCCCCGTCAGCCACAGGGGCGGTTTCCTGTCAAGTGGGAACATCACTTCCCAGCAGCGTACTGGTAATACTTCTTCGGATCGTCCTTGACGATGAAGATCACCCTCACATCGTCGGCCTTGAGAGCCGCAGCATTCGGATAGGATTTCTTGAGATCGCCAACTCTCTGTTTCGCCAGCTCAACGATCTTGTCCCGTTCCCCGAACACCATTGTTCCCGTCGGGCACGACTTCACACACGCCGGTATCTGGTTATTGGAGATCCTGTCGAAACACATGGTGCATTTGAACAGAACCTTGGATTTGGGGTCCTGTCGAGGAATGTTGTAAGGACACCCTTCCAGAGTCGCCTTGAAATCGAGATCTTTTGTCCTGGGAGTGAACAGAACCGCTCCGGTTTTCTCGTCCTGAACTATTTCGTCCTTTTCGGCAGCGGCCATGCATCCTGGCGACAGGCAATGCCTGCACTGATCCGTGAAGAAGTGCCAGTACACTTTACCGTTGCCATTCACCCCGTCAGCAAATCTCACGAGCTTCCATGTGTCCGCCGACAGATCCTGCGGATTCTGGTAGCTGCCCCAATTCTTGGTCTCTGTTGCAGGTAACTGGTTCCACTGCTTGCATGCCATTTGACAACCCCGGCAAGCAGTACACTTGGAGGTGTCCACGAGTATCGAATATCCTTGAGACATTTGTTACACCTCCCCTCACGCTTTCTTGACGTTAACCATGAAGCCCTTATACTCGGGACACATGGTGTTGGCATCTCCCACTGCCGGCGTAAGGAGATTCGTGGCATAGTTTTTGTCTGATTTGGGGATGAGCCATCCGAATGCAAAGGGCAAGGCTACTTGGTGCAGCACCTTTCCTTCCACCGTGAACGGCCGCAGACGAGGAGTGACCATCGCAACACACTCTACTTCGCCTCTGATTGAGGCCACCTTCACGCGATCACCATTCTTGATGCTCAGTTCCCCGGCCAGTTGCGGACTCATCTCGACGAAAAGCTCCGGTTGAGCTTCCAGGAGCCAAGGCTGCCAACGGGTCATGGAGCCCGAGCACCAGTGCTCGGTGATCGTATTCGTGCTGCACACGATGGGGAATTTCGGATCCGCGGATGCGACCTTATCCATGTCGCTCTTGAAGATCTTGAACACCGGATTGCTTATCTGTGCGGACATGGGATTTCTGCCGAGCGGGTTCTCATACGGCTCGTAATGCTCGGGGAAGGGACCGTCCACCATGCCCGGGCCGAAAAGGAACGCCCGCCCGTCGGGTTTCATGATAAAGGGGAGCTTCCCTTTTTCCGCATCGCTCATGGGAGGCCAGGGCCCATCAGGGACGTCCCCGACCCATTTTCCGTCTTCCCACTTCACCAGCGGCCGTTTCGGATTCCACGGCTTCCCGCTGGGATCGCATGAGGCGCGATTGTACAGAACCCGTCGATTGACCGGCCAGCACCAGGCCCAATTCGGGTAGAGTCCAAGGCCTGTGGGGTCTTCCTTTCCGCGGCGGGCCATCATGTTCCCTGCATTGGTATAGCTTGCGCAGTAGAGCCAGTTGCCGCAGGAAGTGCTGCCGTCTGCCTGGAGGTATCCGAACGCGGGGACGAGATCCCCTTTCTTGAAACTGACATCCTTGCCCGTGGGGTCCTTGAGCGCCATGTCCTTCAGAAAATACCCATTGCACTCTTTGGCCATCTTGTGAGGATCAAAACGCCCTTTTTCGTCCGCATAGTCCCACTTCAGGTTAAGGATCGGTTCGGGGAATTTACCGCCTTCCTTCTGGTAGAGATCCTTCAGCTTCACAACCAGTCTGTTCACCATTTCCCCGTCGGCAATCGCATCTGCGGGAGGATCCACCGCCTTGAAGCGCCACTGAGCCAATCGACCGCTATTGGTAAGGCTCCCGTCTCTTTCCACCGAGCACGCGGACGGCAGGAGGAACACCTCGGTTTTGACTTTTTTCGGGTCCATGCCGGGCCCATGCCAGAAGGAAGCGGACTCGTTGTTGAAGATATTTGCATGCACCAGCCAATCAAGGTTAGAGAGAGCCTTCACCACTTTGTTGGTGTTCGGCGAGCTTCCTGCCGGGTTCTGGCTCCACAGAAACATGCCCTTGATCTTGCCTGAATACATCACATCGAAAATATCAAGCCAGGAATAGGTGGCCCCGTCCTCTGCCTTGGGTAGCCAGGCATACCCGAAGTCATTTTCCTTGGCTGCTTTGTCACCAAAAAATGACTTCAGGAGGCTTACCGTGTACTTGGGGTAGTTTTGCCACCAATTGGGAGACTGCGGCTCTCCGGTTTTCGGCGTGCTCTCTTTCAGATACGTTTCAAGGGTTTGCTGAGACGATCTCGGAACCTTCAGATATCCGGGAATGAGGTGAAAGAGGAGGCAGCCATCGGTAGAGCCCTGAACGTTGGGCTGTCCCCGAAGCGCATTAATACCTCCGCCGGCGATGCCGATGTTGCCGAGCAGTAGCTGAATGATCGCGCTGGTCCTGATGATCTGCGACCCGTACGTATGATGTGTCCATCCCAGGGCGTACAGCACGCTTCCCGCTTTGTCTCTTACGCCGGTAGATGAGTACAGCTCATATACTTTCAGAAGATCTTCCACCGGAGTTCCCGTGATGGAAGAGACCTTTTCAGGCGTGTACCGAGAATAGTGCTTCTTCAGGATTTGAAGGACGCATCGGGGATTTTGGAAGGTTGGATCCTTCTCGGGAACCCCGTTCTTGTCCCGCTTGAAGGCCCACGTGGACGCATCGTATTTTCGGGCTTGAGTATTATACCCGGAGAAGAGACCATCCCGAAAGTCATACGTGTCCCCGACGACGTACGAGGCGTTCGTGTAATTCTCCACGTACTCCTTGAAGTACTTATCCTTTTCCAAGATGTAGTTGATCATGCCGCCGAGAAAAGCGATGTCCGTTCCGGATCGGAGCGCTGTGTAGAAATCTGCAACGGATGAGGTTCTCGTAAAACGGGGATCCACGGAAATGACGGTCGCCCCGTTTTCCTTTGCCTTCAACACCCATTTCATGCTGATGGGATGGTTTTCGGCAGCGTTGCTGCCCATGATGAGGAGGCAATCACTGTTTCTGATGTCCACCCAGTGATTGGTCATTGCGCCACGCCCGAACGACTCTCCCAGAGCCGCAACAGTCGGGCTGTGTCATATCCGGGCCTGGTGGTCGATATAGACCAATCCCAGGGCTCTTACCATGGCATTGAGCCCCCAGATTTCCTCGTTGTCGATGTTGGAGCTGCCGAGATGGGCGATTGTTTCCACCCGGTTGACCACCTGCCCCTTGTCGTTTTTCTCTGTGAAACCAGCGTCGCGCGTGTCCTTCGCTCTCTTGGCGATCTCCCCAATGGCCCAGTCCCAGCTCTTCTCTTCCCACTTGTCGCTGAACGGAGCCCTGTACAAGACTTTGGTCAACCGATTGGGATTGGCCGCGGTAGTTTGAAAAACCGATGCGCCCTTTGCGCAGAGAGATCCTTCATTGGTTGGGTGATCGGGGTCTCCCTCGATGTTGATAATTTTTCCGGCTTTCGTGTCAGTGCTCACAATCAGGCCGCAGCCTACCGAGCAGTACGGACAAACTGACGTGGTGTTCTTTGCACTCTTCATCTTGTCGATCTTAAGCTCGTCGGCGTATGCCTTGACCGGACCAAGATCGAGACCCAAAGAAGAGAGCGCTACGCCCGCTCCCACCGCGCCGGAGAGTACCAAGAACTCGCGGCGAGTAAAATCCATAGAGAGGTCCTCCTTTAACGTTTGATAAATGCTTTCATCCTGAGCAACGTCCAATCGGAAACGCTTCGCCCCCTTCCTCTTGAAATGTCGGACAGGGAAAACGAACTGTTGAAAAGCCGTGAATCTTAGCTTTGGGGTTATGTCTCTTACGACATATGGCCTATGTCCCGTTTGACATATTGAGGCAATTTGGTCAAGAAATATTGCGGGCCGCCCCTTCAACCCGACGCTTTCACAGCTCAAAAGAGGGGTCGCCCCGGCCCGGGCCTATGGGAGAACCTGCATACAGTACTTCGCGAAAGTATTGTCGGATTGATAAGCCCTCTCTTGCATGTACAATGTTGGCTGGTCGGAATGGGGAGAAAGTCATGAACTAATCTGACGGAATTTTCGCGAACTTCTATAACTCGGAAAAGGTCTTCGATCCGTGAACACAAGGCCCAAGGCAGATTGAAATCGACAGAACACGACTGACGGAGATCGAAAGGGCTCATGTATCGCGACAAGCGACCGATATAATTTTTCGGGGGACGACAGCCTGCCAGTCCTCAGTTCTCGGGATTCCGCAACTACCGCACCGCAGTCTGAAGTGTGATCTGGTGTGCGGGACTGGGTTGTGGAGGGTTATGGACAGTGCCGGTTTTCTTGCAACGAGCTGCCTAGTGTGCTGTCCCACAAGTAACTTACGTAACCGGCCATCTGAGCCTCTCCCGAAGTTTTCATCGAGCAAGGGAAGCCGGTTTTGTCATTGCGAGCGAAGCGAAGCAATCTCGAGTAGTTGCAGAATAAGGGCTGGAGATTGCTTCGTCGCGTCGCTCCTGGCAATGACACTGATTCGCGTCCCGACCAAGTCGGTGATTTGAAATCTATGTGCGGGACACGACACTAGCAACCTTGTTGAAGCTATCGACTATACTATGTTCATGTCTGCACGCGGTTCAGATGGCGCTTGTTCACGTCCCGTAGCGCCGACCGCCAACGTGTCCTAAAGCCTTCCACCTGCTAAGACGGAAAGCATTTCGCGAAGTCCTTCATAAGCTTGGGAGAGCCCTTGATCCTTATTTTTCGGGAAATAAGCGCCCAGGGCAAACCCGCCTCCTTTGCCAGAAACTTGATCCAGGTCCGGCTATCGGCAGTGACGTGAAGATCCGCAGTACCCATGAGGCCGTCCTTGACCGTCACGGTCTTATCCCTGATGATTACCGTTCCGTTGCAGTTCTCTTCGCCGTAAAAAGTAAAATGAAACGTGGCATCGAGCCCCTTGGACCTGCCCCGTTGAAACACCTTCTGAAGGCTCCCCAGGAACATCGCGGCGGAACCGGGCCTCATTCCGTTTGAAACACGCTTGACGATCTTGTGCGGAAAATGGGCCTTCACGTGAGCCTCCGCATCAGACCCTGGAACTGCGTAGATCGTCTCCACCTTCTTACTCATGTTGGTCACGAAGGCGTCAAAAGATCTCTTGCGATCCTCCAGGAACTCCCCTATGACCTCTTCTCCTGCAGGGCAAACCGCCATGCATCGGTCGCATCGGGTCTGTCCACCCACTGAAAGATTCTGCCACATGGACATGGTCTCGGTATCGCTCACCTTTTTCCGATAGTCTTTTACGGAGCCGCTGGAGACTATCTTTTCCACCCAGTCGGTAAAGCCCCCCAAACGCTCCCGGTAATTGTGCGTGTAGCAAGACAGGAAATTGAAGTACCCGTCCGCACCCACAGCCCCTACAGGACAGACCGAGACGCATAACTTGCACTCTATGCAAGGATTATAATCCACCGGAGCATCGTAGGTATCAAGCTCGGCATCGGTGATCACCGTGCCCAAGACCACGCTGGAGCCGAACGTGGGGTGCAGCACGAGCCTGTTCCAGCCCATCTGCCCGAGACCGGCTTCCACGGCATTTATCTTGTCCACCATGAGCCACGGCCTTGCCGGCCAGCGATCTATCTCCACGGGGAATCCCACGGGAAAATTGACCGCCCGATACCCGATTTTGCGCAACCGGGTCGCAACCTCGCGGGTCCTTCGGTTGGCTTCTTTCCAGACGTGTTGGAATTCCAGATTGGTTATGGAATGAGCAGGAGTCCTCAAAGGTTCCCGATTTATGCGGTAAACCATGTTGACAAGGGTCTTGGTTTCCGGAAGCGCATCGAGAATGTCTTCCCGCTGCTCGGCGATCGCGGGGCGGTCAATGTCCACGAACCCAGCATCGTCCGCTCCGGCTTTCACACAGAGATTCCTGAGCGTCTCACGTTCAAGCCTCGACGATCCGCCATCCGCTTGCATGGATTGTCCGTGTTCACGGTACCATTTCACTGTAGGATGATCTTCAAGTTTCATTCGTACCCCCTGGTTTTCGCCACGTGTGGTTGAGTAACTCAGTTAGCCGCCGCGGATACCCTATTACTACCTACTGAACCGGGGATCAACGGCCGCCCGGATCTCCAAGACAATGCTCCTCTTCTCCCGGCCTGGCGAGGAACCTGCCGAACATCATCTTGTCGAAGACCGTAAGCGGTTCCAGGTTCTTCTCTGTTTTCATCCTTGTCAGAGCCCCTTCCCAGCTATTGAGAATGAAAGACGCGGCTTCGTGGGGGTTAAGGTCGGAAGCGATTTCATGTGCATCCTGCGCTGCTTCAAGGCACCCGGCAATTTTGCCCTGCATCGTGTCCAGTACATCCTTCAATGTCTTCCGAAAGGTATCATTGAGATCCGCAAGTTCCTGAGCCAGGTTGCCGATGGGGCAGCCGCAGGAGCACCCTTCGTGGCCGAAGTAGTTCATCATCTCGTCGAAGAAGCGCTTCAAACGCCCGATGTGTGTCAAAGAAGCATCACTCAGATGACGCTCCATCCTGGCAACCATGAACTCCGAGAAATAAACGACCACAGCGAGGCCGAACTCTTCCTTGGTCTGAAAATAGAAGTAGAATGACCCCTTGGCCACTCCCGAGGCCTGGAGTATCTCCAGGACGCCCGTATGATTGTACCCTTTTTTATGAATGAGTCTTGCGCCCTCAGCGATAAGCCGTGCTCTCGTATCCTCTTTGGTCATGGATGTTCCCTTCTGCGCCTGATAATAGACCGGTCACTTAGCATTGTCAAGCCCTTTTCGGGGTGCCCTGCATCCATTCATACAAATCCGCTTTCAAACAAGTAATACGCATTCGCCACAAGATTTATGAGACTCCAGGGCTGGGGGCTCTCCTGAGCGAAGTGATGAGACGGCTCTGCGTCGTCCGCAGCGAAGGAGTGCTCGCAGCCTGTGCCCGGAATCGAGTTACCTGTAAAAAAGCGAATCAGTATAAAATGGAGGAAACCTTCTGTGTAACGAGTGCCTCGATTTCACGTACGTGAAAGCGCATTCCTATGCGGATCATACCAATGCGCTCTCAAGAGTGTGATATTGAATGGCTGGTTCACGGCCTGTCCTTCCAGATCTCCTCCGCTCGGAGAACCGACAGGACAGGCTTCATCCATCGTCACGTGTCTGATCGCGCATTGGTATCACTTCCTGGGAGTGTAGATCTGCGCAGGTTTTGCCGGCCATCCGGTCACCGGCACGAAGACTCGTTTGTCGGTCAGGAAGGATCCGCTCTTCTCATAGAATTGGTCAAGTTGCAACGCGGAAAAAGGTAGGAGTGAGAATCCCGGGCCGTCGAGAATGATTGCTGCGAATTTCCGGCCGTGGATTGCAAATTCTAGATTTTGCAGGAGAATCGACGGAATTATTCCCGTATCCCCGCGCCACACGTCTCGTAGACAGATGCTCAGGGCGAAAGGCTTCTTCCCGGCCATTACCGCCAAGTACGGGTGATTGGGGATGAACACGTCGCCTTCGATGCGGGCCACAGTTCGGACAAATTCTTCCCCGGCAATCAAATCTGCCGCACTGGGCAGCTGTTTGTACGGATCATATTTCAGCAACGCGAATTGCGCTATGCAAACCACGTACAAGAGCGCAGCCGCAGCGTTGGCATATCTTCCCGTGTGCTCCGCAACGAGGCGATGCAGGCCATGTAATCCCAAGCCAAACACGATGGAAAGTGCAGCGTAGGCCGGCATAAGAACGTTTGCATCACCCTGGAGCTTCCCCCTGGATAAGCACGAAGCAGCAAGCATTCCTGCCAAAAAAAGGGAATAAAAAAAGAAATTGTCCCTGGCGCCGGCAAAGAATTCGCGAACGAGATAACAACATGCAATAAGGACTGCGACGGGGAGAGGCCCCAGAAGATCTTTCGTCCAAAACTTCAAGTACCAGGACTCTTCGCCGGGAAAATTATGCGGCAAATGGAACGAGTAGTACAGGTACCACCCATCATGGACATAGTCGAGCACAAGGACACCACCTACAGTGACGATCGCAGCGGTAACCGTAAACCAAACACATCGTCTCGGACGGCCGAAAAGCAACGAAACAGCCAGTGGCAGGATCATTAATAATGCTGTTTGCTTTGTTAACAGCGAAAGCGAGGCGAACATGGCCGCGAGGACTGTTGAAAATAAGGAATCTTGCGTCCTGACTATGAAAACCGACAACAGAAACAGGCATAAGAAGAGTGAATCAACTCGCGCGAGATCAAGCCAGGCACCGCTTAGTCTAAATGTGGCCACAAACAGGCCTGCCGAAATTATTCCTGTCCAACGATCCGTCTGCCTGGCAACAATGGCGTAAATGAGCCAAAAACACGCAAGCGAGGAAACGACTGAGACGAGCCTGAGAGAAAACAAGCTGGCCCCCAACATGCCTGAGACTGCAGCGGAAACATAGAAGTACAGCGGGCTGTAGATGTAGGGTGTAAATGCCAAGGAAGGCGGGACGTATAGTTTCTCACCTCCCAACAACCTTTGCACGTGAATAACCGAGCAACCTTCCATCCATTCGAGCTCGAACGGGTATCGAATCCGTATGATTACCAACACGCAGTACACAAGAAAAAAAAAGCATGCAGATAACAATACGCCGTAACGAGCGAATTTCGTGACCAACATAAAGTGTCTCTTCTCCTGAATGGGTTTGTACTCGATTGCCTGGACAGATGCGGACGGAACCCGGTAGGACGAGGCAATGAGGGACCCTCAGAAAGTCCCTCACCCCAAGAGTAGTGTTGCCCGAAGCGGAACGGGGAATTGCGATGGTTACATTGCCCTCGGGGGCATTTTCACTTTCTTTTTGGTCTTCTTTTTTTCAACCTTTTTTAGCTCGGCAGTGGGTTTCTTGTGCTTTGCAGGCTTTTCAACCGCAGGCTTCTCTTCTTTGGCGGGAGCCTTTTCCATTTCCGTCTTGGCTTTTCCCTCCGTCTGTTCGGTGATCGCGGGAGTTTCGGCAGCTTCAGCAGGGGCCGGACCCAACCCTGCGAGCATCGCCTTTACTTCAATGCCGATCCGATCCAGGACCTCGGCGATCTGGGGAAAAAGGAATGCCTCTTTCATTTTGTTCAACGTGTCGGGAACTATTCCTCGCGCAACGAGAGGAGAGCAATCGCAGTCCTCCTTCCCCACAACATACAAACCGACGGCATACGAGTTGCCCACCAGAGCCGCGGCCAAACAAATAGATACCAGAGCGATTGAAATCGATCGCATCTCTCTTCTCCTGTTTAGAAATAGTGTGATTTTAGTATACAGAATATTCAAAAAAAATCAAGAACTTCATTCCAAAATGGCTCTGGTTCAAGCTGAGCTGGCATATGTAGGGATTTTCAAAAGTAATGTCAGTTTTGATTACGCGCAAAGATTGAAAGATTATCAGTGCGAGCGCAAGGCCCGAAGCAATCTCCAATTGACCAAGCCTGAGATCGCTTCGTCGTACCACTCCTCGCAATGGCAGAATTGGCTGGTAGGAATGTGGGCGACAGTCATGAACTAATCCGACAGAAATTTCGAGAACCGTTATGAATACATATGGTTTCGAGAGAACTTCGGAATGATAGCCTTTTGCAGCAGTTCCGCGGCGGGTGCGATTAGAAGGAGTAAACTCCCGAGAGTCCTGCAACGACACTTCCTGTGCGGGAGTCCATAGAAAAGCTGGTTTGCCTGAAGAGAGGGCTCGTAAAGGTCGCGCCGCCGTCCAACTCCAGGTACGAGCCCTTGACGAATAGTCCAAAGAGAGAGCTGTCTCCGACGCGCCGGGAGACCTCGAACAGCAACTCGTACATTCGGCCCATGACCGAATTGGCGTCAACCCGCATGGGTGAGCCGTTCAGAAGCCCTTTTGAGTCAACAAGGGCAAACGTGACGGGAGACGCGAGCAGATCCAGCCGTACAACCGACCCGAGCAAGTTGTCGTGAGCGTAGTACACGCCGAGATACGGCACGTGGACATGGAAATGATCGTCAAACCTGGCCGGGGAATTCGGCACGCGGGTGGATGCAAAATCAAGTTGGTTGTACCGGTAACCTGCCATGAGGCCGGCAGTATACGGCATATTCCCGAGTCCCAACTGGTAAATGGCTGAAACATCTGCCTCAAAATATGCGGCTTGTGTGTTCCACCGTTCGGATACCCGGTTCACGTAAAAATTTGTGTCCCATTCCGTGGGAATGTTGATCCAGGCTTGTGCCCGGAACGCCAGATCTCCCGACGCAGTTCCGGCCATGACCCCGAACAACGGGCTATTCAGTTGCACCATTGTTTTTCCGGGTGGAGCAAGGCCATTGTTTCCGTCTCTGAAGCGAATCTCGTTCCATCCCCACAGGTACCCGAGTCTCGCCTCCACCAGAGTCTGCCGGTAGGTATGACCGGAGAAATATTGCGGCGAATAAGGGTCTTGAGGTGGAGCAAACGACCACAGTCCGCTCGCAGACGACAGGAGGAACAAGACCGACGACAGGATAACCCGTGCTCCCGAGCACAAGCGGTGAAATGAGGCAATTCCTTTTTTTTCGTGTGTATACAATAAAATATCCCGGGCTTTCGGCCTGGACGCAATGCATGCTCAACAACCCGTGCGTGTCGTACTACAATGTTATCATTTATCGATAAACACTCGAATAGTCAAGATTAAAAGATCG
>DATHCX010000021.1:0-7439 GCA_035319325.1 Desulfomonilaceae bacterium
ACCGCCATAAGCGGGGGCAACACACTTGGGCGGGATAACCTGAACCTTCATTGCGCATCTGGTTCCGTTCCATACGCCCCAGGGACGAAAGCCACCAGTATACTGGTCGCAGCCGTCAAGCAGAAGCGTGCTGTCGCCACCGGCCGTGCCTCCGGTCTCCTTGGTGTAAGAGGTCTTTACCTTCATAGGAATCTGAATCATGTCTCCAGCGGAAACCATGCATCCCGGCATACCCGGCATGAACGCGCTAGCAGCGCCTACCGCCGTTATGATCAGGGCCATCGCGCTGAGCACAACAATCATCTTTTTAACCATACCCAAATCCTCCTTTTATTAGGCCCCACCAGCCGGCAACCGTGGAACCGCATTTGGAATTATAGACAAATAACACCTGTTTGACATTTTGATTATCAGAACCATCGCGAGAAGTCAAGACATTTTTTCCCGTGAAAGCCCGTTTCTCGCCCTGAAATCCCTCAGGAGAATACCAGAAAAATATTTGGATTCAAACTTTTTTTTTCCGAAATGCATTTTTCTTTTGCTCTCAAGCGTCTACCTACCATGTCTCTTCACATCGATTCCACTCCAGATCCGCATTTCCGACACAAGAAAATGTACACGTCCTCAGCCGTACTAGAGGGCCAGCTCCCGCGGATCGGCAAGACATCCGGCCACTGCGCTCGCTGCTGCTACCGCGGGGGAGGAAAGCACCACCTCGCTTTCCGGATGCCCCATGCGACCGACGAAGTTTCGGTTCGTCGTAGAAACGGCGCGTTCACCTTGGGCAAGAATGCCCATATATCCGCCCAAACACGGACCGCACGTGGGGGTAGACACTGCGCCGCCCGAATTGATGATCGTCTGTACAATACCTTCCGAAATTGCTTCCAGCATAATGCGGGGAGTTGCCGGAATTACGATAAGTCTCACGCCCTTGGCCACTTTTTTCCCCTTCAGGATGGAAGCAGCTACTCGCAGGTCTTCGATCCTTCCGTTCGTGCATGAGCCGATCACCACCTGATCTATCCGCATTCCCTTCACCTCAGACACCGGCCGCACGTTTTCAGGGAGAAAAGGCAGGGCCACCACCGGTTCAAGCTCACCCAGGTCTATCTGCATTGTTTCCACGAAAAACGCGTCAGGGTCTGACTCGTACATCACGTAAGGTCTGGCCCCGTGTTCCTCGGCATACGCCCTCGTTTGATCGTCGAACGGAAAAATTCCATTCTTCGCGCCCGCTTCAATTGCCATGTTCGTTACGGTAAACCTGTCCGCCATGCTGAGGTGATTCACGCCCTCGCCCGCGAATTCCATGGCCCGATATAGTGCCCCGTCAACGCCTATGCGGCCGATTACATGGAGGATCAGATCTTTTCCGGAAATCCAGGGCCCCGGACGGCCCGTGAGCACGAACCGCATGCTCTCCGGCACCTTGAACCAGCATTTTCCCGTAAGCATGGCTGCGGCAAAGTCCGTGCTGCCCACTCCCGTAGAAAACGCGGCCAGCGCGCCGTACGTGCAGGTGTGGCTGTCCGCACCCACAACAAGATCGCCGGGAACAACCAGGCCCTTTTCCGGAAGCAACACGTGTTCTATCCCCATGTCTCCCACGTCGTAAAAATGTACAAGCCCCATGTCCCGGGCGAACTTCCTCGCCGCGCTCAGCATCTGCGCGGCAGCAATGTCCTTTGCGGGATTGAAGTGATCCAGCACCACCACTACGCGTTCAGGGTCGAACACCTTTGTCCCGCCCGCTTCCCTAAACGGCTCCAAGGCCAGCGGAACCGTGATATCGTTTGCAAGGGCAATATCGACACGCGCCTGTATCAATTGGCCGGGTTTCACGGCATCCATGTCCGCGTGAGCAGCCAGAATCTTTTCCGTAAGAGTCATTCCCATCATCAATGCTCCTTCTGCAACTTTGGCCCATTCTTCAAGCTTGGGGTAGGGCCGGATACCGGCCATATCAATTCAGTTACGGGTGGGAAAAGGGGTGCCCTTTCGAGCGGAGCAAAGCAACCCCATACCCGGCGAGATTGCTTCGTCGTTTCGCTCCTCGCAATGACACGCAAACCATGATTCCCTCGCGATACTGAAGGACTTCTCCCGGCCACGAAATCGCAACCCTTATTGTACTACAGTAACGATTTCATGGCAGCCTCACGAACCTTACGGGCGTGCGTCTCCTGTTCGCCGCTTCAAATAATCGTCCAGTGCTTCTTCCCAGGGCCGTAGGGCCCACCCTGCTGCTTTAACGAACCGGGCGTTGTCCAGCGCAGCATTCAAGGGCCGTGGAGCCGGCCGCAGTAACTCCTCACTCGACATGGGCTCAACGCTAATGTCCAGGCCGGACTGCTTCACGATTCGCGCCGCAAAAGCGTACCACGTGGTTATCCCTGAATTCGTGACATGAAACGTTCCCCGGCAGCGTTCTCGAATCAACGTCAAGAGAGCCGCCGACAGATCCGGCGCGTACGTGGGACTTCCGTGCTGATCGTTAACAACACGAAGTACTTTCTGTTTTTGGGCAAGGGCGAGAATAGATTCCACGAAATTTCTTCCGTGCAGCCCGAAAAGCCACTGCGTCCTCACAATACAATGGTTTTTCGGCAGCACGTCCCTGACCCCCTCCTCACCTTCGGCTTTGGACCTGCCGTAAACTCCCAAAGGATGCACCTGGTCGTCTTCCACATAGGGCTCTTTTTTTCTGCCGTCAAAAACGTAATCCGTACTGAGGTGCACCAGAAAGGCTCCTGACGCAGCCGCTGCTCTGGCAAGATTCGCCGGACCTCCTCCATTTACCTGGAACGCTGCCTGCTGCATGGATTCACATCCATCCACGTCAGTCAGCGCAGCCGTGTTTATCACCACAGACGGCTTGAATTGGTTCATCACCCCTTCGATGGACGCGTAATCCGTGATATCGACTTCTGTGAGGTCTACTCCTGCGGTCTCCAGCCCCGAATCCTCGAGCAGGCGCACGAGATCTGTGCCGAGCATTCCGTCCGCACCTACGACGAGATGAACTTCGCCATGCTTCACGCCAAATTCCTCCGATTCCTGATGTCTGAAATTGCGATTTCCGCTTCGATATGTTAAATCGAGTCTACCGCAGAGCAAACTAAGAGTTTCGAGAAGACAGGCCGATAAGGGCCTCTCACGAGAAAAGGCCGCAGGACGGCAGACGCAACCCAGGCTGGGCTATCAGCTGGGACGGCGCTTGTTCTGAAACTCGCATTCGCCCGAGAACGCCCCTGAGAATCGTCGGCCGGGCGGACGCCTCATGCCTTTCTCCGGACTTGTCCTCACGGAACACAACTTTTTATGCCATTCTTCCTCGAGCAAGTGCAAGGTCGCCATGAAAATGATACTCAGGCAGGCGGTGAAAAAAGATCTGCCAGCCATCTGGAATATCCTGAAACCGTGGGCTGAACAGGACTCCACCGTCTCGGTGGTATTGGAGAATTTGCCGGCAGTGGGAGAGCAGAGCCATATTCAGTGCCGAGTGTTTGAACAGGATAACATTCTCAGGTGCGTGGGGCTATGGATTTACGATACACAAGATCAGGTGCGATTACTGGCCCTGGGGTTCGGGCCCGGCGCGTCGGACATAGGGGCTGACACGAGATTTGTCAGGGAAGTGATTCTCGAATGGACCGCGATGCGCGTGGCCAAGGTGATTGCGAAGATTCCGGAAATGCACTCCGCTCCTTTGATCGGCCCGCTGAAGAGCAGCGGGTTCATGTTCGAAGGCATTTCTTCCTCTCTCACCGAAAAGGAGCGGGCGCAGCTCCACCTCTGCAAGCATTTCCTGTATCGCACGCTTCCGCGGTCGGGGGTGATGAACTTCCTGAAAGAATTCCTGCTGTCTTTGGGATACGAAGTGCGGGAAGAAGGGGACGGGTTCGGTTTCAGAATACGATCGGAATACCGGCTGCCGTTTATCTTCAGCGCATGGCACAGGATCACTCGCAGCGGATCGGACATCATCGTCCACCCTCCGGCCCGCGTCCTGGAACTTCATGAACTGGAAACCCTTTTCTACCCGTTGCAGATACATTCGCGTGCGGAAAAGCCCATCCTGCTGCCGATGGAGAAGAAAAGAGCGACTCCGCTCATTGAATTGCCCATGTTTGAGAATCATCAGGACACCCTCTTCGATACCGCATCCATGAGGCACATGAAAGTACCGCTCAACAATCTTACGTACAGCTATCCGTCGGGTTTGCCGGGCATGCGAAAAGGTCTGCCATTGCTGTTCTACATTAATCGTGTGGGCGCGGTCGGATCGGGGAGAGTCGAGGACTGGTTCCTGGATGAACCGAAAAATTTGTATTCGAACCTTGACGAAATGGGCTTTTTCGATCCTGAAGACGTCAAGGAACACGCAGCAACGTCCGGGCCTCGGTCGGGCAAGGTCATGGTAATACGGTTCCACTGGTATAGGACCTTTAAACGGGCCGTCACATTCGAGGAAATCCGGCGCATGGACGAAAATTTCAATCCCCAGCGGACGCGCACCCTTCCCTGGGATTTGTTTCAATCGATTATCTCGGCCGGAAAATGAACTGCGCAGCGCGCTCAAGGAATCAAAAGAATGCTGTACGAATATAAGGGCATCCGTCCCACACTGGGGAAAGACGTCTTCCTTGCACCCGGCGTCATCGTCCTGGGGAATGTGGAAATCGGAGACGGCAGTAACCTCTGGTTTTATACCGTGGCACGAGGAGACGTGAACAGCATTAAAATCGGCAGGCTCACGAACATACAGGATCACTGCATGCTGCACGTCACAGGAGGCAAGTATCCCCTGACGCTGGGCGATCGCGTGATCGTCGGCCACAGAGCCGTGCTCCACGGATGCACCATCGGAGACGACGTGCTTATCGGCATCGGAGCCCTGGTCCTCGACGGAGCGGTCATAGAGCCGGGAGCAATCGTTGCTGCAGGGGCCGTCGTCACACCCGGAACCGTGATCCCGGCAAATAAGGTTGCAGTCGGCATACCGGCCCGGCCCACCCGGGAACCAACGCGGGAAGAAAAAGCATTCCACCGCATGAATTCAGACAAGTACCACGAATACGGCCGCAGCTTCTCCGACATCGTGCGCGGTGTTTGATTTCGCTTTCAAATAAATGCAATCGGGGAGGAACTTCTTGTAAGAAGTTCCTCCCCGAACCCCTTCTCAAGAACTTTCAGCACTCGCCTGGGCGGTCATCTCCTCACGGGAAATGACCGCCCAGGCTCACGATAGAAGTTTCTGGGGGGGAGTTTGGGGGGACACTCTTTACAAAGAGGGTCTCCCCAATTTCGCTTATTTGACAGCGTATTCGCATCAACGCCCGCGACCGCGGCGCGCCCCAACCTGTTACGCTTCATGTATGCCTTTCGGCGATCGTTCGGTTCTTGGAGAGAAGTGCCTAAGCTCCGTCATTGCGAGGAGTGAACGACGAAGCAACCTCGGGGCTTAGCGGCGGGAATTCCTCCGGTTCGGCCGCAATCGCAGCCTTTTTCCAGTCGCAATCCACTCGATGTTAATGTTTTACTTTAAATATTGACAATAGCCTCTTGTTATGTTTTAGTAATTTTGTTGCTTGGCAACGGCATACACTAGAACGCGGGAGGAGCTCGCATGCCTCATTCACACAATATTGACTACTACATCGGACATATGGATGATGAATCTCTGGCCGATGCCCTTGCAGACTTCGAGGACCCCCTGGAGGGGCGCTCAGTCGACTTGTTATCCTCCCTGGACATGGAAGACGATTTCGGAGAAGACGACCTCAGAATCGATTTCGACGACTTCTGAGCGAATACTGACACGCGGCACCGGCCGGAATAGGGAACTGGACGACTCCCATTCCGGCCTTTTCATTTCATCCGACCACCCCTTCCAGCCCTTACGAATGCCCTGTCAAGAGGTGAAGTTGGGGGAACCTTCTTTGTAAAGAAGGTTCCCCCAAACCCCTTCCCAGAAACTTTTATCATGCGCCTGGGCAGTCATTTCCCGTAAGGAAATGACTGCCCAGGCGAGTGCTAGAAGTTCTTGAGGTGGGGTTCGGGGAGGCACTTCTTACAAGAAGTGCCTCCCCGACTGCAGTCTTGACAGGGCATTCGTAGGGGGTGTTTTGACAAAGGCGGGCGAGTGATTAAGTTTTGGGAAACAATTGGAAGAGAGGACGGTTAGTCATGTACAAACTGAGCATGATACTGGCGGCGCTAGTAATTGCTACCATGGTTGCCCCGGCTTTGAGTCATGCCGATTACTACGTTATTCGAGACTCTTATGGACAACCTGCGGTAACCAGTGGATTACCGGGTTACGGCTGGGTCATCGACCAGGGACCTTTTGCGACAATGGACCAGGCACAGAGGGCGACAGGCATCGGAATGGGCAGATTGAACGTGTACCAGAACAACTACCCACCGAATTTCCCGTCGGTCGTTCCTTCGAAGCCCGGGGCGGCAAGTGCCGAACTGTCTCCGTAAACGCGTGTAACCTGCTCTTTCCGTCTTTTCGGGAAGAGCAGCTCCCGCCCGATGATACTATTACCGATTCTGCACACCTTTTTTCTCCTACCGGATATGCGTCGAGTCACCCGGCATGAGAAGCTGTCATTGCGAGCGAAGCGAAGCAATCTCGCTCCCTTATTCAATATGCAGATTGCTTCGTCGTTTCACTCCTCGCAATGACATATGACTCTCTCGTGACGCGCGGTTATCGTCTCCCAAAAGAAGCAATTTGAATGCTGTCTTTGCGAGCGGAGCGAACCAATCTCGCTCCCTTATTCTATATCGAGATTGCTGCGTCGCTCCGCTCCTCGCAATGACAACCTGCGCCCCAGGTAATCATCGAGTTGAACAAGCACAATGCCCGACAACTGTCATTGCGAGCGAAGCGAAGCAATCTCGATTTCCTTTCTCCAAATAGCCAGATTGCTGCGTCGTTTCACTCCTCGCAATGACATATGACCCTCTCGTGACGCGCGGTTATCGTCTCCCGAGAAAAGCAATTTGAATGCTGTCATTGCGAGCAAAGCGATGCAATCTCTGCCTTTGAACATTGAGATTGCTTGGTCGCTTCGCTCCTCGCAATGACAATCCGCGCCATTTTCCCCGTGAACAAATCCGTCGCTGAATCCGTCACCGGGTTTTCACATGGCGCGTCGCCGCCAAAAGAAAACGCCCGGAGGCGTTTGCCTTCGGGCGTTGTTGGTTGTCGATTAAGAAACGATATTTAGAAGTCGATCACCATTGAACCGTTGAAGGCCCAGATCGCATCGATCGCCCTTCCCGGGTTCACACCAAAGCCGCCGCCGAACTGAGCACCGTCGCCTACTTGAGGCACCAGCCAGGTATTTGCAGCCGCAGTAGCGGCCACAGCACCAGCCGGACCCAGAGGCTGTAGGCCCGTGACCACTCTTCTGTCGACGCAT
>DATHCX010000022.1:0-4698 GCA_035319325.1 Desulfomonilaceae bacterium
AGAGCGCATGCAAGGAGGTATGAATAAGCTTGCTTTTGTCGCCCGGCATTGAGGATACCTCCCCCTCAGGGCTACGTCCTCTTACCGGCAAAATTTGCATGTTCTGTGCCATGCCATGAGTGATACACAAATCGAGGAAACATGGCGTTTGGCTCCCACCGCTCTCGGGAAAGGTGATGCACGATAGTGCGATAAGTGCCCGGAACAATCTGCTCGGAGCTGAAAAAACCTGATACGAATACATTCAGGAACGCGCGTTCAGGAAAATACTTTGGTGTGCAGGATTGTGTGCCGCAGTGTGGTCAGGCAACGCAGTCCGTGACTGAGCAAGCACAAGAGTGTTTCATGGAGGCGACCTTTCACAGGCAGGCTTGACAGTGGCGAGCCACCCGTCTATTCTGATATCAGTAGAAAATTCATATTATTGGCATGGTAATTGAGCAGAAAGACCCTTGAAATCGCGTGAATTGGTGATGTTTTGAACACCGCAACCGAAGCGGTCTTATTACGTCAACGGCCATTATGAAGCACTTTTTTGGCAGGGATTTCATTCTACAGTGCTGGCAATGGGAATGCGTCTACCAGCCAGGTGTCCCCTTCGCTTCGGACGACGTGCCTTACTTCGCTGCGAGGGCAACCTGGCTGGCTGCGAACGGAATGCATTATTTTCAGTGCTCAGCAATATAGCTTGTCTCTGTTACTGGGGACTTCATGGACAATTTTTGGCGCGCGAGTGGAAGGGACGCCATGGAATTGACCGTACTCAGTATTGCGTATCCCTTTGAGGCCGTCCGGCCGGATATGGGAGGGGGCCCCGGTCAGGTCCTTGGCATGCTGGACGTCGCTCTCAAGAAACGGGGATACAGGTCAATTGTTGTCCCAGGCGGGGGAGCCCGTGTGGAGGGGACGGTTCTGGAGATTCCCGTGTTGGACAAATGGGGAAAAGGCCGAGTCACGCTAGAAAGTCGGACCTTCGTGCGATCGGCCGTCGAAGAGATTCTGCAGCGAGAGCCCGTGGATGTCATCCACGTGCACGACCTGGATTACGTCAGCTGCGTTTTCGGAGCAGGGCCTCCTGTCCTGGCCACTCTTCATCTGCCCCTGGATTCGTACGACGCGGGAACATTTCGCCCGCGACCTCATGTGTATTACAATTGTGTTTCAGCACACCAGGAACGGAGTGCGAGACACGTTCCCAATCTCTTTCCTTTCGTGGAATATGGAGTTCCGGTTGACGAGCTGGGGGTCAGTGTACCCAGACAAGACTTCGTACTGGCGCTGGGCCCAATTTGCCCTGCAAAGGCCGTACACCTGGCAGTCGATGCAGCGGCACAGGCAGACGTTCCGGTGCTCGTAGCCGGAACGCTGTTACCGTACAGGTCCCACCACGATTACTACCTTCGGAAGTTCGCGCCTCTATTTAACGGCACGAATCGGAAATTCCTCGGGCCTGTGACTTTCGAAACCAAACGTAGGCTCCTCGCATCCGCGAAGTGTCTGCTTGTTCCCTCTCAGGTTCCCGAGACAAGTTCACTCGTCACCATGGAGGCGTACGCGTGTGGTACTCCGGTCATCGCGAGTCCTTCAGGGGCCCTTGTCGACCTTGTGGAACACGGCAAAACGGGTTTCCTGGCGAACACGGTCGATGAAATGTGCGAAGCCATAGGACGTATCGATGACATCGATCGCGAACACTGCAAATACGTCGCGAGGACCCGTTTTTCCCTGGATCGTATGGTAGACGATTATCTTGCTCTTTACGAAACGATTATCAATATATATAGGGCCGATCTGACCCTGTCCTCCGACATGGAGGAGACAAGGCCGACGGGCACTATGGCCGATTGATACCGATCCGCATTCATCTTTACAAAGAGTGTCCCGATTTCACGTATTTGAAAGCGCAACGGTATTGCTCAGTGTTTGGGCTGAGATTTGGCTGCGGACAACAATTGATCCTGTTTTGGATGGGACCCCATCCAGCTCACTTTTCCCGTATCGATGTGGTACAGAGCGCCCAGAACCATCAATTTCCCATCCTTGACTCTGCCCGCTACTGTGGGGCTGGACTTGAAAATATCCTCGATAGCCTGCCAGACGTTCGCATTAATTGCCGCATCGATGAGTTCCTCGCCCTTGAGTCCCGGCTTGCTTTTCTTTGCCTGCTCCACTGCGGGAACAATACCTTTTACGAGAGCGGGAATGTTCCCGTGAACCTCGTCATTTTGCACCACCGCGGTCACAGCCCCGCAACGAGTATGGCCCAGCACCACCAGAAGCGGCGTTCCCAGATGGTCGGTTCCGTACTCTATGGATCCCGTTTCGTCCACATTGGCCACATTGCCCGCAACCCTGACGACAAAGATATCACCGATACCTTGATCGAAAATCACTTCCACCGGAACTCTGGAATCCGAGCAGGCGAGCACGCTTGCGAACGGTTTTTGTCCCTTTTGTGTGGTCTCGTTTCTCCGATCGAAATTCTGTCTCGGATGATCCGGCTTGCCGACAATAAAGCGGGCGTTCCCGTCTTTGAGCTGGTTGAGCGCCACATCGGCAGAGACGCCGGGCGCTTCACCGGAAGCCTGAACCGTCGAAGCGCTCACGAAGCTGCATACCACCAAGATACCGATCATAACGAATCTGATCATTCCAATAGTCCTCCTCCGAGAATGTTCTCGCTCACGATCGTGTTTTCCGCTACGGAAACACTACATAGTGCTGCGCATTAGGAACGCGTGTACCAGCCAGGTTGTCCTCGCAGCTCAGCAAGGCAGGCCGTCCGAAGCGAAGGGGACAACCTGGCTGACTGCGGACGGAAAGCACCATGTTCAATGCGCAGCGATAGAGCTCTGTAGCATACGCTGTCTGCCCGCAAAGCTTTCTTATACCGTTCTTCACACGAACATGGTGAAAAAAGTTCTGATGGACCCGGCCGGAAAGAATGCGAAGTGCCTGTATTCGCATCGGCGCCGGGCTGACCGTTTTCGACGCTCCTTTTTCCCAGTTGCATTCTCCGTACGGCATGGCGAGGTCCGCCCAGACCTTCATGATCAGAACGGCGGACGCTCACAGCGCTCCGAGGTTACTCCAAACATGTGCTGGACAAATTGCACCATGCTCTGATACGGTGAATTCGGGTCCAGTGAATAAGAGAAGTCGAGACATTCCTCACGAATTGACGGAGGAATATGATGGTGGACTTGAGACAAGCCAAGGGGCTTATAACCTCCCTGCTCCGATATGGCGAAAACCTCGATCCTGAGGACATGTCGGTCCTGTATGGGTGGATATATTCCGCATCCGTAGCTCTCCAACCGTTTCCTGCAGAACATCGGGCATTTTCGGCATGCTGCCGCGAGTCGTTCGATGCACCGCGAGAGAGATTGAACGCCGGACTGAATGCTCTCAGGGAAGTCCTGGAAAATCCCGAGAACGAATCCGGATTTCAGCAAGAAATCATCACCGTGGATTATCAAAAGCTATTGAAAAAAGTGCTCGGTTGACGAAGAAGACCGATCGCTGTCGGCAGCGTGTGGGTCGCATGAATCAGGTGAAAATCGAAGAAAAGCACTGACGCGTTATCCGGGCACATGTCATTTCTGAACCAATTCTCGCAAGCTGTTGAAGAACTTGTCCGTAAGCATATCGTCCGCGGACAGCTTAAGTCCCAACAGTCCGGTGCCCATATCGAGTTTTTCGATAACGCTGACCTTGGAATCCCGACGGACCGTTACGAACATGGCCTGTCCGGATTTCAACGGCCACTTGCCGGGTTTCTTTGCTTCTATGATGCCCAATGATTCATCCGACCGGGAAATCTCGAGGTGATGAACTTGCAGAGCTTGGACGCATTTTGAAAACAATTCGTCATAGGGAACGTCACGAAATGACTTGAGCCTTTCGAAGCTCCACTTGCTACCCATTGGCTCTAACCTTTTTCAACCGCTGAGAAAGAGTCGGTTGCCATTTAGTGTTGTACTGCGGCTAATTCGAGCTTCTTCTTGTATGCACTTTTCAAAGTGCTCATGAGTCTTTCTATTTCGACGGGTTTTCGCAGATACGCGAACGCGCCCAGGCGCAGAGCTTCTTCTTGATCTTTGTCAGAGCCATGTCCGGTGAGAATAACCACCTGGACTTCAGGATACGACTTTCTGATTCTTCGAAGCACTTCCATCCCGTCGATTCCCGGCATTTTCAGATCGAGGACCATCACATCGGGAACTTCGCCCTCAACGATCTGGAGGGCTTCTTCCCCGTTCAGAGCGACATCTGAATCCAGGTCCCTCATTTTCATACGTTCTGCAAGCGTTTTTACAAAATCTTCCTCGTCGTCCACCATGAGGACTTTGAATTCCTTCATTGTTCACTCCGTTCTTTATGCAAGCACCTGTGCGCGGGCCAGAATAGTATCGGATATACAGGAAAAAAACCGGATGGGCAATACCGGTTTTTTGCGAGTCACGAGAAATCGCGTTCGCTGACATCTCGCCTTCATACCGTTTCGCCAATAGGAAAGTACCCTGTGGCGAGGGCGGGCATGTCCCCGAAGCGCAAGTCAGGCGGTGCCGTTTAGCAGCGAAGGGGACATGCCCGCCGCGTTACATCTTGGAAAGCGAAACGGTATCATGCGGATTCGCTTTTTTACAGGTAACTCGATTCTGGGCACAGGCTGGCGGCACTCCTTCGCTGCGGACG
>DATHCX010000023.1:0-42444 GCA_035319325.1 Desulfomonilaceae bacterium
TCCGTGCATTGGGCTTGCCCGGCTCAATGACGACGTACTTGTCTCCGAGCAGTCCTTTTGTTCTCATGGTGACGCGGGATCCTTCGGGAATGGCGTTCCGATACGCGTCCTTGATTTCCATGAACAGGATGGCTTTGCCGCTGTCGGGATCAAACTGGATCTCCTTGACCCTTCCCACTTTGATTCCGGCTATTTGCACTTGAGCATCGGGAACGAGACCTTCCACGGACTTGAAGCGGGCCTTGAGAATAAATCCCTCCTTGAAAAAACCGAAATCCAATACTTTGAACCAAACGTAAGCAAAGATCGCGATGCCCGCCAGAAAGAACACCCCTACCTTTGCTTCCGTTGACAGTTTATTCATAAACCATACCTTCCCACATCGGTCAGCCGAGTTCGGCGGCCGCCAGCCTCGACAAAAGCCCTCAAGAGGACCTGAACATGATCGCGGTCATCGCGTAATCCGAAACGAGAATCAGCACAGACGAAATTACGACACCCCGTGTCGTGGCATTGCCGACACCCCGAGCGCCGCCGGTCGCGTAAAAGCCGTGATAACAGGCCACCAGCGAGATAATGAGACCGAACACGACGGACTTGATCATGCCGTGGGTGATGTCGTGTAAATCCAAGTAATACCTGATGCCTGCCATGAACGTGCCGGCATCGACCGCAAGACTCTGAGTTGAGATCAGGTATGCGCCTACCATGCCTGAAAAGGTGAAAATGAGCGCCAGAACCGGCAGCACCAGCGTAGCAGCCACAATCCGCGGCACCACGAGATACTGGATGGGGTCTACAGCCATGCTGGAAAGAGCATCGACCTGTTGTGTGTTCCTCATGCTCCCCAGTTCCGCGGTAATGGCAGACCCGACCCGACCGACTACCATCAGTGCAGCCAACACCGGCCCGAGTTCCCTCGACAAGGCCAGAGCGACCGTAGCGCCTACCATAGACTCCGCACCGTATCGGTGCATCCCGTTATAGCCCTGCAGGGCGCTTACCATCCCCGTGAATCCGCCGGTAAACACGATGAGCAGCACGGACTGAACGCCGATGAAATCGAATTGCCTCAAGAATTCGGTGAATCGAAAAGGCGGCCTGATCAGCCAGAGCAGACTGCGGCCCAGAAGGATCAGAATTCGTCCCACTTCTTCCACGAAACAACCAATGCCAACGCGAAAACCGAACATGTCCGTTCCAGTAAACTTCTGCGGTCAGGACGAGCGACACTGATCTGCATTGGAAACCGGCACCGGGAATTCAGCCGGACTCTCACACTGCCCGTCCGTTCACGGAAATCCGAACCGCGTCAGTCGGGTTTCCGCTGCCGGTCAGTTCTCAAAATAGGGCTCGTCGTGGTGTTCCACGCCCTGTGTACAGAACTTCGCTTTTTCACATCACATCGAAACAGCCCTTCACCTTGCATGCTTCGGGCGCAGTCATTCTAATCCAGTTATTTAAAAAATGTCAATATCTTTATGATAAAGAATAGATATTCAGGACACACATTTATTTTGACAAACAACAACCCGGAACTACTTCCATAATCAGCAAATCAGGTAAAATGTGATGTGAGCCGTCATCTCCTCCTTGTCCGGCAGGGAGCGTTGTGATACCGTCTGCCGGGGAAAAAAACCGCTCCATGCGCCCACAAAAATACCGTGATGTTAGTAGCATAAGGAATACCCATGCCCACGGCGGATTTCGTTCATTTGCATTTGCACACCCAGTACTCCCTCTTGGACGGAGCCATCAGAATTCCGGATCTCATTGCACGGGCGAAAGAATACAAGATGCCTGCAGTGGCGGTCACGGATCATGGAAATCTCTTCGGAGCCATGGAATTCTACAATCAGGTTCAGGCCAGCGGCTTGAAACCGATCATCGGCTGCGAAGTGTACGTGGCTCCCGCCTCGCGTTTCGATCAATCGGCGCGGGTGGGCGAGCCTGCATATCACCATTTGGTCTTGCTATGTGAAAACGCGAAGGGCTATCGAAACTTATGCAATCTGGTGACAAGAGCGTACCAGGAAGGGTTTTACTATAAGCCCCGAATAGATAGGGAACTTCTGGAGGAGTACAGCGAGGGATTGGTATGCCTGAGCGGATGCCTGTCGGGCGAAGTGCCCTCGCGCCTCCTCGCGGACGACGATAAAGGAGCACGAAGATGCGCTGAGTGGTACAGGGATCTGTTCACTCCGGACCGTTATTTCCTCGAAATCCAGGAGAACGGCATACCGGAACAGCGCAAGGCGAATCGTGGCCTCATCAAACTGGCAAAAAAGCTGGACGTGAAAGTGGTCGCGACCAACGATTGCCACTACCTCGACCGGTCACACCACAGGGCACACGAGATACTGCTGTGCATTCAGACGGGCAAGAAGCTTGACGATACGGGAAGAATGCGTTTCAGCACGGATCAGTTCTTCTTCAAATCACCGGCTGAAATGGAGAGCGATTTTCGGGATTATCCGGAGGCCATCAAAGCCACGCGGCTGATTGCGGAGCGATGTTCTTTGTTGCTCGAATTCGGTCAGGTGCATATGCCTCGTTTCGACCCGGGAGCCGGCGAAACCCTGCGCGCGCGTTTCGAGCAGGAAGCCCGCGTGGGCTTTGAAGACCGGATAGCACGGTTGAAAGGTCGCAACGGGGTTGACGCAGCAACCGAGCAGCGCTACCGGGACCGCCTCGAGCACGAGATACGATTGATCCAGGACATGGGGTTTTCGGGTTATTTTCTGATCGTTGCGGATTTCATCGGATTCGCCAAAAAAAACGACATTCCGGTGGGTCCGGGCCGAGGTTCAGCCGCCGGTTCCCTCGCCGCTTATTCCCTTGGAATTACCGATATCGATCCCATCAAGTACAACCTCCTGTTTGAGCGGTTTCTTAATCCGGAACGCAAGAGCATGCCTGATATCGACGTGGATTTCTGCATGCAGGGCCGCGACCGTGTCATCGAATACGTATCCGAGAAATACGGGAAGGACAATGTAGCGCAGATAATCACCTTCGGCCGCATGCAAGCAAAGGCGGTTATACGCGATGTGGCTCGAGTATTGGGATTCCCGTATGCCGATGCTGACCGTCTGGCAAAGCTCATTCCCGAGACCCTGAAGATGACGTTGGACAAGGCGCTCAAATCCGAGCCCAAGCTCCAGGAGGCGATGAAGAGCCGTGAAGTGGCCGATCTCATCGAGACTGCCCGTTCCCTGGAAGGATTGACCCGGCATGCGTCTACTCATGCAGCAGGCATCGTGATATCGGATCGCCCCCTGGTGGAACACCTGCCGCTGTACGTGGGCAACAACAAAGAGACCATCACTCAGTTCGACATGACCTGGGTCGAGAAGATCGGTCTGGTGAAGTTCGATTTTCTCGGTTTGAAAACGCTTACGGTGATCGATCAAGCTCTGAAACTCATCAGGAAGACCCGCGGCGTCGCGTTGGACATGAGCACGATACACCTCAATGACCCGGCTACGTTCAGCCTCCTGTCCAAGGGCGATACGATGGGTATTTTTCAACTCGAATCGTCGGGAATGCGCGACGTGCTCACCAAATTCAAGCCTTCCGTATTCGAGGACCTCATTGCCATACTCGCTCTCTATAGGCCCGGCCCGCTGGAATCAGGAATGGTCGACGACTTCATCAACCGGAAACATGGCCGGACCCCCATCGAATACCCGCTTCCCGAACTTGAGTCCATACTCAAGGAGACATACGGCGTCATCGTGTACCAGGAACAGGTCATGAACATCGCCACTACTCTGGCTGATTACACGCTGGGCGATGCGGACCTGTTGCGCCGGGCAATGGGCAAGAAAAAAGCGGAAGTAATGGCGGAACAAAAGAGCCGTTTTGAAAAAGGAGCCGCAAAAAACAAGATAGACCCCGATAAGGCGAGCTACATATTCGACCTCATGGAAAAATTCGCCGGGTACGGTTTCAACAAGTCCCATTCAGCTGCATATGCGATGGTGACCTACCAGACAGCGTACCTCAAGACACACTACACCCCTGAATTCATGGCAGCCCAACTGAGCTGCGAATCCGGCAACACAGACAAGATCACGCTATACATAACCGAATGTCGAAATCTCGGAATCGAGGTCCTTCCACCCCATGTGAATCAATCGTTCCAGAATTTTCATGTGGTGGACGGAAAAATCATTTTCGGCCTGGGAGCCGTCAAGAATGTGGGCGAAGGGGCCGTGCTTTCCATTCTTGAAGCTCGGGACGAGAGCGGTCCCTTCTGCAGCCTACAGGATTTTGCCAGGCGTGTAGATCTGCGCAAGACGAATAAGAAGGTTGTTGAGAGCCTGGTGAAATGCGGAGCATTCGACGGGATGGGCCTATCCAGAAAAGCCATGTACGATGCGCTGGATAGCGTGCTGGAAAGGGCCTCAACGATTCAGAGAGAGAAAATGGAGGGGCAGTTCAACCTCTTTGAAGGAGAATGCGTCCAGGGTGAAGAAAATCTCATGGACACACCGATTCCCCAGACCGGCGAATGGGAGGACCTGGAAAAGCTGCAGTACGAAAAAGAAATTATGGGATTTTACGTCACAGGCCACCCTCTCATGAATTACGACGCGCTTATCAAAAAATTCACGAACGCAACATCCCTTACGCTTGCAGGCCAGCAGTCATCCGCACCGGTGAAAATGGCCGGTCTCGTGAAAAGAATCAAAGAAATCACGACAAAAAAAGGCGAGCGCATGGCTTTCATTTCCCTGGAAGACCTGACGGGCATCACGGAAATGACTGTTTTTTCAGACGTGTACCTCCAGTGCAAGGATCTGTTGCTCTCCGGGGACCCTCTCGTCATATCCGGCATCCGGGAAGGTGACAAAGATGCTCCCAAAGTACTCGTCCAGGAGATTTATCGGGTGGAGGATGCTCCCAGGCGTTTGAGCAAGGGCGTCCAGATCAAGATATCAGCGAGAGGCGCGGATCCCAGTCACATACAGGACCTGAAAACAATTCTGTACCGGCACAAGGGGCATCTGCCCGTAAAAGTTCACGTCGTCATTCCCCACCGCACCGAGACCGTGATCAGTCTTGCGTCTGTCACGTGCGAACCTTCGGACGAACTAATGTCGGAAGTTCAAGAGGTCTTCGGCAATGATGCGGTGTTCTTTGAGTAGTTGTCGTGAAATCTGTTTGAAACGGGCAATCCCTGCGGGCATCGTTGCGGGAGGTTGGTGCCCCGCTTCTCCGCCCTCAGACGGGACCTAGAAACAGAAATTACCGATATGCGCATGAAAAGTTACGCTTGTGTTTTGAATGGGAGGCTGGAAAATGGAGCAGCTATGGTTCGATTTGAAACCCGCGGCAATGATCGCTTCGGTTATCTATTCGGCAATCGGCTTGGTGGTGTTCGGTGTGGCATTATGGATCATGACCAGAGTATCACCTTTCTCCATACGCAAGGAAATAGAAGACGACCAGAACACTTCCCTTGCCATCATCATGGGATCCATCTTCATCTCTCTCGCGATCATTATTCAGGCAGCGATACGCTGATCGATCGTTCTGAGGATCCCGCCCGGCGGCGAAACTCATGAAAGACCGCTTCCCCGGGGTATTTCTTCTGGCCGCAGTATTCGTTGTTGCCACGTGCGGCCTGGTGTACGAACTTCTCGCCGCATCCGTGTCCAGTTACCTTCTGGGAGGATCGGTCACCCAATTTTCTGTAGTAATAGGCGTATTCCTTACGGCTATGGGGATCGGTTCGTACCTCACCCGTTTCCTGGAAGAACATCTTGCCGACGCGTTCATCGGTATTCAGATCGCCATAGGGCTCTCGGGAGGATTCTCGGCAGCGATCCTCCTGTTGACGTTTGCGCTGCTCCCCACATACTTGCCCATGCTTATAGGGGTTCTCACTGTCACCGGAAGCCTGGTGGGGATGGAAATTCCGATTCTCATCCGGATCCTCAGGAGCCAGGAGGCTCTGAGGCTGACGGTGGCCAACGTGCTCGCACTGGACTACCTCGGAGCACTCATCGCTTCCGTTGCCTTTCCGGTGGTCCTGGTGCCGTACTTGGGACTGCTCCGCACCTCTTTTCTTTTTGGGCTGACGAATGTGGCTGTGGCCGCAGTCGGCTTGCGGGTGATGGGCGGCATGCTCCGGAAACGGAACCTGTTGGCGAAGATGGCGGGCATATGTGCGGTTCTTCTCGTGGCCGGACTTGCCGGATCCGGATTCGTGACCTCGTGGACGGAAAGCATCCTGTATCAGGACAACATCATTCTCGCACGCCAGACTCCTCACCAAAGAATTGTGGTTACCAAATGGCATAACGACCTGAGACTGTACCTGGATGGGCATCTGCAGTTTTCATCCGTCGATGAATACCGGTACCACGAGCCCCTGGTTCACCCGGCGATGTCCGTGTCTCCCTCCGCGAGGCGAGCCCTGATACTCGGCGGAGGCGATGGCATGACCGCACGGGAACTGTTGAAATACCCCCAGCTCGAAAGTATCGATCTCGTTGATCTGGACGCGGAGTTGGTCCGGTTGTTCCGGGAACGTCAGGTGCTAGCAGCGCTTTCCGACTCTGCGCTCACGAACCCGAAAGTCAGAATCCACCATCATGATGCAGGGAAATTCCTGGAATCCTCTTCAGACGTTTGGGACGTCATCATCGCCGATCTTCCCGATCCGAACAGTCTTTCTTTGGGCAGGCTGTACACCACCAGTTTTTACAGGCTCGTCTCACAGCACCTCGCCGCGGGCGGAATATTTGTTACCCAGGCAACAAGCCCTTTTTATGCCCCGGAAGCTTTCTGGTGCATCGGGCAGACCATCGGCCAGGCGCTCGCGGGACCGGAAGGAATGGAACGCCTTAACGTATATCCCTATCATGCGTACGTGCCATCGTTCGGTGACTGGGGATTTGTCATGGCGTCCTTTCGGAACATCGACACCCGCAATGTGTTGCTCAGAAACGATGTACCCTTCAGATTTCTCACTCAGGAGATCCTGCCTTCTCTGTTTACCTTTCCCAAAGACACCCTTGCCCGGTCGAGCGTTCAACCGAACAGGATAGACGATCAGATACTCGTGAATTACTACCGGAGAGCGTGGAAGAAATTTAGCCAGTAGCGGTCGTCATGCCGGACACATTTTCTTTATAATGAATTCAGGTCTTGCCGAACATCCTTCAAAAATAGCCTGGAAGATGGTATATTGTCAGGATCCAGCGGAAAAAATTGGTGGAGAATATTTCATGTCAGCAGAACACACCGCCGGCAGGAAGTCCATTGCCGCCGGTTCTCAGATGAAGAAACTTATGGCGGATCACTTCCACGCTCTCGATTCAGCAGCGAAAAGCGGTTCGCAGAAAATCGCCTGGTGTACGTCCGTGGGACCTGCCGAACTGCTGCATGCCATGGGATTTTTGGTTTACTATCCCGAGAATCACGGCGCTCTCCTGGGGGCTACCCGTATGGCCACCGATTTCATTCCGGTGGCCAATTCCGTGGGATACTCGCCGGACATTTGCTCTTACCTCACGGCAGACGTGGGAGCCTACTTGAAGCGCGCCACGCCACTCACGAAGGCCTACGGCATAGACTCGATACCCAGGGCGGACGTGCTTGTCTACAATACGAATCAATGCAGGGACGTCCAGGACTGGTTCTCTTTTTACGCCCGAGAATGGAACGTACCGCTGATCGGTGTACACACGCACCGGAATATCGGGTCTGTGGAAGGCTATCACATTACGGATCTTGCAGCACAGCTCAAGGCTCTTGTCCCCACACTCGAACAGGTCTCGGGAAATCGCTTTGACATGGACCGCCTGCGTGAAGTGGTGGGACTGTCGCTGGAATGCACACAGTTGTGGAAGCAGGTGCTGGAATGTGGCGCAGCAGTTCCCGCGCCTCTGACTTTTTTCGACGCCACGATCCACATGGCTCCGGCGGTGATTTTGCGAGGATTGCCCGAGGCCGTGGAATATTACAAACTCCTGCTCGCCGAATTGCAGGAACGCATCGAACACAAGATCGCTGCGGTGCAAGGAGAACGGCACAGGATTTACTGGGACGGTATGCCCATCTGGGGCAAGCTGCGGGATCTCAGTGAACTGTTTGTTGCCCTCAAGACCAATGTGCTCGCGTCGACATACTGCAACAGTTGGATCTTTGACGCATTCGACCCCGCAGAACCCTTTGAATCCATGGCCCGGGCGTACACCGAACTGTTTATCGTTCGCGACGAATCGTACAAAGAGGCGTACATGGACAAATGGATAAGCAGGTTCAAGATAGACGGAGTCATATTCCACGACGCCCGGACCTGCCCGAACAATTCCAACAGCCGCTACTGCATGCCGCAGCGGCTCAGCAGCAGAATGAATATCCCGGCGCTCGTCATCAACGGAGATCTGAACGACCTGCGTTGCTATTCCGAAGAGCAGACGCGCACGAACATAGAAGCTTTTATAGAACAACTCGATGAGAGGCGCTAACACTATTGCGCTTTCAAACAAGCAAGAATAAGGGGACCCTCGTTCTTAAGAGTGTTCCCCGATTTCAAGTATGTTAAGGCGAAACGGTATAAAGCCGCGAGGCCATGTGCCCGATTCTCCGCTCGCGGGGAATTGGTTGAAGTCATCCGCGACTCACGTGTTATTCGCGCGCTTCCGGCCGCAGCGAAGAGTCCAAGTCCCACTGTTCGAAGTCGCAGGTCGTGCATATGAACGATGATTACGCCGGTGGAGTCGACGTAGGCTCCTGCACCACAAAAGCCGTCATCATAGACGAAGCATCCCGGGTACTCGCACGCCATGTGATCTACTCCGGAACCGATTTCGTTTCCGCTTCGACGGAAGCATGGAACCGGTGCTTGGAAAAAGCGGGGCTTGCAGGAAAAGACGTGCGTAGCCTGGTTTCAACGGGTTACGGAAGAAAGAGCGTGGCGTTTGCACGTTCCAGCAAGACGGAGATTTCCTGCCACGGCAGAGGATGCCTGCATTTCTTTCCCGGTCCCATAACGGTGGTGGATATCGGCGGTCAGGACAATAAAATCATCAAACTCGATGCCAGGGGGCAGCGGGTGAGCTTCAAGATGAACAGAAAATGTGCCGCGGGAACTGGCGCGTTTCTGGAAGAAATGGCACTGAGACTGCGACTCCCTCTGGAACAGCTCGACACGTTGGCCCGAAATGCTGACGGCGAAGTGACCCTCGGCAGCTATTGCACTGTCTTCTCGGCCACGGAAGTCCTGGAAAAAATAAAAGCAGGGCACCCGGTGGACAGGATCGTTCGAGGGCTGTTTCATTCAGTGGCGAAGCGCGTGCTGGAAATGGACACTCTGACCGATACGGTGGTACTCACCGGGGGCGTGATCGAACACAATCCTTTTCTGGCCGAAATAATCAAAGAGCACACGAGCAATTCAGTAGTGATTCCGCCTCACGCCCAGACCACCGGAGCGCTGGGAGCGGCGCTCTATGCACTGGAAGAGCTGAAGAAACCACAAGAGCAGTAGACCGGCTCGTACAGGCCACGTTTCGATGCCCCCGTTCGGGCCGAGATCGAGTGAACTGGAGGATGGAGATTCGGCTGCCCGGTAGCTGCTATCTCACTTTCATGAATCGGGATGACCATGAGAAGACACGAACAAGAAATCACGGACAGGAAGGCGCTCGAAGAAATTCTCCGGAGGGCACTCGTCTGCCGCATCGGGCTGTCGGACGCAAACAGACCGTACGTGGTGCCCGTTTGTTTCGGTTACGCAAACGACTGCATCTATGTCCATTCGTCGCCCTTCGGACACAAAATGGACATCATCAAGAACAACTGCGCAGTTTGTTTTGAACTGGATGTCGATGTGGAACTGGTCAAGGCGGAAACGGCCTGCAAATGGAGCGTCAAGTACCTCAGCGTAATCGGATTCGGCAAGGCGTCTGTTGTTCGTGACCCGCAGGAAAAAGTACGTGGTCTCAACGCAATCATGGAGCACTATTCCGGAAGCGCGTCGCACGACTACGAGCCTCGACCCGTGGATGCGGCTGCCGTCATCAGGATCGAAATCCAGAGCATGACCGGCAAGAGATCCAAGTCCTGAAGCCTGAATTCCCATGTTTATAAGAGCCGTTTCTCTCCCCGATCGTTCACGAACAATGGGACTCTACTACGGCTCCCCTTTTGCAATTCTCAGATACCGTTACGCTTTCAAGTACCTGAAATCGGAGAGGAACTTCTTGCAAGTAGTTCCTCTCCGAACCCCACCTCAAGGACTTTTGGCACTCGCCGGCATCTGCACTTCTTCAGCGGAAATGCAGATGCGGGCGCATGATAGAAGTTTCTGGGAGGGGGTTTGGGCGGGACGCTCTTTACGAAGAGGGTCCCCCCAACCTTACTTTATTGAAAGGGCGTTCGTATGAGGTATTACTGCTTAAAAAGTGCCTGAAATTCATTCTTCATGGGGAATTAGCACCACTGCTTTGCATACTGTTTCAATTGCTCTGCGAACTGTTTCCGCTGCCCCTGTTCCAGGCTGCCCAGAATTTGTGGGAATTGGTCCATCAACTCCTTCTTTATGCCATGTATGAAAGTGAAGAGGCCGTTCGTCTTGGCCAGATCGCTTATGCGTTGCAGCTCGGATTCCAGCTTGGATCGCCTCTGAGCGTAACGGGACACCTCCAAGGAATTAACATGGTTCATTATTCTGTACATGGATATGCTGTTCAGTATTTTCCATGTGGTCCACTCAGCCAAACCGTCCAGGTCAAGATTCGCTGCCTTCAGAAAGGGAATTGGGTCTAATCCCAGACACTTCTCGCCGAAATATATTCTCATGCAGCCAAGATTCAAATACGTCAAATCTTTGATGAGCTTATCCAGAATCAGTTTTGATCGCGGCATGCATGCTATGGAAGCACGTTCCACGCTCAACGGTGTGGGGAAGCCTAATCCGGCCAGTTCGAAGAGCTCAAATTCGTTGAATTCTTCTGCGAGATTACTCACGACGTCCGGGTCATAGTCAAAAAGAATCTGGCAGATCCGGCCCAGCTGGGACACAAGCAGGGGAGGCCTTTCTTCGTCCCCGTTCCCGTAAGACCAGCAGATCTGAAGCATTCTCAAACCGGCCAAGGTGCAGTGTTTGCCGGGAAATTTTACGCCACCGTTGTGCATTGCCACAGGAAATCTGAATATGGAAGGCAGGAGATGAACATCAAGCCTGTTGCTCCCGTTGTATCGCCTCAGAATTCCCGTTTTTTCCGAGAATTCATAGTTGTAGGGTACTGGGGGAAATCGGTTTCCGGCTTTCATGAGACCTTCAATAAGCACATAGTGCTTTCCGAACTTACCCCTGAGATAATCATAGAAAAGTATCTGCAGGCTCTGCATCTTTGCCCGATTGTTCTTGATATGGAATTCCTCCAACCTATCCAGGGGAGTCTTTCCGTCTTGTTCCGGCTCATGCAGACATGCCCTAAAATTGTCGATCACATTCGGCCAATTGCTAAGGTCCCAGTGAGGACACTTTCCGGAACTGATCAACACATCGATTTCCTTTCGAATGCACTTCAGTCTGCGATCAACAATGTGGGCCAGATCGATGGCATGCATTTGTCTCTGTTTCAGCTCGTCGGGAACGAAAGGGACCACCGGCGGTCTCATTTGAACCATGTTCTTGAAGGTGATCGTTCTGGTCACGATGAGCAGGGCTGTGCCCCGCATGCGGTTTCTCCCTCCCGCCAGTCTGTTTACCGCATCCATCAACAGATCGAATTTTTTCTTGTGGTGGGGAATGGCCTCAAGTCGGTCAAGCCCGTCCAGGATGATGATGAATGAATATCCTCTGTCGCGGACGATACGGAACACCTCTCGGCCTATTTCTTCCGGAATGAGTTCCGGGGTGATGGGTTCGTCAAGTACTCTGTCCCGGAATGTCGACTGCAGATTCAGGATTTTCCCTTCATAGTACCGCCTGGATTCCTCGTTGGGGCTCACATCGTAGAAATGACGAAACAACTCCGTAGAAATATCCAGAGGTATAAACTCCTTCGGGCGTTTACGGTCCGCTGCGAGCTTGGAATTGGGGTCGTAGTACCTGAACACGATTTTTGTGAGCTGCGCGAAGATCCTGTGAAGCAAATTGCTGTTATCGCCGAAGTCTCGAACCAAATTCAGGCGCACCCAAATAACGTGCTTGCGATCCAGCCAGGTGGAATATTTCGAGAGCAGATGATTCTGGAAGAATGTTTTTCCAAGTCCTTTTCGTCCATGCAGAATAATGACGTTGAGTCCCGCAGCGGCTGCCCGCTTGCCAGCCGAATCCACCTGGAAACCGTCGTCCGTTGCATTGAGCGATTCTTTGGACATGGCAGTCAGTTTTTCGACGAGGGCTTTCGCACTGACGGGATTTTCATTCGCGAAAAAATCGCTGCGCTTGGAATCCTGGGAGTTGTACATGTACGCGGACATAAGCATGCGAGAGTTGTGAATATCTTTCAACGAGACGATGATATGTCCGAGTCTCCTGTGGATGTGGTCTTCAAGACTTTGGGAAAAAGGCCTCGCATATTCGAACTTGTCTTCATGCGCCCGGGATTTGTTCCTGACCTGCACGGGGGTGACCCATCGGTCGGATGCTTCAAAAAGATCTTTTTGATGGGAAAGAGGTCTATCCAATATCCAATCGATGGTTTTCATGAGTTCGTTTACGTCCATGTGCCGTTCCTCTCCTGGATATACGCGTCAATAAGTTCCAGTGCGGTGTTCCATGCGGCCGCGACAGTGTACGGCCCATTGAGACCCGCCTTCTTCCGCTCATCCCAGACGTATTGCCTGAATCTGGCCTCGTCTCGAGGAAAGATGAGGCTTCCCAGCATGCCGCTGTCTTTCTTCAGCCGTATCCAGCGTACCGGGTATCCGAATTCTTGAATGTGATACCCATTCTGAATGGTCTCGCAGCCCGGCAGGAGAACAAGTGGCGCCGGCACCATTGCCTCGTAACTGTGCGCTCTGACTACGGCGTTGCTGATCACGATTCCATGCTCCCGATCATGGGTCACTTCGTCCCACGCGATTCCGCCCCGAAGCGGCAACCCGGCTTCGTAAAAAATCTCCATGATACGCGCCACATCTTCTGTGCACCATTGCAGGGAATTCCTCTTCTCGATCGTCTCTTCGCCTTGTGTGCAATCGTCCCGTGGAAAAATGAGAAAAATGGAATCTGAAAACACGTACGTGTACGGTTTTTTTTCGGTCACAAAAATGGTCCGTCGAATGGACTCCCAGCACTGCTTGATCATGTCCATGAGATCCGGAATCGGCTTGGTCCGAATCAGGTTCGTAAAACCGTACACGTCGAGATACGCTACCCAAGCGTGGTGATGCATGGACTCCTCCCTGGATGGGGACGCGCCCCAAAATTGAGCCGGCTGTCTTTCTTCCTTGCCGAATTGCTGAAATTGTCTCTATCGATTGTCGGCCGCGGCTGAAAACACGGCGAGCTTTGGCAGAACGAGATTCTGCTCTGCGAGTTAACATCCCGGGGCTGGTGATTGATGTTTGGTGATGTAGTGAACCGAAAAAGAAGCAAAACTATGATGAGCTACTCTGTTCTGAAAAGCAACGGGTGAAAATAGGGCAAAAAAAGGGGATGGCGTATCCCCGTTCTTGGCCTGTCCCAACGACAGAACCGCCGGCCATCCCCTGTTTATCCGGGTTTCCGCAGTGACTCTTGGAATACGGCATGACCGGTGGTATCGTATCGGGCCATGAAAAATTACCTGTGCTACAAAGCCGGCCCCGCGATTCTGGACATGATCCGGCAAGAAGGATTGAGGCCGGAGCGGATACGCACGTTTGCAGGACCCGCCGGAGGCCCCAAGTGGTTTGTGTCCGTGGGATTCGATCACATGCTCATGCGCAGTCGCATCCTGGGGAAAGGCGGTCACAGGGTCTTGCTGGCGGGTTCATCCGCTGGTGCCTGGCGCTGTCTCGCCATGGCCTGTGCAGATCCGCCTGCGGCATACGAAAAGTTGAGGATCGCCTACTCCCGTAACGTGTTCACGTCTGCGGACACCCCCGTGACGGTGGCTGCCGCACTGAAAGGAAATGTGGACGCGTTCCTCGGGGATATCGATGTAGACCATATCCTGAATCATTCGGTTTACGATCTCGCTCTTCATACCGTGCGGGCCAAGGGGCCGGCCGCGTCGGAAAATAGAACAATACAGGGAGCCGCTCTCGTGGCGGCGATGCTCGCCAACGCCGCATCGAGTTCCGCAATGGGCCTGTTTTTCGAGCGCGTGGTGTTCATTTCAGACCCTTTCGGGCATTCGTTCATTCGTGGCTTCAGCGGGACTGCCGTACAGCTCACGAAGGAAAACCTCAGGCAGGCGGCCCTAGCTACGGGCTCCCTGCCGTACATTGTCGCAGGTGTACCGGACATTTTCGGAGCGCCGGCTGGAGTGTACAGGGACGGCGGGCTTCTTGATTATCAGCTCAATCAGGATTACCTTCCGTCTGGAGACGGACTAACGTTGTTCTTTCACTATCAGGAAAGAATCGTCCCCGGCTGGTTCGACAAGAAGTTGTCGTGGCGGACTCCGCCACAGGGTGCCCTGGACAGAGTGCTGCAGGTGTACCCTGGTCGGGATTTCGTTCGGCGGCTTCCCGGGCGGAAGTTACCGGACCGCGACGATTTCAGGGAATTTGTCAACGATCCCGCGGAGAGGATCCGCAGGTGGGACGAGGTGTCCGCGTTGAGCGAAATCCTTGGCGAGGAATTTCTTGAGGCGGTGGAATCCGGACGAATCCGCAGCCTGATACAACCGATTCAGTGACGTCCCGGACACGGGAACAGGAACATCTCATGAACAGACCCAATTGGGACGCGTATTTCATGCTGCTGGCGAAGCTGATAAGCGTCAGATCGACCTGCAATTCCAGGAAAATTGGAGCGGTCATTGTCAGGAATAACCGCATATTGGCCACGGGATACAATGGTGCGGTCCACGGAGCCCCTCACTGCATAGACCGGGGCCCCGATTTTTGTCTCAGACGCTCCATAGGTGCTCACGATGCGGACAAGTACAACTATTGCCTGTCCAGCCATGCGGAAGTCAATGCCATCGACCAGGCCGCGCGCTTCGGCATTCCCCTGGAAGGCGCTGTCTTGTACTGCACCCTGGAGCCATGCAACTGGTGCTTCAAGCAGCTCATCCAGGCAGGCATCAAGGAAATCTATTTTGAGGAAGCGTACGATTCCAAGAACAGGCACTTCGACCTGTATTGGCGGAGAATCATGGAATCTCACGAGGGTGTCGGCATCTTCAAACAGATCAGCGTGTCCCGGGAGGCGGTCGACATGGTCGTAGATGTCATCAGGGGCTCATCAGCCCGGCAGATGCCCGCGACCTCACCGCGCGATTCAGGGGAGCTGAGACCCGAGGGTCTCATGGATATTCTCCGATGTGACGCGGACAGCATGCCCAAGGAGTCGACTTCATGAAGATACGTGCAGTGGAACGGTTCTCCGAACATGACTTGATCGATCGGCTCAGGGACGTCACCATGCTGAAGGCCCCTGACGTGAAAGTATACAAGAATGCTTTCATTTCATTGGAAAACGTGGCGACGGAGAGTCTTTCACCTCCGCAGAATTATATCCTCCGGGGCGAACTGAAAAAAGTCCGGGAACTCAAGTGGGCTCTCGAAGAACACCAAATAGATTTGTTCAACCTGAACGGGTTCGTGCGACTCACTCTGGAGGAGTACGACGAGCCGATGGATCTTCTTCCTCCTATCGTCGAAGAATCCGTGGAGAAGAACGGAGTCGTGCACCTGATCGTAAACGATGGGATGCACAGGGTATATATGGCGCTGCGGGAATGGGTGATCCCTCAGGTTGTGCTCATCCGGGGAGTCCCGAAAAATCTCCCGTACTATGCTTTCCCTTTACCGGGAGGCTGGAGCAAAGTTGAGGAACGAGACGATCTTCCGCACGACTATTTGAAAAAGTGGCATCGAATTGAAAACTATTATGCGCTGTACCGGAATTTTAATTCGTCGTTTGTCAACGTAGGCGGGCCCAGACAGGCATTTCGCAAATAATACCACGTCGTTTTCATGTACGTGAACGCGCATTGGTATACGCTTCATCGGAGCCGAAAGTGAGCCACTCCGGCTCCGATGAAGCGTCGGGAGGTTCCGTGGAAAGGAGATGTGTCCACAGCTCCTGTTGGTTCACGCGGCTGTTCGGGGTAATCCATCTATAGAAGACGAATCCGCGTGATCCCAGGAACCCGCTTCTACACTCATCCGCAATCAAAGAAGCCGTGCTGCTTTGGAAGCAGGGCGGTCTTACACTCCACAAGCGCTGGCGCAGACAAATTCGCTCTTCAGTTCGTAAGCATCGTCGATACAGCTCACGTAACAATCGCGTCTCGTCGCGTCGGAGTGCGCTGTCCATTCTGTTTTGGGCGCCGGTTTTGACATACTTTTGACGTCCGGCATCATTTTCTTAGCTTTCATGGCGTACCTCGCTTTTTCAAAATATGAGCACGATCTTTTCTCATGAAAAGGAAAGAAATCCGGGCGAGATTTGTGAGAGAATCCGACACAATTTTCGAGAAGTACTATAGCCCGTCGTGGCGGAACCGGGGATCGGCAGGGGGTTCCGGTGGATGGGACGTCTGCCCTGGGATAAAGCTGGGAACCGGAGTCGCGACGGCGGTGACTGTAATAATAAACCTTTGCTGAAAGGAGCTTCCGTGTCTCTCTCCATGATGAAGTCAGCTGCAATTGTATTCGCTCTTGCGTGCATTTTTTGTATTGCCCGGCCTGCTGCGTTTGCAGGAGACGGTGACGTGACCCATTTTCGCCTGCGGAACGGGCTGGGTGTTTTTGTGAAGGAAGATCATTCCCGCAAAGTGGCGGCACTCCAGCTATGGGTGATGGTGGGCAGCGCCTATGAAAAAGATTCGGAACGGGGCATCAGCCACGTGATCGAACACATGGCATTCAAAGGAACCAAACGGCGGGGCGTGAGCAAAATCGCTGAAGAAGTGGAACAAATCGGCGGTGACATAAATGCATATACGAGCTGGGACGAAACGGTGTTCCACCTTGTCGTGCCTTCCTCCGCGACCACCCAGGGCATCGATATTCTCACGGATGCGGTATTCCGTCCTACAATGGATCCACGGGAGCTCGAAAAGGAAAAGAAAGTCGTTCTGGAGGAAGTCCTGGAAGAGCAGGATCGGCCGGAACAGGTGGCATCCAATCTCCTCTTCAAGACTGCGTACATCGAGAGCCCCTACCGTTTCCCGGTCATCGGATCCAAACAGATCATCGAAAAGATTACCCGCAAGGACATCATGGATTTCCGCAAGAGATGGTATGTTCCGGAAAACATGTTCCTGGTAGTGGTGGGAGACGTCGATCCCGCGTCGGTGCGCAAGGACGTGGAAACATTGACTTCAGATGTCAAACGCACGGGTTTTTTCGGAATCAGCCTGCCCCAGGAACGTCCACAGAAAGACGTCAGGTCCGCTCTGGTCCGAGCACGGAATGCGCAGGAACCCAGGCTGGATATCGCGTTTCACATTCCCTCCATGAAAGGCAACGATGTTAATGCACTGGATCTTGCTGCAGACATCCTTGCTTCTCGGAACGATTCGCGTCTGGTACAGATCCTTAAGCAGGAAAAAGCCCTTGTAAACACCATTTCTGCCTATTCCCTCACTCCCAAGGAGCCGGGTCTGTTTACGATCTCCGCCACTCTTCCTGCAAAAAACTTGGAAGCAGCCACCAGGGAAATCATGGAAGAGTTGGCTCGCCTGGCAGCCACCCCACCTCCGGCGGAAGAACTGAAGGAAGCCAAAACGCATATCGAATCCGAGCACGTGTATGCCCGGGAAACGGTTCAGGGCATAGCCAGAAGCATGGGCACCTACCAGAATCAGTTGAATGATGCCGATTACGAAGAGAAGTACCTTGCGTTGAATTCCGCAGTCGCCCCTTCCCACATCTCGGAAGTGGTGACCAAGTACCTGATGCCTCCCAATATCACTATTTCGGTGCTGCTCCCCAGGGACGAGGCTCAAGATTTTCGTGTGGACCAGTTGGAGAAGATTGTGAGCGGCTTCGGTCCGACGAAGGCGGTGTCGGCGGAAGCCATCAGTGCTCAGGCCATTTTCCGGGAGCTTCCCAACGGCCTGAAGGTGGTGCTCGTCCCGGATAATTCGAATCCGGTGATTAGTTTCAGAATAGCCAGTTTGGGCGGAAAACGCTATGAAATGAACGATACGGAAGGCATAGCCAATTTCATTGCCCGCATGCTGAACAAGGGTGCCGCAGGCATGACGGAAGTTGACATCGCCAGGAAGGTCGACGAGTTGGGCGGATCACTGGAGGGCTTTTCCGGGAATGATTCCTTCGGTCTGTACGCGAGCTTTTTCAGCCGTTATTGGAGTGAAGGACTGGAATTACTCTCCAAGCTGTACTCGGACCCCACGTTCCCTCAAAAAAACATGGACAGGGAAAGAGACTTGATTCTCAACAACATCAAGGCGGAACCGGACACGCCCACGGAATACGTAACCAAAAAGTTGTACAAGGAGGTTTTTCCCGAATTCCCGTACGGATTTGACAAATTGGGGACTCCGACGACGGTTTCCGGGTTCACTGTGGAGGATCTCATGACTACCTACCACCGCCTGGCCATCCCCACGAACACGGTCATCTCGGTGGTCGGCGAAATGGACGCCCAAAAGATTTTGGAACGCATCGACAGCCTTTTCGGTACGCTGCCCAAAACCTCGTTGGAAAGGCCCGAGGCCTCGGAAGAACTTCCGCTGACGCGCGTTCGGGAAAACGTCATACGCATGCCCCGGGCAAAGACTCATCTGGCTGTGGGCTTCAGGGCAACGAGTTTCTCCGACCCAGATCGTTTCGCTCTGGACGTCCTGAATCACATCCTCGCGGGTCAGGGCGGCAGGCTCTTTCGCCAGCTCAGGGACAAAGAATCCTTAGCCTATGTGGTTACCTCCTTCTTTCGGCCGGGAATGAGCCCCGGTGTGTTCGGCCTGTACATGGCCTGTGATGCGCCGAAAGCCGATCGGGCGCTCAAGGGACTGTTTAAGCAAATCGATCTTATCAAGCAGACGAAAGTGAGCGACGTGGAGCTTCGCAAAGCTGTGAACAATCTCATCGGAAACCACTTGATCTCTCTGCAGAGTTCGTCGGACAGAGCCGAAGACGTCGGGCTCAACACGCTCTATGGGCTAGGATACGACTATACGCCGGTGTACCTCAAGAAGATCAGGGAGGTCACCGCGGACGATGTGTTGAGGGTGGCCAGGAAATATCTTGATTTGGAGCATTGCGCCATTGTCAAGCTCCTCCCTTCCGACAACGACAAAGAGAAGAAGCAAGGGGAGTGACCCCCTTTACTCGCGAGATCCGGCAAAAATCGGCATGCCGCTCGTGGGAAAAGCGGCACATTGCAGACAGGGCTTATAGGGATTCTCAAAAGTAAAGTCGGTTTTGATTACGCGAACAGATTGAAAGATTGTCATTGCGAGGGCAAACCCCGAAGCAATCTCCAACTGACCAAGACTGAGATTGCTTCGTCGTTACACTCCTCGCAATGACATGATTGCCGGTCGCAATGTGGGCGAGAGTCGTGAACGAATCCGACAGAATGTTCGAGAACTGCTATAGGCACCCTCCCCAAGTAACAGCAATGATCACTTCAGAGATGCGAATTGGGAGAGGCCTTTACATTGGCTTCCGGGGGGTTGGGGAGCCGCAAGTACCAAAAATTGGGCTCCCCCACTTTCGCATAGTTTGATACTACTAACGCACCCGTTGTTCCGACAATTCTTACCTGCGGCAGCAGTTGTCCCGCATCCACGTCCGTGCGTCTCTTCTCGTGTTAAATCTGTCATAGTTGCTTCTTCCGCACACAGTTGAGAGATTCGCTCCGTACGCCGCGGAACTCATGCGCTTGAGCCTGCACAGCTTGCACTGATTCCTCGTGGACAGACTCGAAACCCAATGCCAGCAAACCACCCACTCGCTGACGGCCTTCGCTTCATTTACGGCCGCATACACTGAAAAACCCATTAAGAACAGGAACACGATAGTCCATTTTCTCATGAGGTCCTCCTCTCATACAGATCATTGAATGGCAAACGCAATCATAAACTACTCATTCAGTCTCGCGCGGGAACCATCGTTTCCGTGTCATTGCGAGGAGTGAAACGACGGAACAATCTCGATATTTAAGTGCAGAAATTGCTTCGCTTCGCTCGCAACGGCAGCCTTTTTCCCACCGGTAACCAAATGGATATGTCGTACAGACGGATCATGACGAAGCATGTTATGCCGGCACCGATCCAAAAGAGATAGAGTCCTTGAAACCCTTCCTGCAAGAAATGTCTCTCGGCTTTGAACGATCTGTGGCGTCAGACAGCGTCTGTGTCTTTGATTCCGTATGTTGTGCTTGACGCTTGGCCTAAGCCGAATAATAACATATCGAGTTCGCGGGAACCTGATTGATTTTTTTGCATCGCGGAAGGAACAGGCATGACCGCTCTGGCAAAGCTCAGAAAATTTCTCCTCGAGCTGTTTCGTCTTCATTCGGCTGAACTGGGCTGCGGGGTTCACCGGATTATCAAGGAGCGGTCTGACGCGATGGCCGCGTTTCTCGACCATGGGCTGCCGGCTCAGACGAGAGCGGTTTTGTGTCCGGGGTACTTCGTTGGCGAACACACCCCCACTCCTTCACCAGAAAAGGCGTTTGGCACAGTGGCCTCTTCGCCGCGATCGGCGGACATGGCCACCTGCGAAGAAAGGGTGTACCACCACGTTCACATCTTTTTCTCTTGTTGCCATAGGGCACGCGAACGACCGGGTCGGCAGGCTCGCACACAGGATATAAGCTTACTTTCTCAAAATCGAGAAGAGGTGGGAATCTGGTGGGTAGACAGAAATCGCTATTATGTGCGGACCACCGGTAACGTCTCACGGAAAACGTCTGATCGCTTCATTCATAAAGATCTGGGCGGTGCGTTGCATCGGGAACTGAATCAATACATAAAGGACCATGTTCTTCTCACCGACACTGCGGAAACGACCATATCGTGCATCCTGCGCAGCCACACCATCGCCCGGGCCGTGCACAGTATCGGCAGCACGCTTATTTCTTTTTTGGCAGAACCCGCGGAATTTCAAAAGAAATGCTGGTTGAAAAAGAAATTCGTTCTCGAAACGCACTATTGTCTCACCCTGGACCGCATCCCCGAATGCTTCTACCCTGAAATAGCCGCAAACGACCTTCAGAGGGAAGAATGGGTTCGCGTCGCCGCAATCCATGAGGTTGAGGATCCACCCTGTTATTCGGTACCACTAACAGCGGAATTCCTCACGGCTCACCCGTCGTTGATGCTCGATACGAGATTCTTTCCCGAAGAATTTACCTGGAGACTCATGCTCGGCATCGAAGAATTTTTTGGATCGTGTAACGGATTGCTCATTCGCGGGGAAGCATCCCAGGCATTACGCCTTATTCAAAAAGCGTATCACGACGGGGTTGACTGTGTCGTTATCGATCCACCATACAACACGGGAAATAACGGATTTTCCTACAAAGACACATTGCGAAGTTCAAGCTGGCTCACGATGATGGAGGAACGAGTCTCCTGCTGCCCCCGGCTCTTGAAAAAAGACGGTCTTTTCGCTGCAGCCATCGATGATCATGAACTGCATCATCTGGGAATGCTGCTGAATTCGATCTTCGGTGAGGACAATCGTGTCGCATGCGCTCCTTGGAAATCCGAACCAAGCGGAGGAAAGGAAAAAACGGGCCTTAGAACCGGACACGAATACGTTCTCATGTATCATAACGGAGATGCCTCGGCCATTTCGCGGGATGAGAGATCAACCGGCACATTGAATCTTCGCGACCGGCTCGGACCGTACAGAAAAGGGCGAGAACTTCGCAAATGGGGAGGGATATCCTCCCGAGATGACCGTCCCAACCAGTGGTACCCGTTGAACGCGCCGGACGGAGAAAAAGTGTATCCCATCAAGAATGACGGCACCGAAGGCCACTGGAGATGGGGCAAACGGAATGAATCCATTAAAGCTGCATTGAAAGATCCTGAGGAGTTTCACTGGGAGAAATGCCCGTTTGACTACGGGGTGACTCACCTGGGCAATTCCGAACGGTGGGTGCCGTTCGAAAAAATACGGGCCACGAAGAAATCCGTGGGTTGGGCCACCTGGTTGGATTCCTGCGGTTCCAACGCGGATGGAACCCGCACGCTCAAGAACCTGTTTGCCAAGAAAATGTTCGATACGCCAAAACCAGTACAGCTGTGTAAATGGATCGTGTCTCTCCACGACAATCGACAGGCACAAGTGCTGGATTTCTTTGCAGGTTCGGGCACGACTGCCCACGCAGTAATCGATCTTAACCGGGAAGACGGCGGCAAGCGCACATACGTGCTCGTTGAAATGGGGGATGAGTTCGACTCGGTGATGAAGCCCAGGATTCAGAAGACCGTGTATGCAAGAGATTGGAAAAACGGCAAACCCCTGACGCGCAACAGCGGCGTATCACATATGTTCAAGTATATCAGGATTGAATCGTACGAAGACTGCCTGAATAATGTGGTACAGCCCGATGACGAGAGAACCGTCGCATCCGAGCCGGATATGGAGATCGTCCGTAATCGGGTCGGGTACGTGATCCGCAAGGACCCTTCCGGAATTACTCCGGAGTTGCGCGTGAGACCTCTCGTTGATCCTGTCCGTGTCAAATTGACAATAAAGAGTCATGACTCGGACGAGGGCTCCGAAATTCCCGTGGACCTGATTGAGACATTCAATTATCTCATCGGACTGAAGGTCTCCGCTGCAACCGGACCGCAGTCCTTCAGCGCCACTTTTCCGCCGAACCCGCGTGGTAAAACGAAGGGGCAAGCGATTCTCAAGAAGGATCCTAGAGGGCTCTGGCGGTTTCGCTCGATTGTTGGCAAAACCCCCGACGGTGCGGTGGCCATGGTGATCTGGCGCACTCTCACCAGGTGCCTTGCCGAGGACAACCAGGTCCTCAACGCATGGTTTCGCCCGGCGGACCCCGGCGGCCTGCAGACCGTCTACGTGAACGGCCCCAACGATCTGGAACATGTGAAACCTGCGAATGACTCCTGGAATATCCGGATTATCGAAGACGAACTGCAACGTACCCTGTGGGCCGCAGACGATGGATGAATGATCGGCAACAGGACAGTGCGGTCGAAGGTTTTGTGTCCAATCCGTTACGGGTGGGAAACGGCTGTCGTTGCGGCCGCGGGGAAGCAATCTCTGCCGTCACATGACGAGATTGACTCGTCGTTTCATCACCCCTTGCAAGGACCGGGTAACGATAATTCAGCGAGACTCAATGATCACTCATTCTTCCATCGTTCCCTTGATCTTGTGATTTCCCGGAGGTTCCAGGTGGGACGGCACGTTTTCGAGGAAGAAAGGGGCACGCACCAGCCTCAAGAGGATGAATAGCGGGCGTATGACGTCACGGGTTCACCCCTGGTGACCGAATGCGAAAACTCAGCGTGTCCCGACTGTGGTTTGGCGGTTCTCAAGTTCACCATCATGAATAGGCGTCCAGCTGCCAACAGTGTAGACAAAAAACCGATCCGCTGCTATGTGACCGGAACCACGAGTTCTAAGTATGATCGCCTCATCCAATCTTTTTGTTGCCAATTGGTTAGGCGTTCAGTAAAATGAGCTCACTGTCTCCCGAAGCCTTTCCAGTCCATCGGCTAGGTTTTCGGTTTTCATAATACTCTGCATGGAATGACCTTAGCGGTTAACTGCGCCCAGCTCCGCTGCTCAGGCGCCCAAGAGATAGGCAAAATAGGACTCAGGTTCATAAACCTGGTTCTGTGAACCGGCAGGGTAGGCTACCCCCCTCCATCGGCGACATGTGATTGTATCGACTGGTTTAGAATACCCGAACTGAGACGCCCCTTGGCCTGGGCGAATGAAGTCAACTGCAGAGACCTTCAAGAGTACCTGTGCCGTTGAAGGTTCTGTGACCAAACAAGGAGGTAGAATATGTGGCTTGGCATGGGCAGTTTTGAAATGGCACTGGTTTACGTGCTGTGCATCGTCGCGGCACTCTGGTGCCTGGTTTACGGGTTATTCTTCTGGACGTCCGAAGGAAAGCCCATCGACACCAGCGAGACCATAGACTGGGATCGGGAAGAAAGGGAGTTGGAAAAGGGCGCGTAAGTTCTTGTGTGTTCGGAGGATTGGTCCGCGATTCGACTGAGGTGCGAGGATACATCGGGCGTCACCGTATGACGAACACTGATCCGATCGAAGGAAGACAGGCCGAATCTCGGAAATCCCAGACACAACAGTCTCCCTGAGGCGAGACATCAGCGGGGTAATGGAGAATTGACCCCATAAGAGGAGTGGGAGGTAGCATGTTCATTAAGATCGCATTGACGGTGCTGTACGTCGCAATCACTTTGTATCTGGGGTACCGTGGCTGGAAAGAGACCAAGATTGCGAAAGACTATCTGATTGCCGGCCGTTCTATGGGCGGATTTGTCATGTCTTTGTCGTATGGAGCCACGTTCATCAGTACATCGGCGATTATCGGATTCGGTGGTGCAGCGGCGTTGTTCGGTTTTCCTCTGCTGTGGCTGACTTTCTTGAATATTTTTGTAGGCATATTCATTGCTTTCGTATTTTTCGGATCCCGTGTCCGCCGAATGGGAATAGCACTCGATGCGCACACGTTCCCCGAGCTGCTGGGGAGGCGGTACAAATCGAGATTTCTCCAGGGTTTTGCCGGACTCGTCATTTTCCTGTTTCTTCCTATTTATGCAGGCGCTGTGCTTATCGCTCTGGCGCGTCTCGTTGAAGTGTATCTCGGTATCAATTACCATGTGGCTCTTCTTGGATGTTCTTTCCTGATTGCCGCATACGTCCTTACCGGTGGCATCAAGGCGGTCATGTACACCGACGCGTTCCAGGGATGCGTGATGTTCGTCGTCATGGCCGCATTCCTGATTGCCACGTACTACATGGCGGGGGGGTGGATCGATGCCCATAAAGCCCTTACCGACATGGTGCAGTACTACCCGGAGAACCTGAAAAAAGGGGGAATGATTGGCTGGACCCAGGGGGCTGTCTTTGCTACCCCGCTCTGGCTCACGATTTATACCACTATCGTCCTCGGGGTTGGTATAGGCGTGCTCGCACAACCGCAGTTGGCCGTCCGGTTCATGACCGTTAAGTCAGAGGCCCAGCTCAATCGCGGAGTTATCTACGGCGGATTTTTCATCCTGTGCATGACAGGCGTGGCATTCGTGGTGGGGGCTCTCTCGAACGTGGTGTTTTTTAAGGACATGGGAATGCTGGAGAAGGTGGTAGATGGAGTTACCAAGAAGGTTCCGGCAATTTCCGTGGTGGTTGCAGGAGGAAATATCGATAAAATCATACCCACGTACATAGAAAAGATGTTCCCGGATTGGTTCGCAACGGTTTTTCTCCTGGCAATGTTTGCTGCGGCCATGTCCACGTTGAGCGCTCAGTATCATGCCGGTGGAACATCATTCGGGCGTGATTTCTACGAAAAATTCCTTTTGGGCAAGGGCGACACGATGTATGTCACCCGTGTGGGGGTTGCCGCCACGATCATTCTGACTCTGGTATGGGGAATGGTGTTGCCCGAGAGCATTGTCGCGTTGGCTACCGCATTTTTCTTTGGCTTGTGCTCTTCATCGTTCCTGCCGGTTTTTGTCCTGGGAATCTACTGGAAAGGGGTGACCAAAGCGGGGGCGGTGGCCAGCATGGTTGGCGGATTCGCTGTCAGCACGCTGTATGCCCTGTTCATTCACCAGAAAGAGGCGGTGAACATCGGCCTGTGCAAGTATCTCTTCGGAGTGGATACCCTGGTGTCATCCTATGCGCCCATGAGTACACCGTGGAAGCTGATGTTCCTGGATCAAAACGTGGTCGCTCTGCCCATCAGCTTCGCCATTGCAATAATCGTGAGCTTGCTCACCACCAAGATAGACGAGAAGCATCTTGCCCGTTGCTGGAAGAACTTCTAATACCAATGCGTTTTCAAATACTTGAAATCGGGGAGGAACTTCTTGTAAGAAGTTCCTCCCCGAACCCCACCTCAAGAACTTTTAGCACTCGCCGGCATCTGCACTTCCGCTGAGGAAATGCAGACGCCGGCGCATGATAGAAGTTTCTGGGAGGGGGTTTGGGCGGGACACTCTTTACAAAGAGGGTCCCCCCAATCTTACTTCTTTGAAAGCGCATTCGTATAATACGCTGAATCGGACAGGGGCTCCGTCGAAAGGGCCCCTTTCCGTTCCCCAATTCTCTGCGCATGTGTGTTGAGTCTGAACTACCTCAACCGGCCCACCTTCTGGAAATCCTTCAACGTACTCAGTCCGCATTTTCGCAACTTTTCCATGAGGAACAGAAACAGACAGGCGGTTTGGAGCGCATCACCCAGAGCATCGTGGCTCGGGAATAGAGGGACACGGTAAGCCACCGCCAGCTCGTTCAAGTTGAACGATCTGATTTTAGGCACGGATTCCGCGGCATTCTTCTTCTGGAGCCTGTGCCAGTGCCTGGCCAGTTCCATGGAATCGAGGCATGGGTTGCGAATCAGCCCGCCGGTGTTTCTTTTCAGCGCCTTGTTGAGGAATGAAAAGTCCAGAGCGGGCAGATGCCCGACGAGCACCGAGCTGTGACAGAATTTCACGAATTCTGGGAGAACCTCTTCCGGACCGGGCGCAAGCAATATCTGCTGGGGAGTGATTCTATGGATGAACGTCCCTTCCCCCAATAGTTTTTTTCTGGTCCGTACGTATGAATGAAAACTGTCCGCCAGCAGTATTCGCGTATTCCTGATCCTGACTGCCGCGATGGAGACAATTTCGTCCTTCTGCCGATTGAGACCGGTTAGTTCCGTATCGAAAACTACAAACTCGTAGGATGCTATGTTTCGATTCGTGTCAAACGCGTGAAATAGTTGTTCATTGAGCCGAATGCTCTGATGCTTTGCTACTGATTCCGGCCAGTTGAGGAGATCTCGCCACGACACGAAGTAACCCTCAGAATTCGGCACGTATTTTGGCCATATGCGTTTGCATACGACTGATGGCACCGAAAGCCCCCCTCAACGTTTGTTTCTCCAGATCCGTAAGATCGGCGGGATCGACAAAATTGTGGGGTTCCAGTCCTTGCCTGCTCATTCTCAATTGGTGTACGAGTCGCAAGTGCATGATGAAATCGTATGCGTCGAGAATTTCGCTGCATAGGTCCTCGGGCAAATGCCGCCTTTCTTTCAGGGATTGGAGACGGGCGATGGTGTTGGTCTCTCTGATTTCGTATTTGAGCGCCAGAGCACGGGCAAAATCCACGACCGGCACCAGCCCTCTCATTTTTAAGTCGAGCTGGTTCTTGTGCTCTCCGTCGCTCTCCACAATGAAATTTCGAAAGAACGACAAGGGTGGTTTTATAACCAGGGAATCCCTACACAAGTTGTTAATGAAGAATCTGCGTCGCCGGGTCTGCTGGAAAAAATAATCTCTGAGCTTGTCCGCCAAAGCCTCGGAGCCAAATCCACTGCGGAGGTCAAGAAAGATCTTGACGTTAAGCATGGTGAACTCGTCCGTGCCTGACATCCATTCATCGAAGTACCCGGCCCAGACTGAGAAGGGTTTTCTCCATCTCGATTTGGACGCCATGTACCCGCCCTTACAGAGCGGATACCCGCATTTGACGAGATGCTCGATGATCTCGTTTCCCAGGGCACGAAAGTAGAGTTTTGCAGCTTTGGTCCGCTCCCACTCTTTTCCCGGGTCTTCGTACAGAATCCCATTGTCCTGATCGGTCCTCAGTGTTTGCTCCATGCGGCCCTCGCTGCCCATCACGATCCAGCAGAAGGGAAGCGGCGAGGGGCCCAATCGTTCCTGAAGCAGAGCCAAAAGGCGGCCGACGACATGATCGTTGAGCACCGAAATGATTCTCGTTATGTTGTTCGCCTTCGCTCCCACACTGACCAGGTTTTGGACCAGGCGTGTAACCTGATTGCCAGATTCGTACAGCCCTTCGATTGTGGTCTGGTTGTCGATCTCTCGCAAGAGTACAAGGGGCGAAGCTTCCTGAAGGGCAAGAATGTCCTGTGCCGACACCACACCGATTGCATCGTCTCCCTTCGTAATTACCAGATGCTGCACATCTTGATTCATCATCCGGAGGATGGCATCCAGACAGGAATTATGGGACGAAATGCTGACAGCCGGAGACGTCATGATCGACGAGACAGGCTGGTGGTAATCGCCTCTCCTCGCCACAACGGTTCTCAGATCCCTGTCCGACAGCATTCCAACAATGCCCTGCGTCGAGTCCCTGACGAGGAGCACGCTCACATCCCCGCGGGTCATACGTTCGGCGGCTTTGTGTATGAGTTCGCCGGGATCCACACATTCCGGCGGCCGTCTCACCGCATCTCCAACTCGCGCGTTTACCAGACGCAATCCTTCGTCCTGCAGGTCTCCCACACCACTTGACCTGAGTTGCGAGTACGTCCTGCAGACAAGGTCCTCCGAAAGCCCGCGGAAATAATTCTCCACGAATGAGGGATTGTTCGCCACAAACTCCAGGAATTGCCCTTTGTCCAGAAGGAAGCAGAAGGTGTCCTCCGCGGCCTCTATGGTGAGTGAAGCCTTGAGTCCGCGGACGATGGATGCTACCCCAAATAGTGAACCTTCGCCGCGATAATCCGCCAGAGTGGTTGTCTCGTCCGTCTCTTTCCTGTACAGCCTGACAGCTCCGCGTTCTATTAGATACACGTACTCGGGCTGCTCCAGATCCTGCCTAAGCAGCACGGCGTTCTTGGGATAAAATGCGAGTACCGCACCCCTCGCCAACTGTTCCAGCGATTCTTTTCCGAATCTGTTGAACTGCCAAACTTTTTCAAGGAATGCAACCACGACACTCGTGGCCACTCCATGCACGTTGGTCAATTCAGCCATGTTCAACCTTCAGCTTTCCTGTCGGCCGGAAGTCCGTTCGAGTCCCCCGGGAGTCGCTTCTTCATTTCTCGATAATTGTGGATTCGTCCAATCCGAGATTCTCATCGAATTTTTTCCAGAAATCCTCTTCGGATTTTCTCCAATCCGGGCCAAAAGTCTGCCCGAAATAGCCTGAAAGCCGCTGGAACATTTTTTTCCACGCTGTCCGATAGCTCAGTAGCAGGACGTCTTCCAGGAACGGCGCCATGTCCCCCAGCTGGTGCTTGGGAAGGTAAGCCCGCGCCCCCAGTTCAATGGATTTCTTTAGAGATGCCACATCCATGGAATGCGCTGTGAGGATGACGACAGGAATGCTCCTGCCGACAGCTACTTCGAGCAGGTCGAATCCTCTGACTCCCATTATATCGAGAATTGCCAAATCGTATGTCAGCGAAGCCAGTTTTTCCATAGCTTCCTCGTACGATGTGGCAGTGTCCAGGATCACTCCATAGTCTTCCAACTCCTCATCGAGAATGGCCAACACGTCCGAATCGTCATCAACAGCGAGTATTTCTTTGCCCTTAAGGATGCTCTTTTTCAAGGTGGGCCTTCCTTTCGTGATTGATAACATTTTTAATTTATTCAGAAATATTGCTTCTCGTCAAGGGGGAAAAAGGTGGTGTGGCAACCATTAGGTAACACGGGGGACAACGCTGTCCTCTGGCCGGTTTCATTGCGAGTGAATCCTATCGGTTGAGATTAATGCGCTTTGAAAAAAGTAAGATTGGGGTGCCCTATTTGTAAAGGTGTCCCGCGCAAAGCCCCTCCCAGAAACTTGCATCATGCGTCGCAGCCTGCATTTCCTCAACGGAAATGCAGGCTGCGACGTAATCCTTCAGTTACTCGGGGGAAGTGCCTATCGTATGTCATTGCGAGGAGTGAAACGACGAAGCAATCTCGATAGTTAAGAGCGAGATTGCTTCGCTACGCCCGCAATGACGATCTTTTCCCATGCGCACCTGAATGGATACGTTTCGACGGGTGTTAACAGTTCTTGAGGTGGGGCTCGGGGAAGAACGTATTACAAGAAGAGCTTCCCCGATTTCGCATATTTGAAAGGGCCCTTGTATAAATCTGAGGATCGATGGGTCGAGTGGGGGACCTAACTGCACGATTCACGAACTCAACCCTGCTGCACGCAACGGCTACCTGATCATGTCAAGTGCCTTGTTCAGGTCCTTGATGCCCTCCGGTGCCTTCGATGCCAGCTCCTTGAGCTTGTTCTTTGCATCTTGATGGCCTTGAGCCGCGGCTTTTTCGAGCCACTTGGCAGCCTCCTGCGCATTTTGGGCTATGCCCTTCCCTTCCCCATACAATTCACCGAGCCTGAACTGGGCCTCAGCGACGCCTTTTTCGGCTGCACTGCTGTACCATTTCACAGCCTCTTGAAAGTTCTGCGCAACACCTTTGCCGGTCCGATACAGATCGGCCAGCTTGGTTTGCGCTGCAGCGTCGCCTTTTTCCGCAAGAGCCTTGAGCTGTTCAAATGAGCCGGCCTGCTCCTGTGCGACAGAAAGACCGGGTGCCAGGATTCCCAAAAGCATGACGAAAAGAATAACCGCGTGAAATGATGCTGCCACAAATGGGCGTTTCCCAAAGATACACCGTGCATGCATGATCAATCTCTCCCTAAACGTTGTGATGCCAATGCGATTTCAAGTATTTGAAAGCGCATTCGTATAAGACCCACAAAAGTTTTTTTCGCCGTTCCGCGTCGTCGCCGGAGATCAATATACGGCAATTCTCAAGGTGAATCCACACTCTTTCTCGGGATTTCCCGAAGATGCGTGTCGGATCATGCAGAGCTGGCAGAGAATTACCGGGACGGATTAAGAGCGAGGCCGGAGCGGGGCGCTATGGACGCTGTTCTAGTGGAGAACCAGCTTCACGGGTTTTGCAAGATTGATGTACGTGCCGTTCGCTGTCTGCGATCGCGAGGTGGTTCCCACATACATCTTCAGAGTCTCGGCCAATTGCCTCACCGTACTATTGAGAAGTCTCACGCATCCGTGGGACTGGCTCGATCCTATGCTCCAGGGAGAGTCGGTTCCGTGGATGCGATACATGCCGCCGTCCACCATCTTCACCTGCGGAGCGATATTGTCGAGTTCCGCAACCGTTTCCTCTCCCTTGTCCGCGACTTGAATCTTTGAGAAAAAAGGCATCATATGGCCGCCATACACTGAATGGCTCGGGGCCTGCCCGTAGGCCCAATCGCTGGGAGGCGGTATCCACAAGGGATGGTCGTCAAATATTCTGACTATGTAATAGGTTCCCTTGGGCGTAGGATAATCAGGCGAGCCCAGCCCTGTCCTACACGAGTAGAGAAGCGTTTTACCGTCACCGTTCTTCATTCCGTACAGTTCGAGAGTATATTTCGCACGGTCGACGCTGATTTCAAATCCCGAGAAAATGTTTACGGGATTACCCACCAGTTCCCCGGCCTGAAAAAAATCCCGATCCGCGTCCAATAGACCGGTCACCGGTCGTCTCGTTGCGGGAACCATCGGTTTGAGGGAGGCTATTCTCGTCCAGCTCTCGCTCGCCGGGCCCAGGGAGCCCCCGGGCAGCAGCGCCGGGCCGGGCACTTTCGCGTTCCTCTTTTGCCGGGCGTACTCGTCTCTCAAGGGAATGCGTTCCCTTGAAGCCTGTACGTCCCACAGGGGTTTCGAGAGAATCTTTTCGATCGTGGTATCGAACTGATCGTCTATCTGACGTATCTGCGTGGGGTGAGCCAAGCTGATGAAGATTTCCCGTAGCCTACGGTCCTGTGCGTCCGCGTTTCCGGCAAGACACACTCCACAAACAAGCAACAAGATCCCAGTGCGAAGCAACGAAACCATAATCCTCAACCCTGTCCAGATGAGGCCGAACATCGGCACAGCCCTTGGTGGAAGATAATAAGCAAAAGTGGCGAATCAAGGCAAATAAAAAATGCGGATAGACGTATCCATTCAGTCACGGGTGGGAAAAGATCGTCATTGCGAGCGTAGCGAAGCAATCTCGCCTCTAAGTATCGAGATTGCTTCGTCGTTTCACTCCTCGCAATGACAGAGTAGAAGCGCTTACCCCGAGTAACTGAAGGATTACGGATAAGCAGACACGCCCGGATGACGGCTGAACCATGTCACAGCCCGGACTGAGGCCTCAGACAGAGCGACTCTCCTTACTTGAAAATGGGATACGGGAACTTTCCATAGGAAACGCCGTAACATGGGAAGCTTACGGATGGGCAAGCGGTTTCAAAAGCACACGGAACAGTCTGCTTCTGGAGTGCGGGGGGACGACACGGAACAGCGCAAGGATTCAAAACAGGCGGAAAAATGCACGGCGCTTCTATACACTGCCGCAGGCACGCGGAATCACGATGAAGCCCGAAAGAAAACCTGGCCGCTTGACTCCAGGTGGAACAGATCGAGGTAAGCAGCAGGAGAGAAGTTATCAGCAAGAATATTCTTTTCATCGCATTCTCCGTCCGAGATCAGAGACACACGCGTCTCTTGAAATAACAAATCCATAGAAATTAATTGTATAATAGCATACAAGGACTCAGAATGTCAACCATAGCATTACCAATGGCGTAATCATTCAAATACTCAGCGGAATTGTCGGCCCTCTGTCACTGGGAGCGCAGCCAGGCGATGGCAGACTTTCCCCACCCGTGACCGAATGATCGCCAGACCGCATTTTCTCTGAGATAAGCAGCTGCTATTCCATTGTTTTCAAAAGCCCGGATGCCTATATTTGACCTTTTCCCCGTTCATTGATACATTTTGAAGGATGCGGATCTGATCGGGGAGCCGAATACCAACAGGAGAAGCCATGCAGAAATTCGCTCCGCAAAGAGGTGGCATCCCGAGGAACAAGCGGGCTGCAAACAGGAAACAGTTCGATCGGTTCACAGCAACGGAACTCTACTGCCCGAAGTGCAGGCAATCCATGCCGGTCAGGGAACGACTTCTTCTCGTTTTGCCGGAAGGCGAAAAGTACGAATATCTCTGTGCCCGGTGCGGCACTTCGGTGGGTGACAAAATAGTGAAAGGCGAGCCGCAGCCCCTCATTGTGATTTAGGCTTCAGAATTGACGCGGATCTTTCTTCAATCCCACTTCTCCCGCACATCGCCGGACAATCCCACGTACAGGATGTGTTTGCCGCGGCAGGCATCGAGAACCTCCACTGCAAGCGCACGCCTCTGTTTCATTCCTATTCCGGAATGGAGTGCGTACTCCGAAAGGAAGCGCAGTCGCTGGACGGCTCCTATGGAAACAGGAACCGACAGAAATAACTGAATGAGATTTTTTACCCTGTGCTTGCGCGAGACGTCACGACAGAACCTCACGTCGTCATAGTCCAACAAGAAAAAACGAACCGCCTGATATCCGGAATCTCCAGAATTCCGTGGATGCGGGTCATTCCCGCCTGATATCCGATGATCCTCCGACACGAGAATGTTGCAGGTCTTCAAGTCTGAATGGAATATTCCCGTTGCGTGGAGTGAACCCATGAAACGGCCGAACATGCGGGCCACACCCCTCTTCTCTTCGGAACTCCACGGAGTCGTCATTTTTTTTGTGAGGTACCGATCCATCTCGAGAGCTTCCGGTATAACTTCCATGATCACCCATTCGGATTCCGTCAACCCGCATTTTTTTCGGCTGGCCAGCGCGAGCGGCGCGGAAGCTCCTATGCCTTGATTCCGCAAACGCCAGCCGTTTCTAAAGGTCCGTGCACCCTGAGTCGGCCGAAACAGCCCTTTCATGGCATGAGCCCATCCTCGCCATCGGAATTCCTTGACGCACACAGGGCGTGAATCGGCCAGAGTCACGATAGTCACGGCGCTTTCAGGAGCATTCTTTAAGATGAGGCCGTCTCCGGCGGACAGAATTCGGCCGTGTTCCCGGATGCACGAAAAGAAGAATTCCGAAAGATCCTTCTCCCGGGACTGCAAGATGCTTCCCGCGTGGGGATGGATTTTCAGAGAGACGTCGTCGTCCATGGGGCGCACCTCACCCGAAGAGTCCGGACATACACGTGCGAGACACTCGTCACGCCTAACCGATGTTCGGTTCGAACGCATATTTGATGCGGTACTTGAGGTAATAACGCCAGCTTCTCAATCGAAAAGGCGTTCGTTTTACGGAATTTCGAAACCATTCCATCGCCTGCACCGGATCCCCGGCATTCACATACGCCCTGCCAAATGAAATGTCGTGATCCGAAAGAGTCTTGAGAAAAACCCGGTGGGGAATTCGATCGGGATCATAGTGTTTCATGAGTATATCGTACGTGTCCGTACGAACCCCTACCCTGTTGTGGCTCGTATTCGAGTCATACAGTCGTATAAAAACAAGAGGCCGGTCCACGTACGCGATGGGGTATGCCGCTGCTATCTTCAGCCAGACGTCAAATTCATCTGCAAAACGATAACACGTGGGAAAGCCCTCCACTCTTTCAAATACGTCCCTTCGGATCATCACCGAAGACGTATGGATAAAACTCGTGGAGTATTCCTCCAGAAAAAGGTCTCCTTTTGTCCAACGCCCGGGTCCGGAAGCTCGAATGGTCTTCCCCAACCGCACGTGCCTGGCAGATACCATACCCACATCCGGGTTTTTCTGCACGAATTCCGCTTGCACTCTCAGCTTGTCGGGAGACCAGAGATCGTCATGATCCAGGAACGCCAGCCAATTCCCGCGGCTCGCGAATGCGCCCCTATTCCTGGATGCCGCTATTCCACTGTTTTCCTGATGGATCGTCCGAATGTCTGCTTGCTCGTCCAACCACTCCGCGGTCCCGTCGGATGACCCGTCATCCACAACGATGAGCTCGAAATCACGAAACGCCTGGTTGCGAACGGACTCCAGCGTCTCTTTCAGCAGCTCCAGCCTGTTGAATGTGGGAATGATGACGCTTATGAAAGGAGCTTTTGATTCCATGTGACACGTGCGGGACATTGACCTTGTTGCGTCAATCGAGGCGCGGCCGCGTTACGGGATCGCCGCGGTCTTATCAGACACTGTTTCACGGTCTCGCACAATCTCGCGGACTTTTGCGAATACCGCGGCTGGTTCAATCACTGTCATGCACGGATGATCCGGCAGCGGACACTTGAAATAACGGCATGGAGCACATGGCGCTTCGCCCTGCAAGACGTACGCGGCCGGGCCGTAGGGTGCAGTTGCGCCCGGAGTCGTGGGGCCGAATACGGTCAACACCTTCGCGGAGGCCGCGACGGCCATGTGAGCGCTCCCGGTATCATTTGAAATCACCAGTTCCGAGAGGTTCATCATACCCATGGAAGTGAGCAGATTGCCCCGGCCGGCAAGATTTGCAGCTCTCCGGGTTCTCATAGACTCCATAATGCCCTCAATCAAACTGCTTTCACCGGGAACCCCCAGGAAAACGACCGATGCAGCCAAGGATTCGCTCAGGATATCCGCGAGTGCAGCAAAATGGTTTGCAGGCCAACGCTTGGCTTCGGAATTCACCGAGCCGGGACACAGGCAGAAAAAAGGTTCAGCAATACCTGCCGAAGAGAGCAGTCCCCGTGCTTCGTCCAGAGTTTCTTTCTCGATGGAAACTGAACAGTCCGGCAATCCGTTCCTTGTGCACGCATGTCCAAAATGATTCCCAAGGTGGTCCGTGATGCCAAGGTAATAAAAAACCTGGTGTTTTTCCCTGATTTCGCGGGTCAGGGGAATACGGAGGCTGAGAAGCGGACCCCGCACGTCAGTAGGGTATCCGGCTCGTATCGGAATACCGGCCATCCAGCACGTGAATGCACTCTCAAACGCATTCTGCAGGAGAACCGCCATGTCGAAGCGCTTCTCGGACAAGACCCTGCTCATGGTTAAGGATCTCTTGAGAGGGCCGCCTGCAGTAGAGTCGAACGAAACGATGTCATCAGGGATGCCCGTCGCCGAAACCAGAGGAGCCAGCCCGGCCGGCAACCAGAATGTTATGTGCGAGGCAGGAAATATCTTCCTGAGCTCCTTTACGGCAGGCAGGCTCATCACGGTGTCACCTACCCAATTGGTTCCTCTCACGAGGATTCGAGAAGGCACGGAGGATTCCTTAACGTGTGTCATCATATTTCAAGGGAACCCATGCAGCCGACAGGGTTCAATCTTTCGGCGCATCCAGAGGAACCGCCTCGTCAATCAACATGATAGGGATATCATCCTTGATTTCATATTTCAGACGGCAGGCATTGCAGATGAGGCCGTCGCCTGCTTCAGTGAGCACCAGGTCGCCTTTGCATTTGGGACAGACCAGGATTTCCAATAATTTTTCGTGTATCGCCATGTTCCACCTTTTTACCCTGTGCGGCCTTCAGGATTTGCGACGTACTGATTTCCGTCCTAGTCAGGGCATCCTTTGGAGCACCGTAGCGCCTTTTATATACCGCGGGCGTCACGCGTGCAAGCCCGGCAATGCCACTGGTTCCGGTCTGCCGGGAGGGGGTATCGAATTCCCCTCAGTTCTCCCGTGATCTTCTCTCCTGATATTGGCTTCTTAGCTGTTGGATCAGTGACAGACTTCCGTGTCCCAGTCCGGAAAAATGATCATCTGACCGGGCATTTCAGCGTCTTCTCCCTCGATGATTTCACCGAACTCTATTGGGCCTGCCTGATCCCTTCGAGAAAAGTGCTGAACCACGATATAGGGCCGGCCTCCCTGGACGGATGTCGCCAGGACGAGGCATTCCTTATCCTCGCCGGTTCGTGAATCCACAATGCGCGCGGAGGTTATGGTGGTCACAGCAAACGAGTGGCGTTGCACCGCTTCTTTTTTTACGAAGTTCGTGAGCGCGCGCTTCTGATTATCATCCTTGAAAGGGAGCACTATGGGGAGCATTCCTTCCACGGTATGGAGGATTGCCGTGGGCAGGTGCAGCCCCTCTTCCTCCAGGGTGGATCGGGCAACTACCAACAATTGTCTCACTATTTCGCCGATGGACTGTATCACGTCAATAATCATGGTTAACCGGAAGACATCCTTGAGACTCGAAAATTCAGGGTCACCCGTGAAGCATAACCGATTCACCCTTCGCCTTCCGCCGAAACCGGAAGGAAAAAGACGGCGGCCGCGCGGGCATTTTCTGCAGTTATGGCCAGTCCCAAAAGTTTTGATCGTTTCTACCGCCCTGTCAGAGGGCTGTCGAACGAAGGTTTAACGGCCTTGCGTTGTCCGGAGTGAGGGTGGCCCCTTGATAGGGCGCCTACCGATCGGACATTTCTTTTGGCAACTGCTATAAGAGTGGCATGGTCTTCTACCAAGTAGTAGGAATGCGAATCGGCAATCGAACCGAGAGGTTCGGATTGAGTCTTCTCACCCGACTGGCGGCATTATATACATTTTGGAACAATTTGGCAGCAGGCTGAAAACAGGTATTGCAGAGAAGGAATCCGCAGATCGACCGTCGGGCGGCTTGTGAATCGGGGAATTCATGCATCCATGTGCTGCTGAAGGCGCAACTTAACCGCGGGGAAGGCGTTGAAGCCTCCCCCGGGTCTGGGGAACAAGAACGAGAGACGGTGTATGCACGGCCGCAGTCACTGGCCGGGAGTATTGCGGGATTTATCGATCAATGCCCCATTTGTATTTTTTTTGGGGAGGAGCGGCGGGAAGTATGTCCCTGGCTTCATCCGTTTTCACGGCTGAACTACCCGCTGGAGCGCCCCACATATATTTCTTGTGACCGGGAGCGGGTTCTTCCGAAGATTTCTTCGCGTCCACCTCGTGCGTCGCGGCTACGATCGGCAACGTCGGAACGTCCGCCACGATAAAATTGGCACGAATCATGATCTTACTTGCGTCCACACCGTCGGGAAACGGAGGAAACGGTTCTGCGGAACGGATTGCTTCCAGCAACGTGCGATCCATCTCCAGGTTGCCGGATCCTTTCACCAGCTCTATTCTTTCCACTGCGCCACTTCTTTTCACGACATAATTGATGCCGATCTTGCCTTTGACCGCCCGGGGGGTAACCACATCCAACGGTGTAGTCCAGGCTCTTTGAATGCAATCTCTCGTCAACAGGGTATAATCGTTCAATATTTTATTGCGCGTGGACCTGTCCACAACGACCTGATCCGCAGTTCCGGAGCCTGCCCACACACCCGCAGGAGCAAGCAGACACCCGGCAAGTAAAAACACGGCCACAAAACGTACCAGCATAGTCCATCTCCTCTTTTCGATTTGCTCGGACCTGATTCCTTGTGAGTTAAGACGTCGCTTAACACTAATTAATTTTGGGTATTCACCGATAAACCGAATGTGTCGGTTGATGATTTGGTAGCAACACAAGCACGTCACGTCAAGCAAAAAAGCTTATCCAGTTATTTTTAGGAAATTAATAGTTCGTCAAACTTTTTTTAAGTACCGGTTTTATTAAATCAGGACGCGCATGTTTATCGGAGCAGATTGCGTCGTTTCGCTCGCAATGACAGTGCTCGAGCCTGTCATTGCAAGTGGCGGAGCGACGAAGCAATCTCTCTTGGTCGTGAAATCCGGCACCGAACTTACGAAAAGCAATACTAAACGATACAACACGAGCACGCGTCCGCGTCATCGCGTCAACCGGGTATCCATCCGGTCATGGGGGGAAAAGGCTGTCATTGCGAGGGCAGCGAAGCAATCCTCTTCTGTGGGTATCGAGATGGCTTCGTCGTTTCACTCCTCGCCATGACACAGGTTAGGCACTTCCCCGGGGTAACTGAATGATTACTCATACGCATTCGCCACAAGATTTATAAGATTGCCGGGCTGGGGGCTCTCCTGAGCGAAGTGATGAGACGGCTCTGCGTCGTCCGCAGCGAAGGAGTGCCCCCAGCCTGTGCCCAGAAAGAGTTATCTGCAAAAAAGCGAATCCGTATCAATCGATGCTTTTTTTATTCCGAAACAGGCACCGTGATGTTATCTTGGCGCTGTGCAGCATACTGCTCCATCAACAATCTTGAAGCCCCAGGGGACCAGGGCCCATTTCTGAATGAATTACATCGTACGTCGGAAGCAATACACCGGAACGCACCTGTATGCGCTGAGTTCGTCGAGGTGGCATGATGCATGACAAAACCCGACGACTTCTCTTGTCTCTCGTCGTTTTTGCCGCGATCGGAGCAATATGGGAATTAGTCTCGCTGTATAGCGGATGGAGCGCGTCCGTGTTCCCTTCCCCCCGAAGGACTGCGGTCGGAATGTGGGAGCTCATAACGAACGGTACCCTTCTGAAACATTCCGTTGCAAGCCTGTTTCGGGTGACCGCGGGGTATTATTTGGCGGTGATCGTCGGGCTTCCCTTGGGGATTATTCTCGGGTGGTGGAAGACGGGACAAGTCCTGTTCAATTCGGTCATTCAATTTCTCAGGCCCATCTCTCCGCTCGCCTGGATACCTCTTGCGATGCTGTGGTTTGGAATAGGAGACAAGCCTGCTATTTTTCTGATATTCTTATCAAGCTTTTTCCCGCTGCTCGTCTCCACCATAACCGCAGTAAACCACATCAATTCTCTCTATTTTCAGGTAGCCGCAAATTTTAATTTCACCAAATTCGAAACCGGATCCAAGATCATCTTTCCTGCTATTCTTCCGGACATTCTGCCTGCGCTCCGTATCAGCCTGGGAATTGCATGGTTGGTCGTGGTCGCGGCAGAGATGATTGCGGTGAAGTCCGGCCTGGGCTACCTCATTCTCGATTCCCGCAACGCGCTTCGCATGGATTACGTCATGGACGCGATGATCGCCATAGGAGCGATCGGAATTTGCCTGGACCGCATAATAATTCAGTTGAACAAGATCAAGTCCGTGTCGTGGGGATCGGTTTAGCATGGGGCATGTCGTCATCAAGGACCTATTCAAATCGTATATCGAACGGCGTGCAACCCGTCGAATGGTCAATTCGGACGTGAATGTTCACAAAGGAGACCGTTTACTCGTCCTGGATCGGGTAAACCTGGAGTTTCAGAATGGTGAACTGGTTTGCATCCTCGGACCGTCGGGTTGCGGAAAGACGACTCTGGTTCGCATTATTGCGGGCTTTGAATCTTTGACTTCGGGGACAGTCCTCATAGACGGTAATCCGGTTGCAGGACCGAGTTCCGACAATATTTTCGTGTTCCAGCACAACGGCCTGTTGCCCTGGATGACCGTATGGGAAAACGTATGCCTCGGTCTGCGACACATGAAGGACAAAGCGGAGTTGGCGACCCGCGCACAGGAATTTGTCGATATGGTGGATTTGACAGGATTCGAACATCACTATCCCCATCAACTGTCAGGAGGAATGCAGAGAAGGGCTGAGCTGGCAAGGGCATTGGTCGTCAATCCGGAAGTACTGTTCATGGATGAACCATTCGCAGGGCTTGATTTCCTCACCAGGTTGAAGATGCGCGAAGAAGTTATTAATATGCATGAACTTTTTCATAAAACCGTCATATTTATCACCCATGATATCGACGAGGCTCTCATCATGGCCGATCGTGTCGTGGTGTTCAGCGATCGTCCCGCACGAGTCCGACTGGAATTCGAACTGGATTTTCCACACCCGCGCGATTTCCATATTGACTCCGAATTGGAAGAGATACGCAGGCGAGTGTACAGTGAGCTGGGAGTGCACTATGCGCTCTAAGGAAGGCTTCATTGTGCATGTGCCGGTTGGCTGGAAGATCGCTCTGGCTGCACTGGCATGGTTGCTGCTCATCTGGTGGGGCCATTACGCTCTGAATGGAGACAGGAAGGACAGACCCACCGTTCGAATGGGATATATGCCCGTGATCACCAATCTGGCCGCACCGATTCTCGACTATGTTTCGAAGGACGGCGCGGGAATCCGGTTTGACGCCATCAAGTTCGCCTCCTTTGCGGAAATGGGTGAAGCGCTGCGCAACGGCAGCATCCAGGCGGCCTTTATCATCGCTCCCCTTTCCGTTGTCCTTCACCAGCAGGGAGCGAACGTACGAATTGTCTATATCGGAAACCGTCACGAAAGCACCCTGGTTTACCGGAAGGACCTAAACATCAGCTCGTTCCTGGATCTCTCGGGAAAAACCATTGCCGTCCCGCTGCGGTATTCGGGGCATAATATCTGCGCTCGCCGACTTGCCGAACAGTATGGCGTACAGGGCTCAAACCTGAACATTGTCGAAATGAATCCGCCGGACATGCCCCCCGCGTTGGCCTCGGGTGCCTTGGACGCCTACTTCGTGGGAGAACCTTTTGCTGCCAAAACCGTTCAGGCCGGGGAATCGCGAGTGCTCTATTACGTCGAGCAGGTTTGGCCGAAGTTCATCTGTAACTTGCTTCTGGTGAAGGAAGAATTCATACGGAATCAACCGGACCGTGCCGCCATGCTGGTACAGGGGGCCGCACGATCCGGATATTGGGCGAAGAACAACACCAAAGAGGCCGCGGGGATCGCCTCCAAATACTGGAATCAACCGGCCGAGCTCGTGGAGTATGCTTTGCAAACCCCGTCGAATCGAATAGTGTTTGATGAGTTTGTCCCGAAAGAAGAAGAAATACAGTTTCTTGCCGATCAGATGGTAAAGTTCAAACTCCTGGAAAACAATAGTATCACCGGTCTCGTGGACAGTCGATTTGCAAAAAGTGCAGATCTGACGGGCTGCAATACCCTGGAGAGCATCCTCATTCCCCCTCGAAAATAAGTGCACGGCAAACCGGAAGACCGGGGGCTGCGGTTCATTCCTCAGGCACGAGTTCACTTCTTCATTTGAGCAGCTTGATGATCTCTCTCTGAACGCGAAGTGGTGTTCTATGCATGGCCATGGGCGAGTACGCCCAGCCCAGTGCGGTGAATCCCTTCTTGTCCTGCGCCGTACGATCCGCCCCTTTAGCCAGCAGAAGTTGCACCAGTTCGAGATGCCCGTTTGCCGCCGCGAGCATGAGCGGAGTCGCCCCTTCGTTGTTCCGTGCGTCTATGTCCGCGCCGCGATCCGCCATCAACTTTATCCAATTGGTTCTGCCTTTCTCCGAGGCATCCAGCATCTCTGCGTCCGCTTGACCTTTTTTGTGCTGCAAGAGAGGCTCGATGAGATCAGGTTTTTCCTGCTCGCATGCTCGTGCGAGCGCTGTAAAACCGTGCCTGTCTTTCGAGCCTGCGTCCGCCCGGTGCCTCAGAAGGAGCTCCACCATGGTCCTGCTCCCTGTGGTCACCGCAAGAACCAACACAGGTGAACCACGCTTATCCGCGCAATTGGCGTCTGCCCCCCGATCCAGTAGTTCGGCCGCCTCTTGGGCCCTGCCTTCGTGAATGGCGGCTACCAGGGCGGCGTCGATGTCTTTCTCCCGGACCAGGCCGTTTTCCTCCTCCGGGAGGATG
>DATHCX010000024.1:0-10670 GCA_035319325.1 Desulfomonilaceae bacterium
CTACCGGATTACAGCGCGCTGAGACCCACGACCACCACGACGTCGGACCAGATAAACCTTGAGCCGGCTTCGGGGGAAAACGAGCCCGCAATCACCGAGAACCCGGATGGGCTGGGTATGAGAGCCGTTGGGATGTTTCTCGTTTCCGGTGAGGGAATTTTCAGATGGAGGCTCTTTTCCAAAGACGGGGCTCGCGTGAACATCGACGACAAAACGTTGATCGAGAACGACGGTGTCCATGAACCTTCAGCCAAAACGGGTTTTATTCACATGGGTGAAGGGGTACATACGATCATAGTGGACAGCTTCAATTCAAAAGGCTCTCCAGTGCTCAAACTCTATGTGCAACCGCCCCTCGGCCCGGAACAGATCTTCTCCATCGGTAACGGACTTGCGGGATGGAGGGAGCCCTCAAAACCGTACGACGTCCTTTGGGCTCAAGTTTTCTTCGTCCCCAAGGGCAACTACCCTGAGGGTCCGGATTACAATCAGCTGAGCCCCATAGGCCGCCTCATCAGCCCGGAATTGAATTTTTCCGGCGGCGAGGGCTTTCCCGGGCTTCCCGGACGAAAGGATATGGTGGGCCTCCGGTATCAGGGATTTTTCAATGTGCAGGGCGCCGGGATTTTCGCATTCAGACTTGTTGCCGATCATTTTGCGCGGCTTACCATCGGCAAACACAACGTAGCGGAAATAAGCGGCGGGAAAAGCGACCCCAACGGAAAGATCGGCTGGGCGTTCCTCCAGCAGGGCAGTTATCCTATTACGCTCGATTATTTCCACCCGCAAGGACCGCCACGCCTCGAGTTGTTCGTGACCAGTCCCACCAAGCAAGAGGAGTTATTCTCCCCGGCTCGCACCCTGGACGGTTTTGCTTCGGAATCGGGAAAAGTCAATCTCATACCGGCGTTCGTGTACTTTCTCAAGCCGAACACGAGAAAAATACCTAACTTCAACAAATTGTCACCGTCAGGTATGTTTTTTACCAAATCCATAGACTACCCTGTGACGAGAGGCTCACTGGAGTTCCCGGGAATTCCGAAACGGGAAGACTGGCTGGGAATAAGGTTTTACGTGAAATTCTCTCTTTCAGAACAGGAATCGGGCACGTACAAATTCCGGGTGGCAGGTGAAGGAGCGGCCAGACTGATCATAGCCAAAAAGATGATCATCAACGCCGAGGGCCCGAGCAAGACCATCGATCAATCGGGAACCGTGGCACTCCAGGCAGGAAGTCACGAGATGTTCCTCGATTATCTGCAAACCACCGGCCCCAATGGCCTGCAGCTTTTCATTACTCCCCCGGGCGGAGAGGAAAAAGTCTTCGCTTTCCAATAGGTATCCGGGGGCGCAATGGGAGAACAATCCCAGGTTCCCCGGTAAACTGCAATCCTGATTGCCAATAACGAAAAAGCCGGGACAAAGCCCGGCTTTTTCGTTTCATGCTATTGCCAGTGATACGAATGCGCTTTCAAAAAGGTAAGATCGGGGGGACCCTCTTTCTAAAGAGTATCCCGCCCAAACCCCCTCCCAGAAACTTCTGTCATGCGCCGGCATCTGTATTTCCTCAGCGGAAATGCAGATGCCGGCGAGTGCTAAAAGTTCTTGAAGTGGGGTTCGGGGAGGAACGTCGTATACGCATTCGCTACAAGATTTATAAGATTCCGGGGCTTGGGGCTCTCCTGAGCGAAGTGATGAGACGGCTCTGCGTCGTCCGCAGCGAAGGAGTGCCCCAAGTCTGTGCACAGAATCGAGTTACCTGTAAAAAAGCGAATCCGTATTACAAGAAGTTTCTCCGCGATTTCAAGCACTTGAAAACGCATTGGTATAACTAACCAAAACTGAGATTACTTCGTCGTTCCGCTCCTCGTAACGACATGATTGGCTGGTCGCACTGTGGGAGAAAGGTGATGAACTAACCCAACAGAATTTTCGAGAACTGCTCCATGCAAACGGGGCTGGCTTCTTGTACAATTGTGTCCGACTAGCGGCCGATATTTACGACCCATCCGAAGGGGTCGGGCTTGGAACCTGTTTGCATACCGGTAATGTCTTCGAAGAGCGTTGCGGCAACCTTTCCGGTTTTTCCGTCGGCTACCTGGTAATCCTTGCCTTTGTACCGGAAATGGCTGACCGGAGATATGACCGCCGCGGTGCCGGAACCGAAAATCTCCTGCAAGCTTCCGTTTTCCGCAGCAATGACGATTTCTTCTATGGAGATTACTCGCTCGGTGACCTTCAAACCCAGGTGCTGAGAGTACCGTATTACGGAATCCCTGGTTACCCCCGGCAGGATCGTCCCTTCCAGTTCCGGAGTAACGATCTCATCGTTCAGTCTGAAGAAAATGTTCATGGTGCCCACTTCTTCAATGGAAACCTTGTCCACCGCATTGAGCCAGAGCACCTGCGTGAATCCCGCTTCGTGCGCCTTTTCGGCCGCGAGGAGGGACGCCGCGTAATTGGCCGCAGTTTTCGCTTCGCCCAAACCTCCGGGACATGCGCGCACATATTTGTCCGTAACCATGATCTTGACCGGCTCAAAGCCTTCCGGATAGTAGGCCCCCACCGGCGAGAGAATGATATAGAACAGGTATTGCTTGGACGGCCTGACGCCGAGGAACGGATCCGTGGCTAGCACGGTGGGCCTAATATACAGGGACGTTCCATGAGCCCTTGGAATCCAATTCCTGTCCGTTCTGATCAGTTTAGCCATGTGATCCATGAACAGATTCGGATCGACGGTAGGTATGCATAACCGCTCGCAGGATTTATTGAAGCGGCTGATATTCATGTCAGGTCTGAACAGAAATATATCGTGCTCATGAGCCCCCGCAAAAGCCTTCAGCCCCTCGAACACCTGCTGACCGTAATGGAGCATCATGGTTGCAGGGTGCAGAACTAGGTTTTGGAAAGCCCCTATTTCCGGCGCCTGCCATCCGCCCGCGTCGGCAGAATAACCCATCTGGAGCATATGATCGGTGAAAATGTTCCCGAAGCCAAGCTTGTCTTCATCGTATGACGACGACCCGTCGCCGTTGCGCGGTATAAGTCCCATAGAGCCTCCACAATAGCGAATCAAGCGTGATTTTGTGGGCCGGTGCGTTGCCCCTCAGCTGAGGCGGTGTTTACGGACAGCCGGGGTAGAAACCGGACTGCAGATCCAACTGAATAGTACTATCAAAGGCTGGAGCTTGAGTCAAGCTGCGCAACGGTATGGTTGTAAGGCTTCAGTTACTCGGGGGAAGTGGCCGTTTTTTGTCATTGCGAGGAGTGAAACCACGAAGCAATCTCAATACCTGAGGGCGTAGATTGCTTCGCTTTGCTCGCAACGACAGCCTCTTCCTGCCCGTAACTGAATGGATACGGATGGTTGAATGGGGCCTCGGTGCCCGAGATGCCGCTGAATCTCTTCAGGTTTTACAAACTGCTTGAATTCCTCAGCCCCCGGATGATCGTCCCGGAACTGGTTCACAATTTCCGTCGAGGATTGCCAGCCTCATTGTCGACTGACGATGCAACCTGTAACAAGCGGGCTTTAAGCCTGGGGAACCTGGCCAGAATTCGATGAGCCAACGTCATCATCATCGGAGCCTCACGCAAGAAGCGGAGGGCGTAGTGCAGGGGACCAGCCCATCGTCGGGGACGACGAGTTCGTACTATAGCCAGTTCCGAATCCGATCGGCCCACTACTGCTGAGGTACTCACAATGTCCTTCAATATCAGTGACATTGGCTCCCGTGTGAAGAATTCAAGCCAACGAGCGGTCTCTGAATAGGAAGGTTTACGATTAATGAGTCCCTGATAAAGGCTTTCGATTACCGCGGATAACACATGGTGCTGGGCGTTGGCGAATCTTGGACGATACTCCGGAAAGAACGGGCTATCCTCGCCAGACGACATCATGTCAGGGGGCAGCGGAACTACTAATTGGCTTTTCCACGGCGTTGTCCGCAAGCGGGTGAATGCGCCGTCCTTGTGCTCGAATGGCAAAAGTGGCACCTTCCTAAACACCCAAGACGCAAAATTATAGGTAGTATCCTCATATGTGAAGTCTGGTGCCCCATCGCCCCAAGAGGGATTGTCCAGCAGCCCACAATCCGGCACAACCGGCATCAGCCGGGACAAGAAATCGTAACTCGTGTAAAGCCTGAAATCAACACCCGGTTTGGCGTCGCCCGCCATGTAGGCCTCACGGAAGTCAACCGTGAACACGGCTACGCCGCCAGGTTCCAAGAGATCAGCAACCTGCTGTACAAAGAGGGCATCATGCTCGACGTGTTCCAGGACTGATACACATAGAATGATGTTGTAACTTTCCGGTTGGCTTTCCGGCGACAGGTAAAAATCATTCAAGTCAAGGTCAATACCTGGGTCAATGTCGCGAATCCGGTACCCCTTGGCGCGTAAGGTGGCGACTGTGGGATCCTCGTAGGATCCGATCGCAAGGATTCTGGGGTTTTCAAAAGTCCTTGAGACGCGTTCCACGGTGTCGAGTGCAAATGCTTGTTGGATTTCGGAGCCTGATATCTTCCTTGCCATGATGTCCGGCGCGAGCCGCCGGACATCATCCAATGCTTCTGAATAGGCATGCCGTGACCGGTCGTCCAAAATCTTGTTGAAACCGCGACCATCAGGAGAGGATCTTCTCAAGGCATGACGAGCCATGCCCTCGTCAATGGCTCCAGCCCATTGAGCCGCCGCCACTGTCGGAGAAAAGGCACGGCACAAAGGTTCCAAGTGGGTCGTGCCGTTTTCGAAGATCTGGCGTAGAGATAAATCCTCGACGCATACCGAGGGGTTGAGCCCATGAAGATGTCGAAACATCGTCGAACGGCTCACCGCTATGGGACGGCCTGCAACCAAGGCGTAATCCAGGCAGCTGGAAATCCCTCTCATTCCTGTTGCGGTATAGAGGAACGCGTTGAGTGAGTTGCCTGCCAAGAACCGCAAGAGACCTTCATCATCCAAAAAGTCGTGTGTGAGAATCAGTTGAATCCCCGACTTCGTAATAGCGCGTCGAGCCGCTTTTTCGATTCCTTTCAACTCGCGGTCGCCGACGATATCTTTCCTGTCATGTAGAGGAATATTGATTCGTACGACAGCGCGATCGAATTGCTCGTTGACCAATGCACATAATCGGTCGAATCCTTTTGACGGCGTTCCGAAACCAAAGGATCCGATTGTGAAAACAGGAGGCTGAGGGGGAAGCTCAGTCAGTGGCATGGCGGTAAACCGCGGAACCGGAAGAATCAACGGATTGCGGGGGATGAGATATGGATCTGGCACAAGGTAGAAATCAAATCCGGCGGGAACCGCGGCGTCTGCCAGTTCTTGGCAGCCTTCATGAAACACGCAGAACTTGACGGCATGGACTGCATTCAGCACATCCAGTGTCAGCCAAGGCATCGTAAGTGCCCCGTAAGAGTTGAAGATAACGGCATCCGGGTTTTCGGCTTGGACACAGCGCACGAAGTCATTCTCATCGCGAACGTCCGCATAAATCCAACGGAATTTATCGCTACACCGCAATACGCTGAACAGGCGCGAACCAAACTGATAAACTCCGCATTTTTCACCAGAATGGTTGACAAGCAATACAGACGTCATAACTGCTTCCTATTTTCCAACACTATAGTCACACCAGAACGCCTTGAAAGTTCTCGGCGCTTTCTTCTCAGCTTTGTATAGTGACCGTCCTACACTGTTTATGAGGATTTGATCGCAGCTCTCAGCTTCCGTCCTCCTGTCCGGAAAGGATCTTTGCCAATTCGCCTTTGATTTCATCAAGAACAGGCGATGAACTCTTGAGGATATGGTATGCAAGAGAGCGACCGCGGTCGATGTGGAGTAGGTTAGGGTGCCTGGATAGTACGAACGCGTAGTAGAGAACCACTCGTGGGTCCTCGGCGCTGAAAGCATTGTCGAAGAAATCCTGTTCCAGCGGTCTAAGGTCCTCAAAGACAGGTAACCGTTTCAACAGGGGAGAATCCTTGTGGACAAGCAGATAATTTTCAATAATATAGGGCTGCACGCGGTCGACAATGACCCTGATGAGGCCCTTGCCGTCTTTAGGAATATAAACCTCGTAGCCGTAAGAGCGCCCTAGGGCAAAAAGGTCTTGCGGAAGGTGTTTCTTCCACAGGTAGCACCAACCATTGACTTCACAATAGACCGGTGGCCAGCTGTTGTTCTGGAGCAACCCTTTCATGCCCCGCAAGGCATCGAGTTCGCCGCCCTCAATATCAATTTTGACCATCAACACGTCGGTCACGTTGCGGGTCTTGTTCCAGTCATCAAGGCTGATGGCCTCAACCGTGCCTAGTGTGCTGCGAGAGTCTCCGTCCTTGACCGGATCGTAGGATTCATCATCCTCCAGAATGTGCCCCCATGGACCCCTTTCAAGAAACTTGAGCGTCTTTGAACGATCCGTCACAGCCACATTGATCACGGTCATATTGGTCAGCTCGTTAAGCTCGACAGCCTTGTTGAGAATCTGGCAATTCTCAGGCCCTGCCTCAAAGGAGAGAACCCTATAGCCCATTTTGGCATTGACTAGAGACCAAATGCCTATGTTGGCCCCGATGTCGATAAACGTCCCTTGCGATGGATGAACGTAATAAGGCAACAGAGCCAGGGGCTCCTGAAACAGGTGCGGGTCTGCTTCCATGATGGACTGCGATAGCGGATCCTGTCGATCCCTTGGCATCCAGTATCTGAGCGAAAGCGGTTGCCCCTGATAGTCAACATGAATATGATAAGTGTCCGATACATTTCGAGAAAGGATTTTGCGTCTCAGGCCAGCCATCGTGTCCACGCCGAACACGCGTCGAAGGACGACCTTACTCACATGCTTGGCCTTGCGAACGGCGCGTTGGGGAAAAGTGATTTTGCGTCTCAGGCCAGCGATCGTGTCCACGCCGAACATGCGTCGAAGGGCGGCCTTACTCACATGCTTGGCCTTGCGCACAGCTCGATGGGAAAAGGCGAAAATCGCGGCCAATGCCATAGATGGGGCAAACTTCTGATATTTCGTTCTGAACTCATCCAGAAGAACCGTTCCTGAGCGCTGGTCATAGACGGAAATATAGTGGGCGGCTAAGTCTATCTTGCCAAAAACGTAATAGGCAATGGCTGCCATGCGTAGCAGCTCGGAATTGTTTACCGTATCTTCGTGGCGGAAATACAGGGCGTTGGCCCACAATAGGGCTGAGGAGCTGGGCGCATCGGAAAATGCCTGATAGCGGCAGTAGCCGTGCTCATACAAATCAATGAACTGGAAGGACTTGGATCGCAACAGAGAGTCAACGTCGGCGAACAGGGGTTGGTCTTTGTAGATGGGGACAAACTCCACCTCGCTGAAAATGCACAGAGTTCGTGCAAGCGTTTCTTGCGCACCCCTAAAGACGTGGTACTCCGCACCTTGCACATCCACCTTTAAAAAGTCACAGATCGGTATGGTGCCCAAGGCTTCCCGAAGAGCCTCGTCCAGCTTTTTGGTGCGGACGTTAATGATGCTTTTTGTGGCACAGGAAGTAGCTAGCCCAACATATTTTCCCATGACGTGGATGTCTGAGGGGATCAATGATGATGTAGCATTGTAACTGTTTATATGAAACAAGCTCTCAGTGCCATCGCCTATGAAGTACGGCAACAGAGTGACGTTGCGTTCGCCGATTCTCTTATCGCGTTCTGAGTCAAGAGGTTCAAACCCGATAACGCGGCAGTCTAGTCGACGCTGCAAAGGCAAGTACACATGGTCGAACCCTTCTATATTTTGGGCCCCGATGTCTATTATCAAGTAGGGTTCCATGGCTGTGGCCAGGATTGCCTCGGGGAGTTGGGGCAGGGCATGAATCCAGTTCATAAGACAGGTCCTGTTGCAGTTGCTTCTGCCAATTTCAATTCCTTTAGTAGCCTGTACTCGCGTTTCGGTGATCGTTACGACTCTAGCTCAACGGCAGTAGGGAAGAAGAATCTTCGACTTCGTCTGAGCTTCGTTCTCGAAACAATCGGGGAATTGGCGTCAAACCTTCAGTTATGTCCGCCCCCACGAAGCCGGAAGCTTACCGTTTTCTGGTTACTAAAGCCGAAAAGGTGCAGCACGCATTGAGAAGTGCTCATAACCTGTTTAGGGAAAAGCATCAAGAAGCCGGGATCAAAGACTTCTGCATTGGCTCCAGGGCGCTCGGATTTATACCATGCGCACCGAACTTTGTCAACGGCGGCACCCTGCCGTCAGCGACAAAGAGTCTGTGTCTGGTAGACAGTTTGAGTAATCCCCGTGTGCTCTGTGTGTTGCTGGTCCTCCGGGGGAGGGCAAGCTGGGGCCGGGATCCGGGTTCGGCGACAGAACCGATTCGTTTGTCATGATGTTTCGAGGAGCGGGGACGACCTACGCACGGCCTGTTACGACGTGTCAGCGCAAAACCTTATCTGGAAGCGCCATTGCGTTATCCAATGTGGCATTCCCTCCGGCATATGAGAGTTTCTCCAAGCCTCAAGCAGCATGAAACAGACGTTTTTCGCGGAGCCCATTCCCCCGGGAAACCATTCCTTCATCAGACTCCCCTTCGTGATCAACTGCATCAAATGATGGGCGATCTGCATAAGAATATGGAATATTTTGGCTGAGTTTTCGTTCTTCGAGTATTCGTGCGTCAAGCCATAACCCCCGTTTTTCTGTACATTAAAGCCCTCGTTTTCAACTTTCCATCATATCCTGCCTCCTTCATTGGCCAATGGTTGGTTCTCATTCAAGAACGGCTACCGTAAGGGCCTGATAAGAGGAAAGCTGCCGAGAGCAACCGGCTCCCGGCAGGCAGGATCAAAGCAAGTTTATCGGCTTTCAGCTCGGAATACTCCAGGCGCGGAAGTGATCCGGCTCGACACGTACAACCTGCACTGAGTATCAGGGGCGGCCGCAGCAGCTCGTTTGGCTTGCTGCGCAGTAATGGCGACCCATTCCCGGTGGAGCGCGTCCCTGTTCGCGTCTCTGGCTGTAGCGTACGGAACCCAAACCACCGAGCTGATCAATGCCAACGCAACGACAAGCTTTTTCATGGTCCGTCTCCTCTCGTAGGTGGTTCGCGTAGTGTATAATGCTGCGCATTAGGAATGCTTCTACCGGCCAGATGTCCACTTCGCTTCGGACGGCCTGTCTTCCTGCGCTGCGGGGACAACTGGCCTGATTGCGGACGGAAAGCACCATTTTCAATGCGCAGCAATATAGAAGTGTTCATTGTATGGTTGCTGTAGCCCCAGTCGCCCCGTGCGTCCGGAGCTACCCTCGGTGAACTCCCATCACTTGGTTTTTGCCGCGGCCGGAGCGGGAGTTTGGACCGTAACGGTTAGCGACTTCTGGTCCTGATCCACACTCGCTTTCTTTTCAGCCGCTTTTTGCTCGGCCAGTTGGGCATTCCAGGTGCGCATAAGGGCGTCCCAGCTCGCATCTCTTGCCATGGCAAGGGGAACGGAGAACACCACAGTGACCAGGGTCAGCATGAGAACTAACTTTTTCATCGTCTGTCTCCTGTTCCCGGGCTCAAATCCCGGGGTTGTCTTTGTCTTCCGCGGGCAGTTGGGAAGAAGCGGTCAGCGGTTTGGGCGATCACGGGAAGTTTCGGGGAAGTGGGCCCCTCGACTCTCTCACCGATGTGGCCTCGGAAGATTCAGGTCCCGGATCCAATTCGCAGGCGCAAATCCGCCTGGCCCCAAAGGACACTCCTGAAAATGGTGTTTTCCCGTGGAGCTAGCTGCGTGTGGAACGGAGAGGAGGATCAAATCTGCAGAACAATCGTGCGGAGGCAGATCAAAGCCGAGCCGAAAAAGGATGGTTCAGGAGGAGATAGACCTTCTCCCCGTGGTGTTTGCGCGGGTGGATGTGAATCCGATACAACATGCGCTGGAGGCGACCCGTGCGTTCCGAGCATAGCGGTCTTGCCGGTCGCCGACGGAATATAGCTGCGCGCCGCTTCCGGAAGAATCGAACACGTGCAGTGCCGGTGGCAGAAAACGGAAAGGTCGTTGGTCGGCAATCGATGGTGATGTACCGCATGAGAGGTGTGTTCAGCGAACTCGCGGCCACCCGAGGCATGCGAGACATCCCAAACCTGTACCGGTGAATTCACACGATCATGGGACTGAAAACCATTGTGGTCGCACGGGTTCAGAATGCAACACGATCCTGCGGACACCGCGCCGGACAGTGCGAGCAGCACGTACGCGGGAACTACGATTACCGCAAGGACTCTTGTGCGCAATGCTTTCATTTTCGTCTCGAAAAGAGCAACATGAAATTCCTGGATCGCCCTTTACTATTATCCTAGAGGCTTGTCTGCCGGTTGTCAATATAAAATTGACAAGTTTAATCATGTTTGGTGTTTTTCTGGATTCGTGTCAATTGATAAAATTGGTCAAGATACCCAAAACCATATGGCAGTCCTCGAAAATTCCGTCGGATTCGTTTACAATTTTGCCCCTATTCCGACGGCCCAATCATGTCATTGCGAGGAGTGGAACGACGAAGCAATCTCAATACTTAAGGGCTAGATTGCTGCGCTACGCTCGCAATGACAGGAGTCCGAGCATTGTTCTTGTGCAACTTAATGATTACCTGGGGGGCAGGTTGTCATTGCGAGGAGTGGAACGACGAAGCAATCTCAATATGTGAT
>DATHCX010000025.1:0-9358 GCA_035319325.1 Desulfomonilaceae bacterium
CGGATTCGCTTTTTTGCAGGTAACTCGATTCTGGGCACAGGCTGGGGGCACTCCTTCGCTGCGGACGACGCAGAGCCGTCTCATCACTTCGCTCAGGAGAGCCCCCAGCCCGGCAATCTTATAAATCTTGTGGCGAATGCGTATCACAAGGTGCCCCGAATCTACGATCCGGTCTCATTTCAGCCATCGTGACGGATATGCTCGCGAGAATCCCCGGCATGTGTCCCGCGGTCATCGCTGCAGGCCTGGACAGCAAATTCTTGCGCCTTCCGCACAATTAATATAAGGATATAGCGTTTTTTGCATTCCGGTTCCCTTTTCTGCTTCAGCAAGTGAAGAACCGGGACTGAGGTATTCCCCGAAAGAGGAAATAAGAACAGGAGGCTTTGGTCATGGCTATACAATGGAGCGACGATCTGGCAGTTGGTTACACAATGATTGACGAACAGCATAAAGCGCTGTTCAAAGCGGTGAACGACTTGTCCGATGCCATGTGGGACGGTAAGGGCAGAGAAGAAGTTGCCCGAATAGTTGCGTTTCTCGGTGACTATGTGATCGAACATTTCGGAGCTGAAGAAAAACTTATGGCCAAACACGATTATCCGCAGTATGAGCAGCATAGACGCCAGCACATCGCGTTTCTGCAGGACTTCAGTTCATTCAAGACGAGATTCGATGCTGGAGACGTAACCACTGAATTGGTCATAAAAATTCTCGATCAAACATGCGACTGGCTGAGAGTGCATATTAAACAAGTCGACAAGGCCTTGGGCAGTTTCTTGCAGGCTAACTGACCCGTCTGCACGGCTGAAGGTTGCTGTTTTTAAAACGATCTTGAGTCCCGACATGGGCAGATATGCAGCGTAAGATCGGTCGGGCGAACCGGGGAAGTCATGACTGGGGAACTCGTATTTGTGGGCGGCGGACATGCGCACCTGACGGCCCTTGTCAGAATGGCCGATTATATTCGTCGCGGCCACAGGGTCACGCTCATCAGTCCAGTCACGCATCATTATTATTCCGGAATGGGTCCTGGCATGCTTTCCCGGATCTATGCCCCTGAAGACATCAGATTTCACCTGGAAAAGCTTGCTGCCGATCGCGGAGCGTCGTTCATCAAGGGAAGGGTAGTCCGGGTTCGGCCCGCAGACCGTTTGCTGATTTTGGAATCGGGCAGGGAAGTGTCCTATGACGTAGTGTCTTTCAACACCGGCAGTTCCGTGCCGACGAATTTGGCGACGGACGGCATGAAGAACGTGTTCCCCGTAAAGCCGATAGTCAATCTCCTGAAGGCGCAAAGAACCATTCTAGACATGATCGCCGGTGGCAAACCGCACATTGTGGTGGCTGGCGGAGGCCCGGCAGGCGTGGAACTGTCCGGCAATATACATCGTCTCGTTTCCGAACACGGGGGAGAAGCTGACATTACCCTTGTCTCGGGAGGGAAGCTCCTGCCGTCCCTGCCCGACAAAGTCCGGAAGCTGGTGCTGGTTTCATTTCAGAACCGGTGCATTCGGGTGCTGGAACATTCGCCGGTGATTCGAATTGAAGACGGCGAAACAGTTTTGCTGGAGGGCACGCGCTTGCGGCACGATGTGGTCTTCCTTGCGCTAGGAGTAAAACCCTCACCCCTTTTTAAGGCTTCCGGCCTTCCCGTGGGAGATGAAGGCGGTCTTCTGGTAAACGACTATCTGCAGAGCGTTGGCCATCCCGAGATGTTCGGGGGAGGCGATTGCGTGAGTTTTCAAAGCCTTTCCCTTGACAAGGTGGGCGTGTACGCGGTGCGCCAGAATCCGGTTCTTCACCACAACCTCATGGCCGCACTGGAGGGAGGGCAGTTGGAGAGATTCCTGCCGCAAAAGGTGTATATGCTTATTTTCAACCTCGGGGACGGAACGGGAATTTTCGTAAGGAAAAAGTGGGTGTGGAACGGAAGAAGTGCTTTTCTCCTCAAGGATTACATAGATCGTGCTTTCATGCGGAAATTTCAGGTATCCGGAGAACGTGAGGACCATTCGGATGCGCCGGAGTAAGGCTATTGCTTGGCTTTGCAAATACCGCAGTTGTAGAGACCTTTCTTGTGATACCATTTTGCTTTGCAACACGGGAGATCTGGAAAGCACTTCTTGTAAGAAGTCCCTCCCCGAATCTCACCTCACGAACGTGTAACACACGCCAAAACCACTTGAAGCCAACCCTTTGTACGAATTTTGTCCGATTTCATTGAATTTTGACGATCTGTCAGAAAAGCTGACAGGAGTGATGCCGCCCCGGATCGCGGACAGGCCGGTAAGTGACCTGTTTTCAATAAGTTGAGTACTTAGGCCGGTTCAGCGAATTTGGCACGGCCATTGCTTGATTGTGTTCGACTTTTTGAGGATCGGTGTCATGGAAAACCAATTCGCCATACTGGTAGCGGATCGCAACCGCAACGTGAGGGAGTTCTTGAGAAGAGAATTCGAGGCGGACGGATTCTGTGTGCACTTGGCGAAGGATGAAACCGATTTGATGGGTTTTATGAATGCTGATGCACCGCCGGATTTATTGGTTCTGGACTTTGACATGCCGATATGCGGCGGCCCGGAGCTGCTCGAAAAATTGCTGAATCGCAGACCGCTTTTGCCTGTGGTCATATACACACTGCTCACGGAACACAGTGCCCATAAGGCGATTGAAAAAGCTGCGGCGTTTCTCGAAAAAAGAGGAAACAATATCGACCAGCTGAAAACTATCGTGGTTGGAGTTTTGAGAAAATGCTATCCCGGGAAATTCGTAGGGATGGGCACTGAATGCTCAGGCGAAATACATGATTGATGGCGACTGCCCGCTGCCGAATTCCACCTATTTCACGGACGGTTCAGGAGCGCCTCCGTTCCGTCCGCAACACCTCGCTCAGAGACACAAACGCCTCACCGGTTTGTCTCTAACCGGTTAAGCACTGTGACATGTATGCGAATAAGGTTTTGCGTCGCTTTCGTCGTGGTCGTCGAGAAAAGATCGTCTCGCGCGTATGACGAGTAAATCCTTGCCAAACGCGCTTTTCGACCGTACTATGCAATAAGAGAGTCGCCACAATGAGGCCGATAAAAGTCGAAATCATTTTTCCTGTCATCACCAGCGTGGAATTCGCCTGCCGACGCTGTAGCGTGGTTATGGACCAGCTCGACATGGTAAGGCAGTATCATGAATCCTGTCGAGATGAGTACCCCGAAGACTGGAAGAAAAATATTGAAGATCTGTATTCTTGGGTTCAGAGATCCAAAGAATTGTACAAACATCGTATCAGCATTCAAATGATCGATGCACAATCTCCCATAGGAATTTGGAAACAGATACGACATCGGGTGTTCAAAATGCCTGCATTCATTGTTGGCGGCAAGCGGGCTTACTCGGGATGGGATACCGAACGGCTGGAAACGCTCATAGACGAGCATATTCAGGATGCCGCAGCTCGAATGAATGCCGGTACGGCTTGATTGGTTGTTAGTCCAGGCGTTCCGGATGTGCGGAACACTCGCAGATCCGCATTCTTCCCCGGCACTATACGAAACCATGCCTCCCATCGTGCTGGATCTTTCGGCACAACCAAGAGGGTCCCTCCAATCTTCTTGAATGGGTGCGACGTCTCGAACCAACGGCACGTAGCGTCGGGACTTGCGATTTTTGCGTTTATATGGCACATTCTTAACAATCCATCCCTGGGGACCTTTGAGAAAGAGTTCCACGGAAGGTATTGCGACTTCATTTCATTAACCTGAGCTCCATGTCATTGCCGTACGGCACATATGTGGCGGTCACTGCACAGTCTTCTGACGACCTGTGGTACGCAGGAAATCGGATCGGGGCAGAAAAGCCGCGATGTCACGGTTCCACCTGTGCCGGCTCAGGTCCGGGGAGTTGAGAAATGGCAGACAAATTCTGGTATTTTGTTCTGGTACCTATGGTGTATCTATCGTTGGCCTGGTGCATTATCTGGATGGGCGTCAAAATCGCGGAGCTGTTAAACGCGCCGAAGTTCCCAAAGACGCTCAGGATTTTTCCCGAAGGCCAGAGTCCGGACGATACTTCCGGCACCGGATGGGCCGGAGCGGTGTGGGACGCGTTCACCATGCCGGCAGTGCGTAGGTACAACCCGCTACTCTGGTTTTTTCTGACCGTTTTTCATGTCACCATATTGCTTCTCATCCTGGCCCACCTGGATATGCTCCCGCAGATTAACATCGTGTCCGCCGATTCCCCTCACATGATTGGCAACGGCGCTGTGGGAATGTTGATAACCGTATGCGTCCTCTATTTTCTTTTCAGGCGTTTTCGCAGCCCCGTACGTGAAGTATCGGTTCCATCCGATTACCTGCTGCTAATCCTGCTTTTGTGCATCATCCTGAGCGGCGACGTCATCAGTTGGGGCAATTCCTGGACAGAGAACGGGTTCGTCATGACCAAACAGGATTTCGGAGCATATTTGAACAGCCTCATGAAATTCACGTTCACGGACCCTCGCCAGTTCCTGAGTGGCTCGCATTACCCGGTTATCGGCACACACGTGCTCCTGGCGAATCTTTTCCTGATATTCTTGCCGTTCAGCAAAATCATGCACGTGTTTTTTGCGGTGCCGATGAACAAACTGAGAAGGGGCTGATGATGGAAGACCAAAACAAAACCAAGCTGCTTGGATTAATGGCGGAAAAGTTGAATCAGTCCGTACGTCTCTACCTGGACAATTGCGCTCGCTGCGGATCGTGCATCGAGGCTTGCCACGCGTACGCTTCCACCGGTGACACCCGGTACACAGCAGTGGCTCGCGCACAGAATATCCGCCGGTTATTCGAGAAATACCACAAGATCACGGGAAAAGTGGCGCCGTGGCTGGATGAGGCCGTTGAACTGGACGAACGTTGGATGGAAAAGGTCTATGAAACCGCGTTCACATGCACCGGATGCCGAAGATGCATGGTCTATTGCCCGTTTGGTATAGATACGCAACAAATTCAATCTATTGCCAAGGCCATGCTCATCGGAGCGGACATGGAACCGAAACCGCTGACCATGAGAGCCAAGAATGAGATCACCAGGGGTGAGAAATTAGAGGCGACGAGAGAAAAATATACCAAGGAACTGGAGAAGATCCGCACGGAATTCGTGGGGAGGTGGCCCAGCCTGGACGCCGAAAATCCCCTTCCCTTGGATGTCCAGGGAGCGAACGTGCTGTTTGTCTCAATGACCGAAAAACCTTCCATTATGCCTGCCGCAGCCATTTTGAACGCTGCAGGCGAAAAGTGGTCATTGAGCTATTTCGAGGCGGTCAATTTCGGGGCTTTTCTCGGTCATGCCGCGATGACGGAGCAGATCTACCAAAGAATCATAAACGAGGCAGAACGACTGAAGGTCAAAGAGGTGGTCATGTGTGAGTGCGGAACTGCATACCGGCTCATGAAACATGTCATAGGCAAGCGGGATTTCGGCGTCATAACCATTCTGCAACTCGCAGACCGATATCTGCGCGAAGGCAGAATAAAGCTGGACACATCTGTGACCGAAGGTCGCGTGACCTATCATGACCCCTGTCAGATCGCCCGTAACGGCGGAATATACGAAGAACCGCGGAACTGTCTTAAAGCGCTCACGGACAATTACGTGGATCTGACCCCTAACCGCAAGGAGAACTGGTGCTGTGGCGGAGGCGGAGGCCTGGTCCTGGCCGCGGAGCCCGAGTGGCGGTTGATGACGTCCAGAGTCAAAGCGGACCAGATCAGAGCTTCAGGTGCGGAAATCTGCGCGACTGCCTGCGAAATGTGCTTCGCACAACTAAAGGATCTCGATGACGAATTTGAGCTGGACGTAAAAATGACTCTGGTATCGGATCTCGTGGCCGACGCCCTGGACGTGTAAAAGAAAAACTCGGGTCAGAAAGTCCGGCTCTCAAAGCAATGCTTAGGGAGCCAGGCTTCGTCATTGCAAGCGCAGCGAAGCAATCTCGCTTCGATGCAGGGCAAGGCCTGGAGATTGCTTCGTCGCTTCGCTCTCCGCAATGACAACGATTCGCGTGCCGGCCAGGTCAGTAATTAGAAAGCTCGTTGCAAGACATCACACTAGGGAATCACCTTTTTTCTGCCCACTTCCAGATCGTGAACGGGGATGATGATGTCTGCTGTTTCGCGAATTCGCTTCATGCTCTCGTACGCCTGAATTAGGTTCAGGTGAACACCCGGAGCGATGACTCCGCCGCCTGCGGGAAAATTTTCGGCGTTGCAACACAGGCCCGTTATCACGGCCCGGCCCTGCGATGTCTCCACCACGACAGACTGCCCTCCAGGTGTGTGCCCGGGAGTGAAGAGTACTCCGATCCCTTCCGTGATCGTTGCGTCACCTTGCACGGTTACAACATCCACTCCGTCCAGTACGTCCGGATAATAGCGATGATCGACGGGATGGGGCTCATTGAAAAATTGCAGTTCAGCCTCCTGCACGTATACTTTGGCATGTTCGCACAGGGAATCGTTTTCGCAATGATCGTTATGCAAGTGCGTATGGATGATTACGTCCACTTCCTCGGGAGACCAGCCGATGGTTTCCAGCGCGTCCTCAAAATGCATGACAGGGAAGCCCATGCGTTCTTCCAAATCCGGAGGCATCATGAAATCTTCGAGGCCCGTATCCACGAGAATTTTGAGATTACCTCCCATGAGTGCAAAGGAATATATGGGAAGCAAAATCCGTTTACCGTATGAGCGCAGATAAGTCATTATGCCCTGATCCGTCTCGTTGAATCCTACTGCAAGAGGGTGAATGGTGTATTGAGTCATGATGTTCTCCCAGCCGATTCGTTAAAGCGTTTTCTTTCCGACACCCAATATGAAAGTACTCCCGTAATATATCCACATCCCGGCAGACCGCCGCAAGGATTTTCCGTGACCTAAACACGTCTCATACGGATTCGCTTTTTTACAGGTAACTCGATTCTGGGCACAGGCTGGGGCACTCCTTCGCTTCGGACGACGCAGAGCCGTCTCATCACTTCGCTCAGGAGAGCCCCCAGCCCTGCATTCTCATAAATCTGATTGCGAATGCGTATCAATCATTATTCCATACACCTCGTGCCCGAGAACCGCACCTGATGTATGTCCGGTGACTCGGGGGAACTCCGTTCACAAAGAGGGTCCCGCCAATCTTACTTGTGAAAGCGCAACAGTATCAGATCTTGCCTGCCAGGCCCGAATATCTGGGTTCCACGATTCTGTTCTCCACCGCTATCTGGAGCGCTTTGGTGCTTCCCAAAAGAATGACGAGTTCCTTGGCGCGGGTCATGGCAGTATAGAGCAGATTGCGCCTCAGCAGAACGAAATGCTGAGTGGTCATGGGAATAATCACTGCCCGGTATTCGCTTCCTTGCGCCTTGTGAATCGTCACTGCATAAGCCAGTATCAACTCGTCCATCTCCGAAACGTGATACGTGACACTCCTGCCGTCAAAATCCACAGCGGCCTCGTCCCATTCGGAGTCGAAGGAAACAATCCTCCCCACGTCCCCGTTGAAGACCTCCTTTTCATAATTGTTCCTTATCTGCATGACTCGATCGCCCACCCGGAAGCGGTCTCCTCTGATGGGGCGGCCCGACGGATTAAGAATTTCCCGGAGTTCCCTGTTGAGGTTTTCGGTTCCTACGGTTCCTTTGTGCATGGGGCTCAAGATTTGCAAATCCCGTATCGGGTCGAATCCGAACCTGTCGGGAATCCGGCGGGACACCATTTCTTTTATCAAACGCAGAGACTCTTCAGGATCATCCTTTTCCACGAGATAAAAATCGGATAGCTCCGTACCATCCGATTCCTTTCGCGGCATTTTCCCTTGATTCACCAGGTGAGCATTTGTCACGATGAGGCTGGATTGAGCCTGCCTGAATATGGTCTCCAGCCTTACGACCCGGATTTTGGATGAGGAGATCAAGTCTTCCAGGACGTTGCCCGGCCCCACGGAAGGCAGCTGATCCGAATCCCCCACCAGAAGCAACGTGGTCTGCGAGTGAATGGCAGACAACAAGTAATGCATGAGGGAGATGTCCACCATGGAGACCTCGTCCACCACGACAAATTCCGCTTCCAGAGGCCGAGAGGCATTTCTCTGAAAACCGCCCTCCGCAGGTGAATATTCCAGAAGCCGGTGTATGGTTCTGGCATCCCTGCCCGTGGCTTCCGAAAGCCTCTTGGCAGCTCGACCGGTGGGAGCGGAAAGCAGCACGCGTAACTTCTTCGCCTCAAGAATTTCGATCATAGCCCTGAGGAGCGTGGTTTTTCCGGTTCCGGGCCCGCCGGTGACGATCAGAACCTTATGGTCGATAGCGGCCTGAACAGCCTCCCGCTGGGCAGCGGAAAGTATCAGTCCCGAACGCGCTTCTATCCACTTCAACGCGACATCCACCTTGATCGACGGAAGAAATCGGGGCGACGAAATCAGATTCCGTATCTTTGCGGCTACGGAATTTTCCAGGGTAGCCATCTGGGCCGGATACACGCTATCTCCCTCAAAGATGACTGCCCGGGTAGCCGCGAGCCCTTCCAACGAGGCCGTCAGCGTGTGAGAATCTATGCCGAGAAGTTCCCGTGCCTTTTCAAGAAGTTCATGGCGAGGGTAATAGACGTGGCCTTCGGATTGCACCACGTCCAGGACGTGGAGGATGCCCGCGGCCGCTCGCAGCGGGGATCGCATATCGATGCCGAGACTGCCCGCGATTTTGTCGGCAGATCTAAACCCGATTCCCTGGATGTCCGTAGCAAGACAATAGGGATTCGCGGATACCACATCAACCGCTTTCTTCCCGTACTTCTTGAATATTTTGTATGCATACGTCGCGGAAACACCGTGAGTCTGCAGGAACAGCATGACTTCCCGTATGTTCTTGTGCTCGCGGAACGCCTCTGAGATCTTCTCGGCTCGCATGGGCCCGATACCGGGGATGGTGCGCAGCAATTCCGGTTTTTCTTCTATGACGTCCAGGGTGCCCTGGCCGAAAGCGGCCGTGATCCTCCGGGCCATTTCCGGGCCTATTCCTTTGATCAAGTTCGAAGCGAGATACTTCTCGATTCCTTTTACCGTGGAAGGGGCCCGGGAAGAAGCCGCCTGAAACCGGAATTGCTCCCCGAATTTCTTGTCGAACTCCCATCGGCCCTCCAGCACTAGAGTCTCGCCGGGATGCGGTTTGTGCAAAGCCCCCACGATGGTCACGGGTTCCCTGCGACCGCGTACACTCAGGCGTCCTACAACGAATTCACTGCTGTCCGAAGCGAACACCAGTCGATCCAGTACTCCTTCAATGGTTTCCAATCGTTCAACTGTTTTTCCGGAATTCGCCGACATGCACAAT
>DATHCX010000026.1:0-26130 GCA_035319325.1 Desulfomonilaceae bacterium
GACCTGCGCACTCTTGACGATGGCGCTGGTATTCAGGTACGGATCCGGCATATTCTCCGAAATCGGCGTCAGCCTCGCGGGGGCAACGGCCCACAACCTGGCCCAACTGGTGACCGCGTATTTTGTGCTCATTCGCAGCGAGGGCATTTTCCTCCTGCTTCCCGTCATGATGCTCACCGCGGTGGGCACCGGATTGCTCAACGGCCTGGCAGCACGATTCTTTCTGAAGCATTTCGGCAAGATAGCTGAACCCGCCACTTCGTGAAAACTTTCGACCGGAATTAATAGACAAGAAAGGATGCGCGACATGCCAACTGAATCTCAATCACCCTGTTTTAGGGAGGCTGCTGTCTCAAGCGCCCAGCAACTGATTGATTTCGCAAGTCCCGAACTAGAATCTTTGGTGGACCGAGCCGAGGAGACTTTCAAAAGATGCCGGAAAGTTGCTCAAAAGGCTTGGAGTAGGGATTATCCCTCGTTGGTTCTGTTCAGGCATATGATCGATATGGCTGACGGGATAGAGGTCCTCCTTCGCGCCGGCACCTCCGGCCCTATGATTCCTATCCTCCGAACCATGTTTGAGGCGTACCTTTCCCTTTACTACATTATAGAAAGCACCTCTGACGCTGGTTACGAGAAACGTTCCCTGGCATGGCTTTGTTTCGGTATCCACGACCAAATAATCCGAAAAGGAAAACGAGATGGCAAGCTGGAAGAAGACAGGAGAACGGGGGAAAGTTGCCACGATCCGGATCTTATTACAATCGCTAAGGAATTCTTGCAGCAACCTGATTGTGCAGACATTGCCGCAAAACTCAATGGCAAGACGCAAATTAAACTTTGGACCGCCTTATGTGATAAGACATTGAATGATCGGAGAGCTCTGGCAAAGTACCTGAAAGGCGAAGATCTCTACGATGACATATATGGGCGGTGGTCGGCAGTGACCCATGCGACTCATTATTACCGGCATCTGGTAGAGCCAAATGATGAAACGGTTGATTTCGGGCCGCTAAGATGCTCAGCACAACTTCGAGACAGCGTCGGGTGCAGTTATGGATTTCTCTTAGATGCGAGGAACTTGATGACCAAAAGGTTCCTTCCCGGTGAGGACTTAAGTCAGTCCAAGGAACGGGACAACTTTGTCACGCGCTTAGAACGGTTCAATCTGAAGCGTTCAACGCATCAAACTTGACGAAGCACGCTGCCGTGTGCTCCAATGAAGCATCACCTGCGGCAGGCAGGCGCAGAGGCCGGAAACAAAACCAAGGAAATCATTATGGATGCTACATACAAGGAACTGGCGAATCGCATCGGACTCGGGCAGTCCGAGCGCATACCGAAACTCTTTCAAATGATAGCGGACCCCGCGGAAGCGCAACTTCTCCTGGCACTGCCGGGAAGCGCTCCACAGACGGCCGAGAAGCTCGGCCGGCCGGAGCCGGATGTGGCCGCGATGCTCCACACCCTGTTCATTAAAGGGCTCGTATTCCCCGGAGGGAAGGCCGATCCGCCTCAATACCGCATGAGCCGCGACCTGGTGCAGTTCCACGACGCGTCCATCCTGTGGCCAGCCGCGCCTCGGGAATTTCTCGATCTGTGGCAGGAGTTTATGGAGATCGAATGGCCGGACATAGCCAGAACCTACAACAAACTCATGCCTCGGCCCTTCACCCGCGTCATCCCCGTGGGCGTGACCATTCCCGGCAAACACCACGTGCTCGCTTTCGAGGATGTTAGAGACATCATCGATAAGGCACAGACGATCTCCGTAACCAAGTGCACCTGCCGCCTCACCGCACACAAATGCGACAAGAAACTGGAAGCCTGTCTGCAGATCAACAAGGGAGCCGAATACAACATCGCCCGGGGAACCGGGAGAAAAGTCACTCCCGACGAAGCTCTCGAGATCGTCCGACAAGCCGAAGAGGACGGGCTTATCCATGTGGTCATGAACAAGCAGAGTGTCGATCATTTCATTTGCAACTGCTGCCCGTGTTGCTGTCAGACCATGCCGATACTGATCAAACACAATATCAGCGTTATCGAACCGAGTCGTTTCGCTGCGCAGATCGATGCGGAGGCATGCTCTGCATGCGGAACTTGTGTGGACAGATGTTATTTTTCTGCCGTGACTCAGGAGGGTGAAGAACCCGCTGAGGTGGACCAGGCAAAATGCATGGGATGTGGGCTCTGCCAGGTGACCTGTCCTTCTGCCGCGATTTCCATGACTGAAGTGCGACCCGGCGACTTTGTGCCGGAAAAACTCTTCGGGTGATCGTGCCGGTCTCTGAAACGAGCCATGCATCGCTGCGCACATCCGGAGAACGATTTCATGAATCGATCGAGAGGTGACCGCATCTAAGTAGCTGCAGATGTCTATCGACGACGCGTGGCTCCCGAGAAAGGAGGGGCCGAGATGAACCGCACGCGCTTAATCCTCATGTTAGCATCCACGCTTGCACTGTCTTTCATTGCAGCCCAATCGCTGCCCGCCGAGCATCTTTGGCAGCCGATCACCGCCGGATGCCAGGCTCAGGCTGCCCCATGGCTTTTCGCTGCCGAAGAGGGCGGCGGCGAAGTCGATCTCAACACTTGCCAATGGGAATGCCGAATGCGGTACGGATTGGAGCCTACCGGTCCGGGAGGAGGCCAGGGGTTGGAGGGATCTGATGAGGCCTATAGAACCATGGCCGGGCCTGAGAATTACTCCCTGTACACGGCATGCGTTACTGATTGCAACCGGAAATTCTGGCGGGAGTTTGACAAAAGAACCGGACGGTGAGCCGGAAAAAGCCCGCGGAACCATGAGATCGTTTCGGGGGAAGCTGCGGTCCGGGTGAGGCGTATGCCCCCTATTTCGTCGGCAGTTTTTCTCCACATTTAGGGCAGTGAGTGATCTCCTGTTTGTACGTCGGGCTGTCTTTCTTTCCGTCGTGCCAGATTACCAGTTCAGCACGATGAACAGAGCGCGGCAGAACCCTGATAAGGGGGTAGCCGCATTCGCATTGGTTTGATTTCATTGTTGCTCCCTGCTGTCGGCCAGCTGTGATTGCACCTTAGAGAGTCTCTGGCCTCTGGTCAAGTACGAGAAGGTATATCTCAAGGAGTACGACACGGTCGGAGAAGCTGTCTCTAGCCTTGGAGCCCACTTCGGATTTTACGGCGTCTCCGCCAAGTACAGTTTCCTAAATCAGGTCGCACATTTGTGTCGGAGCAGGTTGCTTCGCTCGCAATGACACTGCTCGGGCCTGTCATTGCGAGCGAAGCGACGAAGCAATCTCAGTCTTGGTCGGTTGGGGATTGCTTCGGGCTTTGCGCTCGCAATGACAATCTTCCGATCTCTTCGCGTAATCAAGAGCGACATTACTTTTGAGAATCCCAATATTGCTCCGGCCGGAAGCCAAGAACTGAAAACCCCCGAAAATGATCTTTCCGGGGGTTTGATGATCTCGGTGGAGCGGGAAACGGGATTTGAACCCGCGACTTCAACCTTGGCAAGGTTGCACTCTACCACTGAGTTATTCCCGCAACAGATTACTTTTACTCGATTCGCGGGCGCGTTGTCAACCCCAAACCACCCGGTTGCATGCAAGAAAATAGTAACGCCTCAGTTACGGACGGGAAAAGGCTGTCATTGCGAGCACGCGAAGCAATCTCTGCCTTTAAGTATCGAGATTGCTTCGTCGTTTCACTCCTCGCAATGACAGAAGCTAGGTACTTCCCCCGAGTAACTGAATGATTACAGAAAATATCGGACGTCAAAAATTTTCACGTGATGCTATCCCAAGGGAAGATATGAAAAAAGCCCCGGAATGGGGCTTGGAATTTGAATATGAGTAAATCGGTCAGGTGCCCGCTCTCTGAAGCTGTTCCTGCAAACGGCGTGCGATCTCTGAAACGATCGCATAAGTCAGTCCGGTTCTTGCGTGTATCTTGTCAAGGCTTCTCACCATTATTTTGCCGTTGCGGTCCATTTCCTTCAGCAGCAGGCCCTCGATCTGTTTGAGCTGCTTAGAATCGCAAAATAAAGGCATCTCGACTCCTTTCAATGGGCCTGGCCTTGGATATCACTGTGCAATGTTTATACCAATAAACACCATGTTATAATCGTACTATAATACTCTGCAAGAGCTCCCGCCAGACATGTAGTCAATTTTTGTTCTGCGGTGCTTTTTTGCGCACATATGTGATGGGGGCGTGAAATTATTTATCCAGGTGCGTAACTTCTTCGCACCCTGCAGCAATAGAGTTGCACGCGCAGGTTTGCACGCGAATCGGGACCGCGAATCACCGTTTCAGAGAAACTGTAGGGATTCTCAAAAGTAGGGTCGATTTTAATTGGCCGGAGAGATTGGCAGACTATCATTGCGAGGGCGAAGTCCGAAGCAATCTCGTTCGCCAAAGCGAGATTGCTTGGTCACCAGGCTCCTCGCAATGACCTGCTTCAACATGGTACACGCAAGGGAAGGCTTATCAATCTCGACTATACTTTCGAGAATTATTATACAGGAGGGGTTCAGGCCCGTTCTATCGAATCTCCCGTCTTCACGTCGCCGTCAACCAGCACTTTCGCGAAAACGCCTTGTTCCGGCATGATGCACTCGCCTACCTTGTTGTAAATGGCACACCGCGTATGGCATTCTTTGCCGATCTGCGTCACTTCCAGAACCGCTGACAGGCCTACTTTGAGGCGGTCTCCCACCTTTATCGATCCCAGGTCGAAATCGCGGGTCGTGAGATTCTCGGCAAAACTGCCGGGCCGCACGTCCAGGCCCTTGGCCTTCATGGTATCAATCTGTTCAATGGCAAGAAGGGACACCTGACGGTGCCAGTCGCCGCCGTGGGCATCTCCCTTCAATCCGAATCCCACTTCGAGAAATCCGGACCCCACGTCGGCCTTTGGAGTACCCTTTTTCTTACTGGTGCATACCGCAATAATGATGCCTTCGGACATAATGTTTCAATAACCTGTCTTGGATGGAAAGCCGAATTGGCGTGAGTAGCCAGGGGTTCGGTCCAGATTCCGATCCTGTTTCAAGGGGGATCTTCCCCGGCGGAGAGACTCTCGCAGCATTTCCCCCGGTGATCCCGGTCCAGACTATGAATACCCGAGCGTCTCGCATATCGCAAATCCTACGACAACTCGAGCCGGTGGGTACACTTCAGACATCAGACCGCACGCAGGCGATACTTCGTTCACGCGGACGCGAAGTCGGAGTAAACCGAGTGTGACCCTGACTGCCGCTCGGACTCGCGCAACCCTCTGGGGCCGGAGCTTTCGCTAGTCCTCTTCTTCCGCCCGTTTTCCCGAGGCCTCGACGATCTTCTCCTGAATATGGGTCGGCACTTCTTCGTAGTGAGAGAATTCCATTGAAAACAGCCCGCGGCCGGAAGTCATTGAAGTGAGGTCCGACGCGTATTTGAGTACCTCGGACATGGGGACTTGGGCTTTGATGACCTGGCTGCCGCCCCTGGCGTCCATACCGGAGATTCTGCCCCGCCGTGAATTCAGATCACCCATGACGTCGCCCATGCAGTCTTCGGGAACAATGATTTCCATATTCATGATGGGCTCGAGGAGTACGGGATTTGCTTCCAGCACACCTTTCTTGAACCCTTTTGATGCGGCAATCTTGAACGCCTGTTCAGAAGAGTCTACATCGTGGTACTTGCCGTCGAAGACGGTCACACGCACATCTATGACCGGATACCCCGCCAGAGCGCCGCCGCCCATCGATTCCGAAACGCCCTTTTCGACTGCCGGGATGTACTGTCTGGGAATAACGCCTCCCACAATCCTGTCCACAAACTCAAAACCTTGACCTCTGGGCAAAGGTTCCAACTCCAGCCACGCCACAGCAAACTGGCCGCGACCGCCAGTCTGTTTCTTGAGTTTTCCTTCAACCTTTGCCTTCCCTTTGATGGTTTCTTTGTACGGGACCTTGGGCGTCTTGAGGTTCACGTCCACCCCGAATTTTCTCTTGAGCTTGTCCACGATCACTTCAATGTGGACCTGTCCCATGCCCGAAATAAGGAATTCGTTTGTCTGGGGATCCCGCGTGACGGACAGGGTGGGGTCTTCTTCTCCGAGCTTTGTGAGGCTCTGCGTGATCTTCTCCTCGTCTCCCTTGGCTTTGGGCTCTATCGCGAACGAAATCACCGCCTGGGGCAACGTATGGGGTGCGATGATGAACGGGGCCTTTTCATCGGACAGCGTGTCCCCGGTCAAGGTCTCCTTCAGCTTCGCCACTGCAACGATGTCGCCCGCCTGCGCCGCTTCCAATGATTTTTGATGCTTCCCCTGGATGGCGAGGAGTTGCCCGAAGCGCTCTTTCGTTCCCCGGCATGCATTGAAGAAATTGGAGTCCGCTGAAAGCTGGCCGGAGAAGATCCTGAAAAGTGTTAGCCTTCCCGCATAAGGATCGGCCAGGGTCTTGAACACGTATGCGCAGAATGGCGCGTCCGGCGACGCGGCCCTGGTTTGCTCGTCTCCAGCCGAGGTGGTTCCTCGCACGTCGGGCATATCCGCAGGCGAAGGGCTCGCATCCGCTATCAGGTCGAGAATGGTCTGCACTCCTCTATTGGCGGCACCGGAGCAGAGCATCGCGGGCATGAACACCCTCTGCACGATTCCCTGCTTCAGAGCTGCGGCCAGATCTTCTGCACCGAGTTCCTCTCCTTCGAGATATCGTTCCATCAGCGCGTCGTCCACTTCAGCAAGGTCCTCGATGAGGACTTCACGCCGGGAATTTGCTTCATCTTTCAGGTCGCCGGGGATGTCGCCTCTCGCTGCGGTTCGACCGTCACCATCAAACATCACCGATTTCATGGAAAGCAGGTCCACCACGCCTTTGAAGTTGCTTTCCGCGCCGATGGGAATCTGAAGCACCAGCGGCTTGACTTTGAGAATGCCTTTCACGTCAGCGAGGACCTTTTCATAGTCCGCCCTTTCGCGATCCATTTTGGTTATTGCCAGAATTCTGGGGCATCCTCTCTCCTCAATTGCAGCCCAAACCTTCTCGGTCAGGGGCTTTACCGAATCTACCGCATCAATGACCAGTATTGCTATATCCGCGGCTTTCAGGGCTGCCGTCACCTCCGCGGCGAAATTGGGATCGCCGGGGGTATCCAGAATATTGATTTTCTTTTTCTTCCATTCCACCGTGTACAAAGAGGCCCCGATGGTGATACCGCGCTTCACCTCTTCGGGCTCGAAATCGAAGTTTGAAGAACCATCCGTTACCTTTCCCAGACGGTCGACAGCTCCGGCATCAAAAAGCATTGCATCACACAAGGTCGTCTTTCCCGAGCCCGCATGGGAGACGACCGCCACATTACGCACGTCCTCAGTTTTGTAATACTTCATGTGTACCCCTTGGGAAGCGGCGGAACACCGGGTGCTTCCGATGATCTCTCTCGTACTCTTTGAATCCTTGAATAAACCACAAATGGCGAGTGTGGTCAAGAAATTCGGCAGTGATTGTGGTGGATTTGGTTTTTCATACGGATTCGCTTTTTTTACAGGTAACTCGATTCCGAGCACAGGCTGGGAGCACTCCTTCGCTGCGGACGACGCAGAGCCGCCTCATCACTTCGCTCAGGAGGGCCCCCAGCCCGGCAATCTTATAACTTGTGGCGAATGCCTATCATCATTTGGAACGGCAGGTGAGCCTTGGACGCCGCACGGATTTTGTGGATCAAACTACTGTGCTGTCCCACAAATAACTTAGTAACCCGTCATCTGGGGCTCTCCCGAAGTTTTCATCGAGCAAGGGAAGCCGGTTTTGTCATTGCGAGCGAAGCGAAGCAATCTCGCGTAGTTGCAGAATAAGGGCCGGAGATTGCTTCGTCGCGTCGCTCCTCGCAATGACACTGATTCGCGTCCCGACCAAATCGGTGATTTGAAAGCTATTTGCGGGGCACAACACTACAATTAGCTCATTAAATACAACATATTATGTTATTCATTAAAACTCGACAGAATATACATTTGACAACATTGTGAGATAATTGATATAATCAAAGTGGCATATCTTTCAGACTCTGAATCAGACATGCGCCCGGAGGAGCTTTCATGAAAAACACGAAATGGGCACTTCTTGCCGTACTTGCAACGACATTAGCAGTAGCAGGGTTCCAGACGGCTCATGCAGAGCTGAGATTCGGACCATGGGTCTACTACGCTCCGTATTATTATCCCCCGGACAACCAATGTCTGGAATTCGTCTCACCAATGGATTTCTTGCCGCGTTACGAATCGCCAAACCCGCCGGTGCCGAGTTTCGATCCGGGTGACAATCCTCCTCCAGGTCCGCTTCCGCGGAAGGTCTCGTTACGAGATGCGGCGAGAACACATCTTCAAGCAGGTTTCTCGGACATGACCGGCTCCGTTCAGTCTCCGGGACTGACTGGTGCGTCCGGTTACGGTTTCCAGGATTCACAGTCGCTCGCGGGATCCCAACCTGCCTCTCCTGCTCCCCCGCGTCCGGCGAACCGACCGATGGTCTCCGGACAGGGAACGCCGTAGCATCGCATGCTCCCGGCATTGTCTCACACGGACAATGCCGGCGCTTGTTCGGCGACATGAATACGAAAATCGACAATGAGCCCGCTGCGATCGCTCTAACAGAGCTTTTCGAGGACATCACCCAACATCGAATCCCTGAAGTCTTTGTCTTGCCATAGCTCGTCAAAACGAGTCATATCTTCCCGATATTTCAAAATGCAACCCAAAGTCTGTTCCACCGTCTTTTGGTCGAGTGAATCTCTCTCAAGCACCAACAGGGCCGCAGCCCAGTCCAAGGTCTCCGCCACGCCCGGTCTTTTTACCAGATCCTCCTGGCGGATGCGTTTCATGAAATGAGCAACGTGAAGAGCCAGATCTTCGGATATGCCGGGGACTTTTGCCGCAATGATTCTCCTCTCCTTTTCGGGACTGGGATAATCGATCCAGTGATACAAGCATCTGCGTTTCAGCGCGTCATGGATATCTCGCGTGCGGTTCGACGTCAGAATCACCAGCGGCCTGCGCGAGGCCTTGAGCGTGCCGATCTCCGGTATGGAGATCTGGAAGTCTGAAAGCACTTCCAAGAGTAAGGCTTCGAATTCCTCGTCGGATCTGTCGATTTCGTCGATCAACAGCACAGGTTCTTTTTCCGGTGCGGAGAGTATGGCCTCCAGCAACGGTCTCTTGATGAGGAATTCTTCCGTAAAAATAGTCTTACCCAGCAGTTGCCGGTCAGTGCCGCATTCTTCTCCGAGTTTTATCGCCAGGATCTGCCGCGGATAGTTCCATTCATAGATGGCATGATTTGCGTCCAGGCCCTCATAGCATTGAAGACGAATGAGATTCGTATTCAATGCACGAGCCATCACCCGTGCGATGTCCGTCTTGCCGACACCGGGCTCGCCTTCGAGAAATAACGGTTTTTTCATGCACCACGCGAGATACAGGACTGTCGCAAGCGACCTGTCCGGTATGTACTGGTGTCTCAGTAGGCTCTCTTCTATGGCTTCTATGGATTCGAACATTCTTTCTTCCGGTCACTGCCGAGCACTTTCGTGCCATGCGGAGTTCGCACGTGGTTCGCGGCCAAGGAACGTGGTGGAACCATCCCCTGATTACTCATTCTCGGGTCGATCGCTCTTCCTTCGCGGATCACAGCCCGCGAACAACGCCGCGGGGCGAAATCCAGCTCTGCAGGTCTGTCTCACTGCCTCGGTTGGGAAATTACGATCGGCAGTGGCCTATTTCATTTGCCTGGCGAGGTTCGACATCTTTCGCTTCCAGTGCGCGTTCCAGGACCGACACCGCGGTTTCAAGATCCTCAGGGGCGTGATCGCTCATGAGGGTAAATCTCAGGCGCGCAGTCCCTTCCGGCACCGTTGGAAACCTGATACCGTGTGCGAAAACTCCTTCCGACAGGCATGTGGAACTCACCTTCATGGTCCGGGATGAGTCGCCGACCCGGACTGGCACAATATGGCTCGGATCCGCGCTAAATCCCGGTATCCTCGACAGCAGGCGATTGAAGTGTTCCATATTATCTTTCAGTCTGGCTCGCCTGACGCTTCCCTCGGAGGAACTCAGGATTTTCAAAGCCGCAAGCGCAGACCCCACGACGGCCGGAGGCGCTGCCGTGGTATAAATCAGGGATCTGGCCTTATTGGTGAGCAGTTCCACCAGCCGGCGGCTGCCTGCAACGTATGCTCCGCTGGTGCCGGCTGCTTTTCCCAGGGTTCCCATCTGGATCTCCGGAACCACTCCCAACTCTGCTGCCAGTCCCTGCCCCTTGTCACCCAGGACTCCCGTGGCGTGCGCCTCGTCCACCATGAGAACGGCTTTCCACCTTCTGCACAGGTAATCTATTTCTCGCAGCGCTGCACGGTCGCCGTCCATAGAAAAAACCGATTCCGTAACCACCAGCTTTCGCCTGAAACCCACGGTCCTGAGTGCATCCTCCAGCCGATTCAGGTCGCGGTGAGGATAAATTATCACTTGACCGCGGGAGAGCCGGCAGCCGTCGATAATGCTCGCGTGGTTGAGTTCGTCGGACACGATAAGGTCGGACTTGTCCATAAGGGATGAAATCACGCCCACATTGGCCTGATAACCGCTCCCGAAAAGGACGGCCGCTTCCGTTCCTTTCCAGGTGGCAATAAACCTTTCCAGTTCTCTGTGTATCTCCGTGTTTCCCGCTATCAGTCGAGAGGCCGTCGAACCTGCACCATAGACGCGAGCCGAATCCGCCAACGCCTGCACTACGTCCGGGTGTCCCGCCAGTCCGAGATAATTGTTGCTGGAAAAATTTAAGACACGACAGCCGTCGATTGTGACGAGCCGTCCGGGTAAGCCGGTGATGCGCGGCATCGTACGATACAATTCCCGTCGACGAAGATCGTGAAGTTCGTCATTCCACGGATCGGCACGCATAGAATCCGTTGACATCCTGACTCCAGGTTCACAGACTGTTTATCCGCTCGGCGCTGCAAGTGGCGAGTCGTTCCGGTCAACTCCATGGTTGGGGCATCTCGCCCGGACAATTCTTGATGACTATACCTCGATTCCTTGGTAAATCTAAACCAGGGAATCGCAATCCATCTATTTATCCCGGTTCTCCCCCGGGTAATCCGTAAATCGCAAGCCTAACGGTGTCTGTGAAACATGACAAGACAATAGCATGAAAATCGCGTTCTGGGGGTGACAGGTTCCATGGCGTCGCCTGGGCCTGATACCGTGCATTATACCGGTTCTCGAAAATTGTGTCGGATTTGCTCATAATTCTGGCCCCCAAGCCCGCGGTCCAATCAAGTCATTGCGAGGAGCGGAGCGACGAAGCAATCTCGATTTTGGTCGGTTGGAGATTGCTTCGGGCTTTGCCTTCGCAATGACAATCTTCCAACATTTTCACGTAATCAAAACCGACATTATTTGTGAATCCCTATAGGAATGCATCTACCGGCCAGGTGTCCCCTTGGCTTCGGACGGCCTGCCTTGCGCTGCGAGGACAACCTGGCTGACTGTGCTCGGGAAGACATGGTGCCGGACCTCTGAAGCATGTAGACGCATTTTTCCCTATTATGAACTTTTCATTTTAGAGGGGATCACGATGTTGCAGTTGCGAAAATGACGTTTCGGCCTTCTTGAAGATTGACAGCAATCTTTTCACAGTCTAATATTTCAGTATCATGACCAGAGGAGCGGTACGGAATCATCCGTTCCGTGTGCTTTGGGCTCTTCGGACTGAAAACGCGAGTTCTTTCTTCAATGTCACGGAAACGGGAGGGATCACATGAAAAGGGCGCTTTTCCTGATTTCTTTTTGTACGGTTCTCCTCATGGCTGGGGCTGCACATATGGCCAGTGCGGCAGAACCGATTCTGGTGGGAGTTCCCACTGCTTTGACGGCCATTGAGGGCAAGGAATCTCTCAAGGCTGTGGAAATGGCGGTCGAAGAAATCAACGCCAAGGGTGGTGTCAAGGTGGGAGCCGAGCAAAGGCCCATCAAACTGGAGACTATCGACCTGCGGGACGCGTCGCCGGGTGTGCCCGTGTCTGAAGCCCTCCTGGGAATGGAAAAGATCATCACCGATAAGAAAGTGACTGCGATCCTCATCGGTCCGTTTCGTTCGGAAGCTCTCATGGCGGGAATGGACATTCTCGCCAAATACAAGGTTCCCATGTTGGGGACGATAGCCATGTCTCCAAAATCAGAAGAAAAACTCAAGTCCGACCCCGAAAAATACAAGTACTGTTTCCGGGTGTGCCTCAATTCCATGCATCTCGTGCGATATATGGCTACGACTCTGGAATTCATGAACAAAGAATTCGGGTTCAACAAGCTTTTTGCGATGCATCAGGACGTGTTGTGGGCTCGGGCAACGGCTGAGGGAGCCGCGAAAGTTGCTGCGGAGAAATTCGGCTGGGAGAATCTGGGCACAGAGGTGTATCCCACAGGATCGTCCGATTTTTCTGCAGGTCTCATCAAAGCGAAAACCAAGGGCGCTCAAGTGATAGTCCCGGTATTCGACATGCCCCAGAGCGGCATTCTTCTCAAACAATGGCAGAGCATGAAAATTCCCGCGATGGTCATGGGTTTCATCTCGCCTATGGCGGGTCCCGGCGCGTGGAAGACGTTCGATGGAAAAATCGGTGGTCTTTTGAACGTGAGTTTCGAGATCGGCAGTGCAATCGCTCCTGAAAAATACGCTCCCGCGAAAAAATTTTACGACGACTACCAGAAGAAATATGGAGCTCCCATGGAAGCTGGCCATGGTCCGGCACCGTCGTATGACTCCGTTTACCTCCTGGCAGAAGCCATTGAACGGGCAGGATCTCTGGATCCGGACAAAATGGTCGAGGAATTAAAGAAGACAGATCGCCAGGGCGTGATCGGCAGGATCAAGTTCGACGAAGGCAATCAGGTCATCTACGGTGACGACCCGACAAAAACCGCGAGCGGATGCGTAGCCCAATGGATGGATGACGGCAAACGGACCATCGTTTTCCCCCTGGCGCTGTCAGAAGGCACCGTCAAACTGCCCGAATGGGTGCAACGCGCGAAATAGGCCGTGCGGGAGCGTGCGCTCCCCTCGGGTACGACCGACGTCGCGCCCATTGCTCTTGATTACGCCCCTCTCCGCTCCTCTCAAGAGGGGATGGAGAGCCGGGCGTACGAATGATGTTCACGCGTGAATCTGACTGCTGCCGCAGGTATTCAAACCGCTTGTTCCGCGACCGATGGAGAGGGACGAAATGCTAGAAGTGACGTTGATTTACGGATTTGTGAACAGCATCATATTGGCTCTCATCGCACTGGGTTTCAGTCTTACCTTCGGCATCAGCGGCGTTTCCAACTTTGCCTACGGCGCTCTGTATGTTCTGGCGGGGTATTCGGTCTGGATTTTCATACACAAACTCTCCATTCCTTTCTTCCCTGCGGCGGTTCTTGCTGTGCTCCTGACCTCACTGGTGGGAGCTGCACTCTACCGATTCGTGCTGCTCAGGGTGAGGGGTCTGGTTATATCGGAAGTGATTGCCACGTTCGGCGTGGGACTGGCCATCCTGGAGCTATTCCGGTACCTGGGATTCACGACCTTTGAATACACTCTGCCCGTGTTTACGGATGGAAGCGTAATAATAGGCAGCACGTACATCGATCACCAGAGACTTTGGATAGTGGGGATCGGCATTGCTCTTGCACTTTGCCTGTATTTCTTCACGCATCACACCAAGCTGGGGCTCGCTTTTCGCGGGATTGCCCAGGATGAAAAGACCGCCCTTTCCTTGGGCATAAACTCCGACCGCATCGCGGGCATAAGTGTTGCGGTGGGATCGGGCCTGGCCGCGGTGGCCGCGATACTCATCCTGCCGCGAGGGACAATATCCGTGAACGAGGGATATGACGTTCTGATCAACGCCATGGCCGTCTGCATCATTGGCGGCCTGGGGAGCACAGTGGGAGTGGTGGTTGCGTCGTTCCTCATCGGGTACGCGCAGATGATCACCGATTCGTTCTCCGGCCCCCACTGGAAAATGATCGTTTCCCTCGTGGCAATTCTGATCATTCTCGTGGTAAAGCCTTCAGGATTGTTCGGGAAACAGAAAGAACTGGAAGAGAGAATATAGCGCGAGGCACAGGACTAGCAAGCAAACAAAAACAGCTGTTTGCAGAGAGAAAAACGGGAGCCGCTCTCCGTGTGACTCCCGATACCCTTCGGTGGCGCAGTGAAACAAAGACGTAAAGAGAGAATCGACCGCGGCATCAAGGCTCGGTCAGACGACATTTTTGCCCTTACCTCATATCGGGAGATGCTCTACGTGGCGGTTCCGCCGGTCCTTCCCGTCCTGGTACTCCTGATACTACCGCTCATTCTTCCGCCATACTGGCAAAAAGTGCTGCTTCAGACGGCCATATTCGCGCTCCTGGCCATGAGTTGGGATTTTCTCGTGACCGTGGGCATGGTTTCTCTTGGGCAGGCCCTGTTCTTCGGAGTAGGCGCGTACATCGCCGGAAGCCTCGATCATTACGCTGGATTTCCCGTGTGGCTCACCATTCCTTTGGCAACGGTTCTCGGAGGCGCTGTGTGTACCGTTTTCCTGTTGCCCGTACTGAGGCTGCGGGGAGTGTATTTCTCCATGGTGACTCTGGTGCTGCCGCTCATGCTGGAGCGGATCATCGAAGCCACGGGCATGCTGGGAGGAACGGAGGGGCTCACCGGAATAAAGCCGTTCGCCAACTCGTGGGTGGAGATGTACGTCGTGATCCTGGTTTTGCTTTTGGCCCTATTCGGGTTCAGGCGACTGGTGACCACGGATTACGGGCTGGTCCTCAAGGCCATCAAAGACAACGACAGGTCCGTCATGAGCGGTGGCATCAACATCTACTGGATGAAGGCACAGGCCTTGTTCATTGCGGGTTCCGTCGGCTCGTTTTGCGGCGCGTATATGACGCACGTGTACATGTTCGTGGGAATGCCCGATTTTGCCTTGGATTACTCAATATTACCCCTGGCGTCGGCTGTGGTGGGCGGAATGGGGACGTTTGCCGGATCCTTGATGGGCGCATTCATTCTCGTCCCTCTCTCTGAAGCCCTTCGGAACGTGGGCGGCCTGCGGACGGTAATTTACGCACTCTCTCTTGTGGTTTTCATCGTGCTGCTCCCTGAAGGGTTATTCCATTATATTCAGCGGAAATATCAGCAGTTCGAGCGATGGGTGGAAGTGGAAGGCTGAATCTGGCGGACATTCACGAGAGGCTCTACATTTATGAACCAAGCAGCGACATTGCAGAACCGGGAACTGACATTGAGCGTTCGCGACATCAGCAAGAGCTTCGGGGGTGTGCGAGCGGTGGTGGCAGTAAACTTCGACCTCTACAGAGGCGAGTTGCTGGGCATCATCGGCCCGAACGGGTCTGGAAAGACTACCCTGGTAAACCTGATTACCGGATTCGTCAAGCCTGACTCCGGAGTCATCCGGTACGAAGGTCGCGATATCACGGGTTGGATGCCGTACAGAATTGCACGCCTGGGAATTGCGCGGACCTTTCAGATGATTCGACCGTTTGCCGAGCTTCCGGCTTACAAGAATCTGATTATTCCCCTTTTCTCCCCGCGGGTGAAAAGTCTTTCCGGCGGGCGATACGGAGATCGCGATTCCGTTGCAAAGGATCTCCTTGAAGAAGTCGGTTTCGAGCGGGAATCGTCAGTGACGTACAAAGCCGCAGGCAGCCTGCCGCACGGCTACTTGAAGCGGCTTGAACTGGCAAAGTGTCTCGCACTCCGAGCTGACCTGATTATTCTCGACGAGCTGTTTTCAGGGCTGAGTATCGCTGAGCTGGCGAGTATCGTGCCCATCATCGAAAAGCTCATGTTCGAAGGCAAGACGGTGATCATGATCGAGCACAGGTTGCGAGAGTTGTTCAGAATCGCGAACCGCGTCGTCGTGCTCAACTACGGCCGAGCCATCGCAGACGGAAAACCTGCCGAGGTAATGGAACTGAGCGAAGTAAAGCAGGCCTATTTGGGAACGGAATAATTTGATCCGGACGAGGGACCGCGTGAATCGGAGGCGAGAGCACCAGCTCTTGGGCCGCACGTTCCGGAATTCATTGGAAAACGGGCTATCCTATGCTTGAAATATCGAATCTTATGGTCTTTTACGAAAACGCCTTGGCGCTCAATGACTTCAGCATGCACGTCGAGCCGGGAAAAATAGTAGCTGTGATCGGTTCCAATAGCGCGGGCAAAACCACCCTGATGAATACGATGTCCGGGCTGATCATAGACACGAAGATCAAGGAGCAGCGCAAGGGAGGCGAAAGGATAACCTTGTACGGAAGGGTAAAATTCCAGGGCGAAGACATTACGGAATTGTATCCCAGCGACAGGGTCAAGAGAGGTATGGTGCTCTGCCGGGAACGCCACCCTATATTCCCTGAATCAGACCTCGTGGAGAACCTGAAGATAGCGGCTTACTTACGGAAAAGGTCAGAAGTCCGGGAGAGCATCGAATATGTTTTTCACCTCTTTCCCACTCTGGTGAGGCTCAAGACCAGGAAGGCCGGATTTCTCAGCGGCGGTGAACAGCAAATGTTGACCATTGGCATGGCGCTCATGGTGAAACCGAAACTGCTGCTGCTGGATGAGCCTCTGCTCGGACTCAGCCCGGTCATGCAAGTCACGCTGGTGGACGCCATCAAGAAAATCCGTTCGGAAACAGGCCTGACCATTGTTATCACGGAGCAGTTTGCACGCCCTATCCTCCCAATGATCGATCACGGGCATGTCATCGAAAATGGAATGCTCACCATGGAAGGCAGCGGGGCCGAGCTTATGGACAACCCCGAGGTGAAAGCAGCCTATTTCGGCGTGTGATCCTCGTTGAGACAGACGATGAGCAAGGATGTCCCATTCATGACGAATTTGGCCGAACTTACCATTTTCGAGGCTTTTGCAGCCACTGCAGCAAAATTCCCCGACAAGATTGCCGTTTCATTTCTGGGAACGCATTATACGTACGGCCGGTTGTTGAAGCTCGCGGAACGATTTGCCGCGTCACTTGCGGCCTCCGGCCTTGGCAAGGGCGACCGTATTGTCATGTACATTCCCAACTCCATCCAGTTCGTGGTGTCGTGGTTGGGCATACAGAGACTGGGCGGAGTCGCTGTTCCCATAACCCCCATATACACCTCGTTCGACCTGAAATACATAGTCACTGATACTCAGGCTAAGGCGGTGATTTGTGCGGACCGCAATTACGGTTACGTGAAGCAGGCCATGCCGGACACGGGCGTAAAGCACGTCGTGGTAACCAATTTGGCCGACTTGTTGCCGTTCTGGAAGCGCGCGTTCGGGCTCCTGGCTGACAAAGTGCCGGCCGGAAAAGTCGAAAAAGCGCCGTTTGTCACGTTCATGAAAAGCATGGTGTCTACCTCCAATCCCCCTGCTCCCGACCCGGGTTCTGACCCGGACGACCTTGCGGAAATCCTGTACACGGGCGGTACCACAAAACATCCGAAGGGAGTCCCCATCACCCACGGGCTGTTTCTGGTCTCGGCGAATGAACAATTGGGAGTCAGGGATCCACTATTCCCGAAAGAGAAGGATATCATTCTGGGCGGTGCGCCTCTGTTCCATATTCTCGGCCAAACGTGCAGCCTGTCAACCGTCGTGGTGGGCGGAGGCTCGCTGATACTCCAGCCGAGAGTGAACCTGGACGCTGTGTTCGAGGGAATTTCCTCGCTCGGCGCCACGAGCCTCATTGGGGTGCCCGCATTTTACCGCATGATTCTCGAACACGACCGGGTGGACCAGTATAACCTGTCTTCCCTGAAATATTGTTTTTCCGCAGGGGACGTTCTTCCCGCTGAAGTAGCCAAACGCTGGAAAGATAAATTCCAGCTGACCATTTATCAAGGCTATGGCGCAACCGAGACGTGCGGCGGGATAGTCATGAGTCCAACCGATCGGGAGTCCCCGCAGTCGAGCATGGGGCTGACGGTCCCCAGCAAGAGTGTCATGATCGCCGAACCGGGCGGAACCGGGATCGTCAAGACGGGAGACCCCGGCGAACTTCTGGTTTCATCGGACAGAATGGTTCGGGCCTACTTGAACAAGCCCGAGGAAACTGCAGGTTCGTTCGTGAGAATCGACGGGCGACTCTGGTACAGGACGGCAGATATCGTCCGGCAGGATGAAGAAGGATTTCTCTATTTTGTGGACCGAACAGTGGATACCATCAAGCACAAAGGTTACCGCATTTCTGCCTCGGAAATAGAGGCCGCGTTGCAAGAACATCCTGCTGTGATCGAATCCTGCGTGGTGGGAATTCCCGATGCGAAGGTCGGAGAACGCATCAAGGCCTTTGTGGTGCTCAAGAAAGACGTCAAGGGCATCACCGGCTATGAACTCACCCGTTGGTGCCGAAAAAGGCTCATTGCATACAAAGTTCCTCAATACATAGAATTCCGTGACATGCTCCCGAAATCAAAGGTGGGCAAACTGCTCAGGCGAGACATCCGCACCGAAGAAAAAAAGCGCCTGGAAACCTGATAGTTTACCAATGAGTGCGGACCAAATGGCACGCGGCTTCCCCTGCGCGCTCATCATTCAGTTGCTCGGAGGAAGTGCCTAACCTCTGGCATCGCGAGGGCAGAGTTCGAAGCAATCTCCAACTGACCAAGACTGAGATTGCTTCGCTGCGCTCGCAATGACAGCCTTTTTCCCCCTGTGACTCAATTGATACCATGCGCGTTGCATCCTGGCGCGCTCCAACAGCGACGGGAGTTAGTAAACCCGATTACCTGTAGAACACGAACGGGTGTCATATCATTGAGACCCGCTGCATGAGATCCGCGACGAACTTCTGCATCCCATTGGCATTTTCGCGAGAATCACAGGTATAATAGGGGGCCGCGAGGTCAATCATTCCAGGAGAACAGAGGCTGCAGAACAGTGAACGTCCTCAGAGACGTTGTCAGCCTCCCTCCTGTCATCGGAGGTAGTTGTCATGCCCGATTCGGTAAGAGCATCCGTTTGCGGCGAAATAGCCACAATCATGTTTAACAGGCCCAAGGCCTACAATAGCTTTGATCTGGACACCATCACCGTATTTGCCGATCACCTGATAAATGTGGCCGCTGACGCGTCGATACGCGGGGTGGTCATTTCCGGAGAAGGCAAGGCCTTCTGCGCAGGTGGCGATCTCAGATGGGCTTACGGATGGCCCGAAGGATACGCTGCCGCTTTCCACAATCTGGCGGCGCGGTATCATCAATCAGTGCTGGAGATCCGTCGCATGAAGAAGCCGGTTATCGCTGCAATCAACGGGGTTGCCGCAGGGGGTGGATTTTCTCTGGCGCTGGCATGCGATTTTCGGATCATGGAAAAATCGGCCATACTCAGGCAAGCGTACACGTCCAGTGGGCTGGCCATTGACGGCGGCGGAACCTTCACATTGCCCCGTTTGGTTGGCCTGGCTCGGGCGTTGGAAATAGCAGCATTCGATAAGCCCATTTCCGCGGACCAGGCGCTGGAATGGGGATTGGTCACCCGGGTGGTGGATGACGGGGCGGCTCTGTTGGAAGCCACGAACATGGCACAGGAGCTTGCCCGGACTGCGTTGAACTCCTTCGGTCATGCAAAGCAACTGCTCACGGATTCTTTCAACAATTCGTTCGAGACGCATCTGGAACTGGAGCGTGCAGCGCTGCGGGCCTGTGCCTCCCACTCAGACGGAGAGGAAGGATTGGCAGCATTTACCGAAAAAAGGAAACCGGTCTTCAACAGATAGCTCCCGCACGGTCCCTCTGTCATCGTTCGCTCTCCCGGAGAAACTGTCGGCTCCCTGTCTTGCGATGAGTGAAACGACGGAGCAATCTCGACAGTGAAATGGGGGAGATTGCCTTGCTGCCTTCGCAATGACATGATTGGACCGTCGGACTAGGGGCGAGAAGTGTAAACGAATCCGACAGAATTTTCGAGAACCGCCATAATTCATGCGTCCGGTTGGGATTCGGTCCGGGCTTCTCCCTTTCTTGAAACAAAAACAGCGTGCCTATGTTGCTGCGCCATGAAAATAGTGCTTTCCGTCCGCAGTCAGCCAGGTTGTCCTCGCAGCGCAATGAGGCAGGCCGTACGAAGCGCAGGAGACACCTGGCTGGTAGACGCATCCCTAGTGCGCAGCACTATAGTTCGGCTGGTGCCCCGTGCAACAAGACACTTTCATTTTTCCGGTCCCCGACAGATCTTTGACAGGAGCGATTATCTCGTTCGGACGGCTGCTCAAGGAGAACGGTTTTGTGGTGACTACTCCTGCAGTTCTGGACGCAATGTCCTGTGTGTGTCGTGTGGGGGTCGAAAATGTCTCTGACTTCAGAACTGTTCTGAAGGCGGTTTTCACCACCAGAGTGGAAGAATATGGACCGTTTGACAGGCTTTTCCAGGAATTTTGGTTGAATCCGGCCCTGCGCATTCAAAACTCTGTCGATATATCTAGCCCTGAGGACAGCGAATCCGGGCAGCCGCAGCAAAAGGATGAAGTCTTTCCTGCTGAGGCGTCCGTTTCCGATTCGCAAGAGATGGAGGCCTGGAATGCCAGGCCCCTCGTGATGTATTCCCCACGGGAGGTCCTCCGGGAAACAGATTTCAAGGACGTTCCCGAATTTCAGGACTATCGCATGGCGCGGCTCATTCGGGAATTGCTCAGGCCGTTCCTGAGAAGCACGAGAATCAGGAAGCGGCCCATTGTTTCCGGCCCTGCACCGAATTTCAGAAAGCTCCTGAGAAAGAACATTCAGTACGGCGGAGAAATATACGAGCTGCCGGCACTTAAACCCCGTAGACGTATCAGAAGGCTGGTATTCCTTTGCGATGTCAGCGGCTCGATGAATCCTTATCTGGCCTTTATGCTTCGATTCATTCGAGAACTTCAGGCGGTGCCCGCCAAGGTGGAAACCTTCGTGTTCGCGACGCGGTTGCATCGCGTTACTCAAGTGCTGACTCGCGATCCGTTTGCCGTGGCATTAGAGAAAATTGGCCGCACCGTAAAGGACTGGGCCGGCGGCACACGGATCGGGTCGTGTCTCGAGGAATTCACGTCGTACAATGGCGGAGCCCTCCTTGGCCCGTCAACCATCGTCTTGATCTTCTCGGATGGATGGGACCGCGGGGATCGCGTGCTTCTGGAACGGGAAATGATTAAAATCCATCGGAGAGCCTATCGGGTGTTGTGGATAAACCCGTTGCTCGGCGGTTCTTTGTACGAGCCGACCTGCAGAGGCATGAAAACCGCTCTGGCGCACGTCGATTGGTTTCTTCCGGGGCATAATGTCGTGAGCCTTGAACGGCTGGCATGGACCCTGAGGGGATTGATGTGATGACCGGGGAAATGGAACCATATTGTCTACCGCCACGGAAATAAAGCGCATTTTTAGAAATCACGGCCTCGCTCCGAAGAAATGGATGGGCCAAAACCTGCTTGTTGACCGGATGTACTTGCACAAGATCGTGCAGTCGGCAGAAATCAGGTCCGGTGAGCCGGTCGTCGAAGTGGGAGCAGGTCTCGGAGTGCTGACGGAAGCCATGGCAAGCCAGGGTGCCGAGGTATGGGCGCTGGAGGTGGATTCCGGCTTTTTCCAGGTATTGGAAGAAAAGTTTTCAGGATCGAACCACGTGAATCTCATTCATGCGGACGCACTCAAATTCGACTTCGGGCATCTGTTCCACAGAATCGGGAAACTCCGGATAGTGGCGAACTTGCCGTACAACATTTCCAGTCGCCTCATCTTTATGTTTCTCGAGAACCGGGAGCTCTTTTCGTCGCTTCATATTCTGCTCCAAAAGGAGGTGGCAGAGCGTCTTCTTGCAGAATCCGGCACGAAAGACTATGGCATTCTGACGGTCCTCCTGGGTGTGAGCGCCAAGGTGGAGATCCTCTTTGATATTCCGCCCAGCGCTTTTTTCCCGTCACCGGACATAGTTTCCACGCTGGTGGCAGTGCAGTTCCCGGATATTCCCCCTGTTTCCGTCCAGGATGCTCGATTGCTGACGCGGCTCGTGAAAGCTTCGTTCGCGAGCCGGCGCAAAACTCTGCGTAATGCCCTCAGGAACACGTCCGCAATCGGGGTTTCCTTCGATCTCATCAGGAACGCTGCGGAACACGCAGGGGTCGACTTGATGCGCAGAGGGGAGACACTGTCACCGGCTGAATTCGCCCGATTTGCGGACGCACTGAACGCCGTCCCGAACGAGACAGAACGTGCCCGCGGCCAAGGGGCCCCGCGGTCTACTCTGAAAACGTGAAAAAGCGACAATCTGGGAGCAGGACCATGCCAAAAATTCAAAAAGAACAGCCCGGCGGGAGTGAGCTCGAAAAACTGGGCACCCGACACTGGGACACCTGGCAATGCGACCCCTCCACCTTCCCGTGGGAGTACGACGACCGCGAAACATGCTATGTCTTTGAGGGCAGAGTGACAGTGCAGACGTCGGATGGCGAAACCGTGGAGATCGGCCCGGGCGATCTGGTGACGTTCCCGAAGGGGCTCAAGTGCACCTGGACGGTCCACGAAAAGATCCGTAAAGTTTACAAATTCGGGTGATGAGCCATATTCCGGGTATGAACGGCGCTGGTTCGGACGGACCCGACGAACGTTTCTTGGTAACCCACGGGCCGCTATTTCATTCCGTGGTATTCCTGCAGCGACAATACCCTGAACGTGTCCCCGCGATGGATTGCTCGCAATCCGAGAGAAAGAGCGTTAGCCCCGGCCACTGTGGTGAAATAGGGTACGTTGTGGTTCAGTGCCGCCAGCCGGATGCGGTACGAGTCGCGAAATGATTCCTTGTCGGCTGCGGTGTTAATGAGCAGCACGATTTCGCCTCTGAGTATCAAATCAATCACGTGCGTGTCTGCGTCTTCGTGAACTTTACCAACCTGTTCGCAAGCAATTCCTGCCATCTGAAGCACCGCCGCGGTTCCCTCCGTGCACACGAAGGAGAATCCGCATTCTTTCAATCGTCTGGCCACGATGACAGCGCTACCCTTATCTCCGCCAGCAACGCTCAGAAAAACCTTTCCGCCTTTGGGAATGGGAAAATCAGTGCTGTATTGCGATTTCAGGAAAGCAGGTCCGAACTCCCGGTCTATGCCCATCACTTCACCGGTGGACTTCATTTCCGGCCCGAGAATCACGTCCACTCCGGGAAATTTGATGAACGGGAATACCGCTTCTTTCACGCTCACATGAAGCGGATGGATTTCGTTCGTGAATCCAATCTCTCGTAGTTTCTTGCCTGCCATCACCCGAGCGCCCACTTTTGCGAGGGGCACTCCGATGGCTTTGGAAACGAAGGGAATGGTTCTGGAAGCACGCGGATTTACTTCCAGCACAAATATTTCTCCGTCCTTGAGAGCGAGCTGCAGATTCATCAGGCCTTTGACCTTCAACTCCACTGCAAGCATGCGGGTAATGCGTCGAATCTCGTCCAGATGATACCTGCCCAAGCTATACGGAGGAAGCGAACACGACGAATCGCCGGAATGGATTCCCGCCTCTTCTATGTGTTCCATGATGCCACCGATGACCACGTCTTCACCATCCGCAACCGCGTCCACATCGATTTCCACTGCGCCCGTCAGGTACCCGTCCACGAGAATGGGATGCTCGGGCGAAGCCTGGACCACATGGGTCAGGTATTGTCTCAGATCCTCCTCGTTGTGCACAATCTCCATGGCACGACCGCCCAACACGTATGACGGACGGACCACGAGCGGATATCCGATTCGCCCCGCTACCTCCAGCACCTCCGCATAGGAATGAGCGATGTCATTGGGGGGCTGATTCAATCCGAGAGCGAGAAGCATTTCCTTGAAACGCTTGCGGTCCTCAGCACGGTCGATAGCATCCGGCGACGTTCCTATGATGGGCACGCCGGCATTCCAGAGAGGCACGGCCAATTTCAGAGGAGTTTGCCCGCCGAACTGCACGATGACGCCGTCCGGTTTTTCCGTATGAACGATCTCCAGCACGTCTTCGAGAGTCAAAGGCTCGAAATACAAGCGATCGGACGTGTCGTAATCCGTGCTTACCGTCTCCGGATTACAGTTCACCATGATCGTCTCGTACCCGTCCTCCTTGAGTGCGAATACGCCGTGAACGCAGCAGTAATCGAATTCGATCCCCTGCCCTATCCTGTTGGGACCGCCTCCCAGGATCATGATTTTCTTGCGCTGGGTTGCTCCGGATTCGTCCTCGTCTTCGTACGAGGAATAGAGATACGGTGTGTGAGCCTCGAATTCCGCGGCGCACGTGTCCACTCTTTTGAACACCGGCCGCACGCCGTGTTTTATCCTGAGATTTCGGATTTCGTCTTCAGATGTGCCCGTGAGATGACCGAGGCGAATATCCGAAAACCCATACGCTTTAGCTTGCCTGAGCGTTTCCGCTCCTTGTTCACCGCTGAACGCGGCCGGTTTGGATATTTCTTCCTCGAGTTGCAGCACCTGCTGGATCTGCCCCAGGAACCAGGGATCGACGGCGCTTGCCCGGTACAGGTCTTCAATACTGATTCCTCGCCTCATGGCATCTGCCAGGAACCACAGGCGATCGGGTGAGGGTCTGGCCACATGCGCCAGGATTTCATCCTTCGTCAGACCGGGTTTCATTCTTGACTCAAGACCGTACACATCGATTTCCAGCGAACGAATTGCCTTCTGGAGCGATTCCTTGAACGTACGGCCTATGGCCATGACCTCCCCCACGGATTTCATCTGTGTGGTCAGCGTGGTGTCCGCGCCGGGGAATTTCTCGAAGGTGAATCGCGGTATTTTTGTGACCACGTAATCAATGGTGGGTTCGAAGGAAGCAGGGGTTTTCAACGTAATATCGTTTGCAAGCTCGTCCAGAGTGTATCCGACCGCGAGCTTCGCCGCTATTTTTGCGATGGGGAATCCCGTGGCCTTCGAGGCCAGCGCGCTGGATCGGCTCACCCGCGGGTTCATTTCTATGACCACGACCCTGCCTGTATCGGGATGAACGGCGAACTGGATGTTGGATCCCCCGGTGTCCACTCCGATTTCCCTGATTATAGCCACGGCCTGATCGCGCAGTATCTGGTATTCCTTGTCGGTGAGAGTCTGCGCAGGTGCGACGGTGATGGAATCGCCCGTGTGAACGCCCATGGGATCGAAGTTTTCTATGGAGCAGATGATCACAACGTTGTCGCCGCCGTCTCTCATGACTTCGAGTTCGAACTCTTTCCATCCCAAGACGGATTCTTCTATCAACACCCGTTTCACGGGGGATATTTCCAGCCCCCATCTGGCGAGTTCCTCGAACTGGTCTTCCGTAAAAGCGACGCTGCCTCCCGTTCCGCCCAAGGTAAAGGATGGCCTGATAACATTTGGGAATCCGAGTTGTCGGGCGATAGCCCACGCCTGCTCAATGGATTCCGCGTACCCGCTACGAGGAAGATCCAAGCCGATGTTGTGCATAGCCGTTTTGAAAAGGTCCCTGTCTTCAGCCTTATTTATTGCTTCTATTCCTGCACCTATGAGCTCGACTCCGAATTGTTTCAGCACTCCGGCCTCGTGCAGCTCCACAGAACGGTTCAATGCCGTCTGGCCGCCTAATGTCGGAAGCAAGGCATCAGGGCGCTCCTTTTCGATGATTCTTGCGAGTATGTCCAGTTTGAGTGGTTCGATATAGGTAGCATCGGCAAATTCCGGGTCGGTCATTATGGTGGCCGGATTGGAATTCACCAGGACGACCCGGTAACCTTCTTCTTTCAAGGCTTTCAGGGCTTGGGTTCCTGAATAATCGAATTCGCAGGCCTGGCCGATTATGATCGGACCGGATCCGATCAGAAGAATGGACTTAAGATCTGTTCTTTTGGGCATTTCAGTATCTTCTCTGACAAACCGTATTCTTGGAGTATCGGAAACGGAAAGAGTCCGAACGAGGAAATTCCGTTATTTTCAAACCACAGGAGACTATAGGGGCGAGAGACCAAAATTTCAAGGGAATCCCCACGCAGTTCTCGCGGAATTCTTAAAGGAGCCTGAAACGGAAGCGTTCCGGATGATTATGGTATACTTTGTTGATATACACCGTGCCGACCGCAC
>DATHCX010000027.1:0-2903 GCA_035319325.1 Desulfomonilaceae bacterium
CATGCGAGCCTCAAAGGACCCGATTCCGTACTGTTCCAGTGTCTGCCGGTACTTTTCTTCGTTTATGAGCGTTCCGGCTTCCAGATCGGTCTTGCCCTGATGTATCACCAGAAACGATTCAAAATAGAGAACGCGTTCCACTTCTTTCAGCGTGAGATCCAACAGAGTTCCTATTCTGCTGGGAAGGCTCTTCAAGAACCAGATATGTGCGACAGGCGTGGCAAGCTCTATGTGGCCCATCCGCTCCCTGCGCACTTTCGACTGGATGACTTCCACACCGCACTTCTCACAAATCGTGCCGCGATGCTTCATCCGTTTGTACTTGCCGCAATTGCATTCGTAGTCCTTTACCGGACCGAATATCTTCGCACAAAAGAGCCCGTCCCTTTCCGGCTTGAAGGTCCGGTAATTGATGGTCTCCGGCTTTTTCACCTCGCCGTGAGACCATGACCGAATCTTTTCCGGCGAAGCCAGAGAAATTTTTACTGCGCTGAAGTTCAACGGGTCTTTGGGTTTCTCAAAAAAACTGTAATAGATGTCTTCCAAGGTTTTCCCTCCTTAACGGGGGTGAGCAGGGGATGTCTCCACTGCTGCGAGGGATTTGTCCCGGCCCGTTTTTGCTCGCGGTACCGGGACTGCTGCTCTGTTAACCGGCTACCGCGGGCTCGCTCTCCAACAATTCCACGTCGAGACCGAGAGATTTGATCTCTTTGACGAGAACGTTGAACGATTCGGGCAAACCGGGTTCGAGGACGTTAGTGCCTTTCACGATGCTTTCGTACATGCGCGTGCGTCCTGTCACGTCATCGGATTTCACCGTGAGGAACTCCTGCAGTGAGTAGGCCGCTCCGTACGATTCCATGGCCCAGACTTCCATCTCGCCGAGTCTCTGGCCGCCGAATTGAGCCTTGCCGCCGAGAGGCTGCTGGGTCACCAGGGAGTACGGACCAATTGCCCGTGCATGGATTTTGTCGTCAACCAGGTGATGCAATTTCATCATGTAGATCACCCCTACGGTGACCCGAGTGTCAAAAGGATCTCCGGTGCGGCCGTCGTACAGCCGGGTTTGGCCGCTTGACGGAAGGCTCGCGTTTTCCAGGAGCGACTTGATTTCAGTCTCCCGGGCACCGTCGAAAACCGGAGTGGCTATGGGAATCCCTTCGGAAAGGGAAGCCACGAATTTTTTCACCTGGTCGTCATCCATATCGTCAATGAGTCCCTGGACCTTCTTTTTGCGTTCCGGCTCCTCGGAATCGAAAATATCGAGAAGTCGCCGGCGCAACTTGTCCGGTCCGAAATTCTCTTCCAACATTCGGTTCACAGTTTCGCCCAGACCGCGTGCCGCCCAGCCCAGATGGGTTTCCAGTATCTGGCCCACGTTCATACGGGATGGAACGCCCAAGGGGTTGAGCACGATCTCGACGGGCGTGCCGTCTTCGAAGTACGGCATGTCTTCTTCAGGGAGAATTCTGGACAAAACGCCTTTATTGCCATGGCGTCCGGCCATTTTGTCTCCCACCGAGAGTTTGCGTTTTATGGCTATGTAGACTTTGACCAGCTTTATGACTCCGGGGGGAAGCTCATCACCCTTTTTCAATCGGCTGATCCGTTCGTCATAGTGCATTTTCCAGAAATGCTTCTGATCGCCGAGACGCTCGAGTATGCGAACCACTTCGTCTTCGGTATTCGGATCTCCCTTGAGAGAAATGTCCCGAAGCAAATCGAGCGGCACGGCATTCATGGTTTCGTTCGCTATGGTCTCGCCTTTTTTCAGGTAGGTTCGACCCGTCGCCGGATCCGCGAGGACAGACGTCACCGTCTTACCCACGAGCATGCCCCTGATTCGTTCCCGGGCTCCTTCCTCTACGATTCGCATTTCATCGTCGCGGTCTTTGGTCAGTTTCGCGATCTCTTCGTTTTCGATGGAGATCGTTCTGCTGTCCTTATCGGTTCCCTTTCGCGAAAAGATCCGAGCGCCGATGATAGTGCCTTCCACACCCGGAGGAACCCGGAGCGAAGAATCCCGCACATCGCCCGCCTTTTCGCCGAATATGGCCCGCAGAAGCTTTTCTTCAGGGCTCAACTGGTTTTCGCCTTTAGGAGTGATCTTGCCCACCAGAATGTCACCGGGTTTCACTTCCGCTCCGATGCGGATGACACCCGATTCGTCGAGATTGCGCAGGGCTTCTTCGCCCACATTGGGAATGTCTCTGGTAATCTCTTCTTTGCCGAGCTTGGTGTCTCGCGCCATCACCTCGAATTCTTCTATGTGGATGGACGTGAAAATGTCTTCACGAACGATTTTTTCACTAACGAGTATGGAGTCCTCATAGTTGTACCCGCCCCATGCCATGAACGCCACGAGCACGTTTCTTCCCAGCGCAAGCTCGCCCTTGTCCGTGGCCGGCCCATCGGCGATGACCTGGCCTTTTGCCACGCGGTCGCCCTTTCTCACGATAGGCTTCTGGTTTATGCAGGTGTTCTGGTTGGATCTCTGATATTTGATCAAGTTGTAAATATCGACTCCCGGGTCCAGATCGCCCTCCGTGAAATCCGTAGCTTTTACCACGAGGCGCGTGGCATCGACGGAATCCACTATACCGTCACGTTTGGCCACCACGGTCACACCCGAGTCCGTTGCAACCACCTCTTCCATCCCCGTTCCTATGAGCGGAGCCTGGGTGGTGAGCAGCGGAACAGCCTGGCGCTGCATGTTGGAGCCCATGAGGGCGCGGTTTGCGTCATCGTTTTCCAAAAAGGGAATCAAGGATGCCGCCACAGACACGAGCTGGTTCGGGGACACGTCCATCAGGTCCGCGTCTGCGCTGGGCACCATGGCGAATTCGCCTTCCTTGTGCCGAACGGATACGAGATCCGATGCGAGGCACCCGTTGTCGTCCAGT
>DATHCX010000028.1:0-9382 GCA_035319325.1 Desulfomonilaceae bacterium
TGGGTGCGGTGGCCCAGGATCTCCAGGTGCTCACGCGAGAGGCCCGCAAACAGCTCATCGATGAAAAAGGCTCTGAAAAGGTGGGAAGGATCCTGGGCAATTCGGATATCGCAGCGCAACATTTGAAAGAACTTCTCGTACGAAATCACGCAAAGATAGACCAAACAGTGGACAACACACAGGCCGCCGCTCTGGACGTTCGGGAGATTACCGGTCGAAACAAGGAAAAGATCAACCGCACCGTGGACGACATGGAGCGATTCTCCAAGAGCATGGACAAGGCAAGCGAGAAATTCGGCCGGGTTTCCACGGAGATGGAAGGCCTTACCAAGGACGTTCGCTCGGGCCGCGGGACGCTGGGCAAGCTCGTTACGGACGATTCTCTCCATCGGGACGCCCAGGCCCTGGTGCGAAGCTTCCAGGGAATCACGAACCGGGTGCAAAGCGGATCCGGAACGATCGGCCGGCTCATCAATGACCCCGAGATGTACTACGAGGCTCGCCGCGCGATCAGAAACATGAACAAAACTGCAGAAGACGTCTCGGACGCCACCCCCATCAGCACGTTGGCCACGATCCTGGGAGCGGTCCTGAAATAGGAATGCAGCATGCCGACTGCGATAGGACATGACATCCCCGAGTGCAGGCTGTGTGGGATTACGGAGGGTGACGGCGCGAGCCTCTCTGTCACGAGTTCGAAAAAGACGTCCCGGGGAGCGACGAAGTTCGCCCGGAGAAGCGTTCCTCCTGTCGGCCTGTTCTTGTTGCTCTTTTTGTTCCTGTTCGCAGTCCACACCGATTTTGCCGCGGGTTCGGCCTACGATTTCCTCCGGGTGACGGGTTCCAAGACGCTGTTCGCGATAAGTCCCGATATCATGCTGCGAACCATAAACCCCAAATTTCCGGACCGAACCTGGACATTGGGCGAGGGCTGGGGAATACCGCCTTTCTTTCATCATTCCCGGGTCGGGGGCATGTACGATCGAGTAGATTTTCTGTACCCGTTCGGCATACGCGAGGAATCCACATTTCAAAGCAGGTTGAAGTTTTTCCCGTTTTTTGAGAGCCGGTGGGCAAAGATCCCGCCCTACGACGGTTTTTCGCGTTGCCTGACTCTGTATCAGGGGCGTTCGGATCTGGGGCAGGAATACTGGGGTGTTTTCCCTCTTTACGGGTACATGTACCGGCGACACGGCGTGGACAAGAATTCTTTTTTCCTGTTTCCTCTCTACTATGAGAGCACGGTGGATGATGCGCGAACCAGGCGATTTCTCTGGCCCATCATCACCTATGCTGACAGCCCCGGCCGCCAGGCATTCAAGGTCTGGCCGTTATTCGGCGCGGATACTGTGAAAAACGAATACCAGACGTTCTATCTCGCATGGCCCTTTTTTCAGGTGACCGATCGACACATGGGCACCGAACAAGCCAGCTCGTACAGGGCACTCCCGTTTCCTCTGTACGTGCGCCAGGATACCAATTACTCAACCACGACCGAGCTCCTGTGGCCGCTGATTACCTATTACCATCACTACGCGTCCGGCTTCAAGCGCTACAGCGTTCGCCCTTTGTTCTCCTACGGGTCGGGAGGCGGCATCGAAGAGTTCAGTCTCCTGTACCTGTATTCGTACAAAAAGGACCGGAACAAGGGGACAACTACGGGCAGCAACTCCGGTTACATATCCGTGGACGGAGACGATGTTTTCACGGAACGCAGCTTTCTTATGGTGAGTAAGATACAAAAACGCTATCGCAAAGGCGGGCTGGTATTTGCAATGTATAGATTCTGGCCCTTTGCGGAATATGTGTGGGACATCGAAAAAGGTTCCCACCTGAAGTTCCCGGAGATCATCCCTCTCCGGAACGATTGGTGGGATATAAACCTGGGACGTCTCCTCAGATTTGTGGATTTCCGGGAGACCCCCATAACCAGGGAGTTGAGTCTGCTGTTCGGGTTGAGCAACAAGACAGAGATCAAACCCCAAGCAGGTATTCCTCGTCCGCCCCGCCCGGGTGACGACAACTGGACGGAACTGATCACCGGCTCCTTCGGCAAGCGATGATGGGAAATGGATTCGTGCTTTGCGGAGAGGAGCGATTGCTCTTGTTTCGGCAGGGGACGCAGGACACTGAGTGGAGAAAGCGGGATGCTGTGGCACACGGAAGTCGGGAGAGAAAATGTACTAAAGGAGTAGGAAAATCTCGAGGCATTGCAAGCATTGAGCTGCTCGGGGCAGTGCCTACCGTCTCTTGGCGCGTTGGGTGAAACCACGAAGCAATCTCGATACTTAAATGCGAAGATCGCTTGGCTGCGCTCGCGATGACAACCTTTTCCCACCCGCAACTGAATGGATACATACAGCGTGTTGTTCGGCTTGACCTTGCTTGCCGTAAAAACTACAATGATTGAAGTCCTTATGCGTGAACCGTCCAATAGGACGAAGCGACCCAAGTATTGCTTTTCGTATGTTCGGTGCCGGATTTCATGACTAAGAGAGATTGCTTCGCTCGCAATGCCAGGGCCGAGCAGTGTCATTGCGAGCGAAGCGAAGCAATCTGCTCCGAAATGTGTGACCTGATTCAAGAAATCCTGTACAAAGCGAGCAGCAAACAGCGAACCCCGCCCAGCCGTATGACCCTTTCCGAGCAAGGAGTCCCCCTATGGAAAGGCTCAAGAATCTGCTCAGACAAACCGAGTTTCCCATATTCCTGTTCTTCGTCAGCCTTGTTCTCTTCAACTGGCCGGTCGTGAACCTCTCGGACGTTCATCGGCTGGAAATCCCGTTTATCTATTTGTTTACCACATGGGGCATCGTCGTGCTGCTTCTCTATCTTGCGGGCAAGAGCCTGGGGGATCAGCCGTCTTCGGAAGAGACTGATAGCGACAAGAAATAGGGGTTATCATGCTTGACTCCTTTGTGGTAGTCACGGTCCTGTGCCTCTACATGGCATTTTTGTTTCTTATCGCCATTTGGGTGGAGCGCAGATCCGGTGAAGGCCGGCCAACCGTGGATAATCCCTTCATATATTCCCTTTCCCTCGCGGTGTATTGCACGGGATGGACGTATTACGGGAGCGTAGGCAAGGCGGCGACGTCGGGATTCTTGTTTCTTCCAATTTATCTCGGTCCCACCATTGCCATTGTCATGTGGTGGACGGTACTTCGCAAGCTGATCCGCATCAAGACGACGCATCACATCACGAGCATAGCCGATTTCATTTCCGCCCGGTACAACAAATCGCAAGCCGTGGCTGCGCTGGCCACGCTTATTGCTCTCGTGGGCACGATGCCCTACATAGCTCTGCAATTCAAGGCCGTGATCTCAACCTTTGCCATCATTACCTCCGGAGAGGATGCGCCTTCCTGGATGGCGCAGCACATGGGACCGGTGTTGGTATGCCTCATGTGTATCTTCACCATCATTCTCGGGATAAGACGCCTTGACCCCACTGAACGGCATCCGGGAATGGTCATGGCAGTCGCAGTGGAATGTCTCGTGAAATTGGTCGCTTTTCTCGCAGCGGGCATATTTGTCACGTATTTTATGTTTGACGGATTCGGCGATATTTTCCGGCGCCTGTCGGAAAGCAGACCCGAAATAGTGCTAAATCTTTGGAAGAGCGAACAGTCCTATGCAATTACCTGGACCACCTATCTGTTGCTGGCCATGTCAGCTATCATGTTTCTTCCGCGGCAGTTTCACATTTCTGTCGTAGAAAACTACGACGAGAACCACATTCGGACTGCCACGTGGCTCTTTCCTCTGTACATGCTCCTGATAAACGTTTTTGTTCTGCCTATTGCAATGGGGGGATTACTCCAGGGATACCAGGCCCGGGAAGCGGATACATTCGTGTTGGCATTGCCGCTTCAAGCGGGACAGACCTGGCTGTCTCTCCTGGTGTTTCTGGGCGGAGCATCGGCTGCTACCGGCATGATCATGATCAGCTCGATAACGGTAACGACCATGATCACGAACCATCTCTTGCTTCCCGTCATGGGATGGGTCGAAGGGCTCGGTTTTCTGCGGCGCCATCTCTTGAAATGCCGGTGGGTCGCCGTAGCGGGCGTGATTCTCATCGGGTATTGGTTCGAGCGGCAGGTGGGAGAGTCCTACATGCTGGTCAATATCGGCATGGTAGCGTTTGCAGCGGCTTTTCAGTTTGCCCCGGCAATTCTGGGAGGGATCTTCTGGCGCAGAGGCAACGAAGCCGGGGCCCTGCTGGGTCTTGGCGCGGGTTTTGTTGTCTGGTTCTACACGCTGCTGCTTCCGGCGTTTGTGCGAAGCGGGTGGATTTCAGACACCCTTTTGACAAAGGGGCCGTGGGGGATCGGTTTTCTGAATCCGGAACAACTCTTTGGAGTCACCTCTCTGGATTCTCTTACGCATTCCGTGTTCTGGTCCACATGCTTCAACCTCGGGCTTTACGTCCTTGGCAGCCTGTCTTTCCAACAGAGCGAAGAAGAACGAAGCTTTGCGGAAGACTTTGTGGGTTCGCTAGTATTGACTCCTTCCCGTGGACGATCCGGTCATCGGGAGTCGTACATAGATCTCGGCACCAAAAGAAAAAGTATTGTGGGACTGTTGAGCCAATATTTCACCGATACCGAAGCCGAATCCATGACGGAAAAGTGCCTTGAAGCAGTGGGTATAATGGATAAGAACCGCATTTCCATTATCGAACTGGCTGAACTTCATAATGAAGTGGAAAAATGCCTCGCGGGCTCGATCGGAACCGCTGCGGCTCACAAGGCGCTAAAGGACGGCAGGATCTTTACCAGCAGTGAAGCCAGAGAATTGTCGGAAATCTACGCTGAGATTCTCGCATCCCTGAAGGTCACGCCGGAGGAGCTTGAACGGAAAATCGATTATTACCAGGAAAGAGAGGCTCTGCTTACCCATCATGCCGCCGATCTGGAAGAAAAGGTGCAAGAGCGCACCCGAGACCTTAAGGTGGCCCAGGAGGAACTGATAAAGAGCGAAAAGCTCGCGGTACTGGGACAGCTTACTGCTATCGTGAGTCACGAACTTCGCAATCCGCTCGGCGTGATCCGCTCATCGGTATACTTTCTCACTCGAAAGTTCACGGAACCGGACGAAAAAACGCGCAAACACCTGGATCGTATCGAGCATCAAGTGGATCTTTGCGATTCCATAATCGGAGAATTGCTCGAGTATACCCGTGGGCGGCGTTCAGCAGTTGTGAAGGGCGAAATCAATCCCTGGTTGGATGACGTCCTCGACCAGTTCAATACGTCCAAGCAGGTTATGCTCACCCGGGAACTCGCCCCAGGCTTGCCGTCGGTTCACTTTGACGAGGAAAAAATGCGCCGCGTGATCATCAATCTTGTGGAAAACGCAGTGCAGGCAGTCAGTGCGAGAGAATCCGCGGGAGAAGAAAAAGACTCGTATAACGGGCAGGTGAAGGTGTCTACTGCACCCTCGTCAAAAGGTGTGCTTATTCATGTGGTGGACAACGGTCTGGGCATGGACAAGGAAACCGCTCGCCGCGCGTTCGAGCCATTGTTTACGACTCGGGCTCGGGGCACCGGACTGGGGCTCGCTATAGTCAGGAAAATAGTTGAAGAGCACGGCGGAACGGTGGCCATGCGAACCGCCTTGAAGCACGGCACAACGGTGAGCGTGGAGCTTCCGGCAGCCGACGGCGATAACGTCTTGCAAGAAAGGTGAAGGACGTGAAAGGCCGCATCCTGCTTGTGGATGACAACGAAGAGTTCCTCGACAGCACGAAAGATGTGCTGGAAGAAGAAGGCTATCAGGTAGTTACGGCAGGAAGCGGAGAAGAAGCAATTCGCGAGGTAGAGCTTGCGGATTTCGACGTGGTGCTCATGGACATCAAAATGCAGGGATTGAACGGTGTGGATACGTTCATGGAAATGAAGAAACGCAAGTCCGGCGTGAAAGTGATCATGTGCACGGCGTACATCGTGGAAAACCTGATACGTCGCGCTCTTGAAGAAGGGGCTTGTGCGGTGCTCAACAAACCGTTCGACATGGACTTGCTTTTCAGGACCATCGTAAAGGTTGGACAAAGTGGGAGTCCTGCCACTATCCTGGTTGCCGATCGAGACAACCGGTTCTGTCTTGAAGTTCAACGCGTGTTCGGCTCGCAGGGACACCGCGTGGTTATAGCGCACGACGGCCGGGATGCTTTGGAGAAGGCGGAGACGTACTCCTTCGACGTGTTGCTTTTGGACCTCCGGCTGCCCCCTGCGGACGGCCTGGAGATTCACCGACAAATCCGGGCAAAACAACCTGCGACGCACACGACGATTATTGTCGGCCATCCAGACGAAATGGACAGTGCGATACAGCAAGAGCTCAGAAAGGAAAATGGGCTCACAACGATGATCAGACCCGTGGACATCACGCAATTGCAGGAGCTCTTGGCCGAACTTTGCGGGGCGAGACGGCTGTGAAATCCTGATACAGAGGAGGATAGTCATCATGGATACAAAAAAATTCTTCAGGAAACTGTTCCGTACCAGGAAAGAACCCGAACCGGGGATTCGCAGCATACTCGTGGTGGATGATGACGCTGGGTTAGTAGACAATCTCAAGGATATTCTCGAAGGCGAGGGGTATGAGGTCTTCTGCGCTCAATCAAGCGGAGAGGCGTCACAGGTGATGCGCGAGCATAGCCCCTGGATGGCCCTTGTTGACTTGAAGCTCCCCGACGGTTCGGGTACAGCGCTCCTGTCGGACTTGAAAAAAGTCAAACCCGATTGTGTTTGCATCCTGATGACTGCCTATGCTGACGTGGATTCCGCTATTCTCGCCCTGGAAAAAGGCGCTTTCTATTATCTGCAGAAGCCGGTTCGGCCTGCGGAACTGGTGGAACTGGTGGAGTTGGCGTTCGAAACCATTCGCTTGAAGGAGGAAAAACGGCAGACAGAAGTGGAACTTCGAGAACGAAACAAGGAACTGGAACAAATAATTGCCCGCCTGCGCAACATTATTGAATAGGCAACGTGTCGGAGGAACCGCACGTTCATTGCAACAGAAAATCTGTGCGCATCGAAAAAAGCGAACTTGGGCACTATGGCCGGAGGAGTCACACGACTCCTCCGGTTCTTGCGTTTATACGTGCTCGTCGTGATGATCGGATTTGATGCCGTATCCGAAAACTATGGCCTTGAAGTTCTCGCCGATGGTTTCGCCGGTGGTGGCCAGATAGATGTGGGCCACGAGGAAGGCTGCGAAAAGGCCGCCGAGTATCAAGTGAACGATGCCGAGCACCGTCATGCCGCCTATGGCGCCGATCACGCCTTTGAAGGTATCCGGATACATATAGAGGATACCGCTAATGAGCAGGATGGGGAGCAAGAGCGCCTGAAATTGCAAGTAGGCTATTTTTTGGAGCGGGTTGAACTTGTTGTCCTCACTGGGGGCATAGGGATGGGGTTCGTGTTTGAAAATCCCATACCCGTAAAATTTGGCCTGTTTGATCATTTTCGCCGGGATTTCACCCTTCTTGGGAATGTAATGCGAAATGCGGCCGGTTCCGATATTGTAGAGAAACCATACCACAAATGCCACGACAGCCCCCATGCCAAACCAGTTGTGAACCGTCACGGACCAATTGAACCATCCGGGGAACTTCTCCGGCCAGTGGAGCATGACGCCCGTAATGATCAGCATCACAATGCATAGGGCCTGGAACCAGTGCCATATTCTTTCAACGAACGGATGAAGCAGTATTTTTTCTTCAGGAAGATGAAGAGGCTCTTTGCGCCTGGTTAGTATTCTCAGACCGCCGTGAACAATGGGTAGACCCAGGGGAGCTATCACGGCAAGTACTATGATCGAGTCCAACGCAGGAATGCGGTTTGCGCCAAGCACGTACCCGAATTTTTTCAAAACATCGCTGTTTGTGAATGTAGTTTGCCGCAAGTATGCCACGCACGAAGTAGGCTCCACTTTTGCCGTGGAAAGTATCGTTTTCTTTGAATGACAGGCCTCGCATCCGGCCACCATGGTTTTGACCGCGGGAATATTGTGCACTCCGGCTTCTTTGCCTTTGTGGCAGAGCATACAATCCAGTGCAAGGTGCAGCCGGGCCTCGTACAGCTTGGCGTGCCCCTTTTCAGTGTCCATACCGTAGGCTTTGTGGCAATGAACGCAGTTCGTCCGTTTGAAATCTTTTTCATACGTAGCTTTGCTCTGCCCGTAATGGACGTCGTGGCAGCCGGTGCAGCCAACCGCTTTGGCCGCTTTGTCGCCATGGGCGCTGGCTTTAACGTTTTCGACGTAATCCTCATGGCATTCTTTGCAATCCACGGTTTTCAATCGCTGTTTATGCGGCACTTCCGTGACGTCCTTATGGCAGGTCACGCAGGAAGTCTCCGCATGGACGCCTGCTGCGAACTCTTTTTCCTTTAGCGAAAGATTCAGCTCACCGACAACGTACCGGGGCTTCGCCCTCGGAGGAACCGGTTTCTCGTCCACGGTAACCTGCTCTGCCAGGTCGTCTTTCGATAGTTTTAGGATGTCAGGGTTATGACAATCCATGCAGGAGGAATTGGGGAGTTCTTCGGTCTTGCCTTTTTCGGCTTTTTGCGGAGCAGCTTCTTCCTGTTTCTCGGCAGCCGGTTTTTCCGCTTCTGACTGTTCGGATTTCTGAGCCGAGCCGGACTCGGGCTGTTTGACCTGGGATTCAGCGGGCTGGCTCTGTTGCTGAGCAATGCAGGGCATGACCGCACACTGGAACGCCAGGGCAAGGGCTGTCGCTACCACACCCAAGAGTGTGGTCCACTTCCAATGAGACAAAAAGGAGGTTTTCCTCTCCATGTTGGGCTCCTTCCACGTATCGGAAATACAGTTTTGAGTCAAAAAACTTCGAGACAATTTTCGGTGCTGAAGTGGAAAATAGAGCTATTTTAATACCTCTTCAATGGCGTCCAGGTCAAGTAGAAATCAGGCACCAAAAGTAACGCCTCAGTTACGGACGGGAAAAGGCTGTCATTGCGAGCGCAGCGAAGCAATCTCTGCCTTTAACTATCGAGATTGCTTCGTCGTTTCACTCCTCGCAATGACAGAGGTTAGGTACTTCCCCTGAGTAACTGAATGATTAGGCACCAAAAGGAACCATTCCGTTACGCGGGAACAATGCTCTCCTCGGACCGCTGTCAGTGCGAGCGAAGCGATGCAATCTTCGCCGTTACGTATCGATATGGTTTCGCCGTGTCACTCGAAGCAATCTCACTTTTTGGTTTGTTATACGCATTCGCCACAAGATTTATAAGATTGCCGGGCTGGGGGCTCTCCTGAGCGAAGTGATGAGACGGCTCTGCGTCGTCCGCAGCGAAGGAGTGCCGCCAGCCTGTGCCCAGAATCGAGTTACCTGTAAAAAAGCGAAT
>DATHCX010000029.1:0-10277 GCA_035319325.1 Desulfomonilaceae bacterium
TCGATCCCAATGCGGGTGTAGAAGCCTTGACCAAGCTTGTGCTCGAAGACAAGGTTGACGTAGTGATGGGAATCGTTTCGAGCGGAGTGGCCGATGCGTGCGCTCCCGTCGCCAACCGGCTCGCGACGCCGTTGATCATCACCCTGGCAATGACTCCGTACGTTACGGGGGAAAAATGCAATCCATTCACCTTCCGGGTGTCGATGAACGGACCGCAGAACATAATGGGTGCATCCGTATTGGCCGCGGGTATGCCCGCAAAGCACTGGACCACCGTGGGGCCGGATTATCTTTTCGGTTACCAGTGCTGGGAGTATTTTCAGAAGTATCTGCGCACCAAACGCAAGGACGTCACGTTTGCTCCGGCTGCTGAGATTGCGTACGCTCCCGTGACCACGAATGATTTCTCGCCTTACATTACCAAGATCATGAATACCAAAGCGGACGGCGTAATCGTGTCGTTGTATGGCGGCAACCTCGTGGACTTTGTACGCCAGGCCTCCCGTGCCGGTTTCTTCGACGGCAAGCGACAGATCTTGTTCAACCTGGCCTATTCCGCCGATGTCATGTTCGGACTGGGACTCGACATGCCCAAAGGGCTGTGGCTAGGCGGATTGTACTGGTTTCAGCAGAATTCCAACCCCACAAACGTTAAATTTGTGGAAGCGTATAACAACAAATTCAAGCTGTTTCCCGATTATAATGCCCAGGGTGCGTATGCCGGGGTAAAGACGTACGCCGCTGCCGTCGAAAAGGCGGGCACGGCCGATAAACAGAAGGTTATTAAAGCCCTGGAAGGCATTGTCATGGATCTCCCGCAGGGCAAGACCACCTTGCGAGCGGGCGATCATCAGGCGGTCATGGAAAGTGCCTGGGGAATGACCGATGAATATGACGGGAAATTGCGATGCCGGATTCTCAAGCCATTGAAGTTATTCTCCGGTGATGAAGTTACCCCCCCGTTGGAAGAAACAGGCTGCAAGATGCCGTGAATTTTCGGCTTGTCGGAAAAGGGCGTGAAGAGGCTCTCCCACAAGCCGTCATCTCGGGGTCAAAAGCGACAGGAGTTGCCAAAAGTTTCGACCGATTCGTCTTGCCGATCTCAGGGGCTCTCTCACTTCGGACAGCGCAGAGCCGTCAAACCTTCGTTCGGGAACCCGTGAGATCGGCGGACATTTTTTCGGATTCTCAAAAGTAGTGTCGGTTTTGATTACGCACGCAGACTGAACGATTTTCATTGCGAGGGCGAAGCCCGAAGCAATCTCCCATTTACCAAAACAGAGATTGTTTCGTCGTTCCACTCCTCGCAATGACATGATTGGATCGTTCGAATGTGGGGGAGAATCATGAACGAATCCGACAGAACTTTCGAGAACTGCTATAAATCTCATGGTCAATCGGACATTATTTTCGAGAATTGCTATATCCCCGCTTGGGTAGGAAATCCACACTGCGGACCCGGATCTGGGCAAATATTGCACATGCGCCACAGCGCCTATTGCCGTTTGCGGACGAATGGGGGCTTTTTGGGCCCGATAATCGAGCTTTGCTCAAACCGTGTGGATGGGTTTCCCCCTAAAAACGGATTATTGCGCCAGGGATGCAACGGCATGAAAAATGCTACGGTTGAAACAAACGTGCCGTGCCGGTCCGCGTTCAAGATATGATTCGTAACAGGAAACCGGCTGCTGCCGGGTTGAAAATGGTGATACGCATTCGCCAAAAGATTTATGAGGTTGCAGGGCTGGGCGCTCTCCTGAGCGAAGTGATGAGACGTCTCTGCGTCGTCCGCAGCGACGGAGTGCCCCCAACCTATGCCCAGAATCGAGTTACCTGAAAAAAAGCGAATCCTTATGAGAGCTCATTCTGGATTCGCGGCTTTCACTCCATTTCAACCTCCTCAATGTATTCTGTTGTCGAATCGGGTGAGTCCACGGTCACGGTCCGGTCGGTCAACACATGAGAACTCGACATGTGAACTTCCTCTGTAATGAGATGTGGAGGAATGCGGGATGAGCGAAGAGCCACGCCGGCAACGCGACGACTGTTCGGAAGCAGACCGGCCCATCAGGCAGATGCTGTTGGTCGAAGATAATCTCGTGGATATAATGGTCACTCAAGAAGTGCTGCGGGAGAGCAGGACACCCATCAGGCTCAATGTGGTTCGTGACGGCTGCGAAGCGATGGAGTTCTTGCGTCGCGAGGGCAAATATACAACTGCCCCCCGTCCCCACCTGATCCTCCTTGATTTGAACCTGCCGAAAAAAGACGGACGGGAACTCCTGGCGGAGATAAAAAAGGACAGCCATCTGCGAAGCATTCCGGTCATAGTGGTGGCAACCTCACTGTCCGGCAATGACGTTGTCAACTCATATAACCTCCACGCCAATTGCCTTATTGCAAAACCGTTGGAGCTGGACCAGTACACGGCCATGCTTCGTTCGATCGAGGATTTTTGGTTCTGTGTTGTAAGACTGCCGTCCGATTAAGGAAATGATGTTTCTCCCCGAACCTTGCCTCAAAAGCTCTTAACACCGGCCGGAACAGGAAGACTTACGGTGAATGTGCTGCCTTCTCCGGGAACACTTTCCACTTCTATCGTGCCGTTGTGGTCCTGGATAATGCCGTAGCTCACGGAAAGGCCGAGCCCGGTGCCTTCGCCCACCGGTTTGGTCGTGAAAAACGGATCGAAGATCTTCCCTATGAATTCCCCCGGAATACCGCACCCAGTGTCTGAAATGGTGATTCGCACGTGGTTGTCTGCCGCGCCCGGTTCGGTCCTTATCGAAATGACGCCTTTGCCTGCAATGGCATGCCTGGCGTTCATAAGCAGATTCATGAAGACCTGCTTGAGCTTTTCACCGTCGGCAATGATCTCGGGAAGATCCAGAGACAGGCTCTTTATCACCGTAACGTTGTCAAGCTCGAATTGATGCGCAAGCAATGAAACGACTTCATCGAGGCATTCGTTCACCCTGACGGGATCCTTTCTCGTCGTCGTGCTTCTGGCAAATTTGAGAAGATCTTCCACCACGGTCTTGCAGTTGCGCGCGTGCTTCTCGATGGTTTTGAGATCGTCATGAATCTGGGTTCCGGCTGAATGATCTCTCAACAACAACTGAGTGTACCCGAGCATTACCCCGAGAGGGTTGTTGATTTCGTGAGCAATTCCAGTTGAAATTTGGCCCAGAGACGCCAATTTGTCTGCCCGCTGGAGCTGTCGTTCCATATGGACCCGCTCGGTGATGTCTTTTGCTATCCCTTCGTAGCTTTCGATCTCACCGACTTCATTTTTTCTTCCCGTTGCGCTCAAGAGCACGTTAAGCAGAGAGCCATTCTTGGTAATAAAATTGTATTCCCGGTCTCTTACAAACCCCCTCTCGTCGAGATCTCGAATGAGGCGGTCGCAATCTTCCCGGTGAGCAAGAATCTCTGCGAAATGCGTTCCGATGAGGTCTTCTCTGCGATTGTATCCCAGAGTCGTAAGGCCCGACCTGTTGATGTCCACGAACCGGGCAGCACTGTCGAGTATAAAGATCATGTCCATAGATCCCTCGAAAATGCGGCGATATTTCCTTTCAGATTTCGCCAGTTCCCGGGTACGGTCTTGCACCAGGGACTCCAGATCGCTATTCAAGCGCATGACCTCAGCGCTCGCTTCCTCAAGTGCTTTTTTGTCATTGAGGATTGCCGTGTTTATCCTCTGGACGCGCTGAAAAAACAAAGTAATGGAAGCGACCACCACAAAGGCGATGGAATTGATGGCTCCACTGTATGGTTTGAGCATCAACCACAGGTCACGTCTGTCCGCGAGCAACAGAAAACGTTTTGCAACGTGGCCCACTCCTCTGGACACGGCGAATCCGGCCAAAGCAACGCACAACCACAACAGATAGGTCCACACAACATTAGACGGTTGGATCTTTCTCAAACGGGAAGCGTACCAGACCGAAAGGAATGAAAAAAGGATCATCAGCATTGAGCCGAAAACATCAATAAACCAGATGGGTGCCAGGGAATATGACTCAGCCATTTTTGCGAACTTCCTCGTTCAGTGCGTTGCGGAAAAGGAGTCGTATCCCCAAAAACAGGCACATTATCGCCGGCACGCAGAGCAGGTGATCCATCTTGAGCGCATAATAGTAGATTGCCCACGGACTTGTATCCAGGCGAATGATCTGAGTCCAATCCGGCTCACCGATGAGAGAAGCATCCGGTATTCTCTCTTCGACCCAGTGACCGGCTATTGCTGCGATGTTCCAAAGGATCAAAAGGAGACAAGTCACCTGGATGAGAAACCATCCTTTCAGGTCGGTAAATCTGTTGGCCCTGAGCCAGTAGGCGAGGATGGCCAGGGCAATGATAAAAAATGCATGCGCCAGCTGATGTCCGTACAAAGCTTCCGGTTCCGCGTGTGATTGAAAGGCGTGCACAGAGTCAGGCGCAAGAAATGACGCCATGAGTGCAAGAATGGTAAGGATTGAAGGACCTGTACAGTTCATGCGATCGGTCTCCCGATTCGGGTGCAGAGTTGGCAAGGTTGCCCGTTCCTATCCCATAATACGGCCAATCGAATGAAACGCAAGGTGACTGGTGTGCACTCAATGTGCCTGAGTCTCTCACGAACGGGGGAACACGCAGTGAAATCCGGCAACAGGGGAATCGCTTGCGGTTTGCCGCGGCTGTTTGTGAATTGTGAAAGACCATGCGTCGTGCGGTCCTGTGGCGTTTTGCATGGGGCAAAAGCGAACCGGAACCAAAAACTCCGCCGGATGTAAAGGGTTTTGTTGAGTCGCGAAGCCTATTGAGCGAGATCGATCTTCATCGAGTCGAGACTTACCCCGTCCAGGTACGCCCCCACAAAATTCGTCTCTTTCATGATGGTCTCAAAAAAGCGTGCATTGGCAAGATGAGCTCCCGCAAAATTCGCGTGGGAGAGATTGGAATCGGACAGGTTGGCGCCGGGTAAGAAAGCCCATACGGCATAAGCCCACATCATATCTGCTTCAGACAGGTCCGCTCCAGCCAGGTTCGCCTTATACAGAACGGCTCCGGACAGATTCGATGACACAAGATCGGCCTCGGACAGATGGGCTGCCGTGAAATCGGTTCCCACGAGGCGAGCATTGCGAAAATACGCCCTGCAAAATCGGCCGCCGGACAGATCGCAACGAGATAAATCGGCACCGTAAAAATCCGCTTCGGACAAATCGATCGGCCGGGAAACCGCATGCTCCACCAATTGGGCGAACGAGTACGATTCGCCCTGAAAAATGATATCCCCGGTGAAATGGTTACGTATCTCAAAGTGCTGATTGCCACCGGGCATTATACCGGCCAGCTCCGTTTTGCTCAGGCTCCCCTCAACGCGCAACTCTTCCAAAATGTTCTGAAGACGCGTCCCGGAAATCTTGAACATTTCCATCAGTTCTTTCCGGTCCGCCCCTGAACGCACCCGTTTAGCCACTTCCGAGTTATCAAGTTCAGGTCCTGCAGACCTCACGATGGTGTTGTCTTCCTCGATCACTACTTCGCTTCGCCCAAAGGCAAGCCGATTAGTCACATCCTGTTCCCGGAGCGCTCCAGCCATCACGAGTTTCTTTAGGAGGCTTTGCACTCCCTTTATGGACAGGTTGTATTTCTTCATAAGACCCGCGTCGTCTATTCCCTCCTTGATGCTTTTCAAGGCCTCGGCCGCGTCGATAACGGGTTTGTTCGATGGAGGCAGGGGAAAAGTGGTGCGGTCCACCTGAAGTGCCACGGATTCACTGGAGAGGGTCGACCGTTTTTCAAACTCCAGGCGATGCAAAATGCCGGCTGTTTCCAATTGTTTGAAAAGACTCTGAAGTCCTACCGACGAGATATTGAACTTTTGCATGAGCGCTGCATCATCCATTCCTGCCCTAATGCATTTCACTGCTTCAATGGCCTTGATAGTTACGGTACGGCAAAGCATGGTTCCTAACCCCCAAAATGAACCGGGAAACACTAAATGCAACTACAAAAACACTGGTGAGTCAAGAAAAGTTTTGAAATCACGGTATCGTCTCAGTTACGGAGGGAAAAAGGCTGTCATTGCGAGCGCAGCGAAGCAATTTCTGCCTTTGAGTATCGAGATTTCTTCGTCGTTTCACTCCTCGCAATGACAGAAGTTAGGCACTGCCCCCGAGTAACTGAATGATTACAGACGACAACCTATTGTGAAACACTAAGGAACGACATTTGTGTCACTGAGATTGAGTAAAGAGAATACTAAATGCAATAATACATGAGCCGCTGAGCCGTCAAGCGAAACTGCGGCTCAGCGACGGAAAGGCAGCTAATTCCTGGTTGCCTGGGAAGTCTCTTTCTACCGCCAATGACGTCAGGACGCAGGAACTTCCCTGATTATTCGCCGGCATTCCGGCTATCCAACAGCATGGAGGCGCCTCAAGTCAGTTCATCCCGCATGGCCTCCGGTTTGGCAGCGATCTTTTCGAAGCGGAGAAAATTAGCTCTCTCCTTTTTCGTCGAGACGCCGGTTGGATTCGGGATTAATGAAATCCGCTGCCGCAAAACGGCAGGTCCCTGAATTCCGGAGTATTACAAATTACGGCCCTGCTTTTGTCCGAGTGAGAAGCGTACCACTGGGCATCTTCGTCGTCGAACGGCCAGACTTCAACGTGTGGCCGGACCGATCGTTCTTCAATTCTGTCGGATAATTGAACTTCAATATCGTTGGTAAACTCGCGCTTGAACTCGCCGGAAATGGAGTCCAGATTTCGACTCACTTCAGTTTCGTCGTGTTCTTCAGTCTCCATTCCCATTGTTTCCTTTACGGATCTCACAACGTAATCGAACGTTTCTTTTATGGCCATCGGAGTCCCTCCGTGTTTGCTATTAATATACAGATGCGAAAAGACGCCGTTGGATTCATTATTGCGGGGAGCCCCCAGGAGTTGAACTTTCGATTCCTTTCGTGTCCTCTCATGCGAGGGCCTATCGTATCACTCTCCGCTTTTCACCACCACGAGCAGCATCTTGAAACGCTTCTCTGCCTGAACCGAATGAGGAACGTCCGCAGGCATGGCTACGACCTCCCCCGCTTTCACCGTCACCGGCTTATCGCCCACCGTTATTGCCGCCTCGCCGTCCAGCACGTACAGGAACGCGTCTCCCGCTGCGGTGTGAGTGCTCAATCCTTCTCCCTCATCGAAGGCAAAAAGGGTCAGGTTCATGGTCTTGATTTGTGCAAACGTACGGCTGATCACCCTGCCCTCTTGATAGTCAACGAGTCCCGAGAGGACAAGAGGTTCAGAAAATGGTATGTTTTTCAGGAATTTTCCCGGCATGGTGAATGGCTCCTTTCCTAATTTCCGGTCGAGCGCGATACCATCGCTGCAGATTCATTTTCGAGATTTTCCGGTCTCGATCCAGACTATTTTTCGCTGAGGAAAGCATGAAATTGGAAGAATTTCAACTCAAACCCGGTTCACATTTCGGCAGTGGACGAGTGAGGCGTTTTGTTCTTCCGGACAAAACCCGCATCACGCAGATCACCACCTTCTGTCCGGACCTTATCGGCCCGGGACCGACTCATCTCTATCTCATCGAGGGAGATGCCGTGGTGCTTGTGGATGCGGGAATGCCCACGAATCTTGCCAAGGCGTTCTTTTATCAGTGGCGCAACCAGCCCATGCCCCGGGATGTTGAAGCACTGCCGCCCGACCAGAGCGAACGAGAGATTAATGACGGGCTGTCTCTCGCGGGGAGATCGCTGTCGGACATTGATGTGCTCGTTATTACTCACGGACATCCGGATCATTTCCTCATGGCTGCATCGTTGGTCAGGCAGGGAGCGCGCTCTGTGGCTGCCCACGTATTGGATACGCCGGAAGTCTGCAACCCTTGGGGAATGTTGCACGCCTGGGTTTCCCGGCAGGAACAGATGACCGCGACCGGGATGCCTCCCGCATGGTCCGCGGGCGAGTCAGCGAAGGAACAGGTATACTACTCTCTGAATCTGGATCTCATGGCCGCTACCCTCAAGGTGGATTCCCCTGTTTTTCAGGATGGCCCCTTAACGATCCGAGGTTCAGCAGTGCCGGGAATTGAAGTGAAACATCTTCCCGGTCACTCTCCCGGCAGCATAGGGCTTCTTGTGGGCAAGAATGCCGACAAAGTTCTTCTGTGCGGTGATGTATTGCTCAATCCCATAACACCGCATCCTGACAATCTCCTGGTTTATCTTCAAACTCTGCGAGAAATTGCAAAGGATGACTCGATACAGCTGGGGTTTCCCTCGCACGGGCAGCTCGTCCGAGATGTCCGCACCAGGCTGGCCTTTCTCCGGGAACATCACAAGCGGCGGTTGAGACTTACCTATGAGAGGTGCAGCGAACCGCAATCCGTATGGGAAATCGCAACCACGCGGCATTATTTCGATACGTTCGTCGATCCGGGCAAGTTCAATTTTCTTGCAGGATTGGAAGTGCTCGTACACATGGAGCTTCTCGTCATGGTTCACGGACTGCATCGTGCGCACTTCCGCAACGGCGTTCAATATTTCCAGAGTTCTCGCGAACCTTTTGAGAGTGTGTATGAGCGCATAGCTGAACTGGTTCGCAACGAAAAGGCCGTGGCCATCATGCGGTACTGACCGAGGCAAAGAGTACACATTCGACGCCGTGCAACATACCTGAAAGCGGGGCGACGAAATGGATGATTCGAGACAAGTGTTGTGTGAGGTTTGCTCGGGGAGGCACGGGGTTAATCCTGATATCCTTGAGCAGGTGGTTGTTCTCGCCGTGGAAATAGCGAGGGAAGGCCGAGAGGGAAGAAGAATAGGGACAATATTCGTGGTTTCCGATTCGGACCAGGTTATCAAGCGGTCTCAGAATCTTATTCTCGATCCTCTGCAGGGGCATCCCGATGACCGCAAACGATTGACCGATCCCGACATGCGGGAAACCATAAAAGAACTTGCTCAGCTGGACGGCGCCTTCGTGGTGTCGAACGATGGTATCGTCAAATCCGCGTGCCGGTATTTGCATGCCTCCTCCAACGGCATAAAGCTCCCGCTGGGACTTGGAGCCAGACATATGGCGGCCGCTGCCATGAGCAAGGAGACCAACGCCGTCGTAGTAGTAGTCTCCGAGAGTTCGGTAGTCCGCCTGTTCGACGACGGAAAACTGGTCGCGGAAATAATTCCGGAGCTCTGGCTGTTCAACAGGTACCATCCACACGTTGCGCAGACCGGAGACCCAATTGACCGGGTGACCGTGGTCCCGAAAAGTAACTGAATTTGCATAGAAGGTATTTTGGGAACAAATGACGCACCACTGTTACGTCCCGCTCGGACCTATCCGACGGACACCCTCGTCAGGAGGCCAACACGCCGGCGATTCACAAACCTCGAATTCAGGGTCCACGCCGGGACTATATTCTCAGTAGTGATGTGAGGTTTCCGTGAGTGATCGTGGAGGTGTCCATGCCTGAAGTGTGTTGGTCAAGAATAAAAGAAATATTAGACAACTCGCTGGAAAAGTGGGAAGCGGAACACGGGCGGTCCCCCAAGATGCGCGGCGCGCACGAAGGTCATGTCGGATGGGAAACCAAGGAAGAACTTGCTTCCAGCGAGGCGTACGAAAAACGCCTTATCGAACCTGATAAAGTGGGCAACGGCCGTGCTCAAGAGACAAACCTGGTGAGGATTCTCCGAGATCACATAGGGGGTTACCGGCGTATGCCGTCGGGCGGCCCTTACTTGTCGCAAGAGGCTATAAACGAGATCGTCGAGTGGATAGACGCGGGCATGCCCGACTAGCGCTTGATTGCAACAAAGTGCCTTCTATGATACGGGAACTATCCTGGACCGGTGTGGAGAGGGTATATCCTGAGGTTTGACGGTTCCGCCGGTCACATGTTTGTCTGTTTGCTCGAGAGGATCTGGAAGGCCTAAGAGCGAGTGAGAGTTCCATCATTTCCAGGAAATACGTATTCTCATGTTTCCGTGCAACAGCATGGAACGATACCGAAATTGAACAACACGGCTGGGTGAATATGTCTCGCACTACTTCGACTCTCACCAAATTGAGGAAAAAAGAACGGGAAACTCGAAGGGATCTCATAATAGATGCTGCCATCCGGCTGTTTGCAACGACGCCTTTCGATCGGGTCGGGATGCGCGATATCGCCTCTGAGGCAGGGCTTTCTCCGGCTTCCATTTACCGGTACTTTTCGAATCGCGACGATCTCTTCGTGGAGGCTCTGTGCCGGGAAATTAAGAGTATCGAGCA
>DATHCX010000030.1:0-6207 GCA_035319325.1 Desulfomonilaceae bacterium
GAAAGACTCGTGTTCAGGTCGGAGCAGCGGCGACTGGAACGTCGAATCGCCGGCGGCGTTCCCGCTGAGTGGGCGGCAATCCACAACAGCCGGATATTCGGGGAGAACGACGAAGCTCTCACCGAGATCGCGGCCGGCCAGCCATTCGGCGTGGAAATCGATTTGAGCATGCATCGCGAACTGCGTCGTCCGGTCTTCTCCCTGGGAATTTACAATGCTGCGGGAATACTGTGCAAATGGGATACTTCTCGTGAAGATTGGAGTTCCGACGTGTGCGCGGGTAACAGGCATGTGCTGCGCACGTGGTTTCCGGAAAACCACCTGTCCACAGGTGCATACGAAGTGCATGTGATTGTAACGGATTCGGCGTCGTGCGAAGCCGCCGAGCAAAAGGCGCGAATCGCAAGCTTCGCGATTATCGGAAATCGCCGAGCCCGAGGAATCGTCGCGGGCCGGTGCCGTTGGGCATTGATCCCCCATCCTTCCGGTCCGCAGCAGGAAACGGAATCCATTGGAAGCAGGTAGGCTCATATGACAGAGGATCAGTTTTCATGGAGCAGATTCATGCAGTGGCGATCGGAATGTTTTTCCCGATTCGGGTCCATTCTGAATTTGCCGCTGCGAACTCCCGGCGAAGAATTGGAAGCACGTGTGGATTCCGGCACGAGCGTCCTGGATGTCGGAGCTGGAGCGCACAAGCCTTTTCGCAAGACGATTCTCGCGGCTTCCGGAACGTATTTCACCATGGATACGGACCCGGAGGGGAGTTTCGATTTCAGATCCTTTGCCGACGTACCCGGAGAAGCAGTATTCGGCCTGGTATTGATGAATCAAATTCTCGAGCATCTGACCGTTGACGCAGCCGCGTCCATGGTGTCGGCAGCTTTTCGGCATCTTTCCTGCGGCGGTCACCTCATCGCTACTGTTCCAAACGCTGCTCATCCCGTGCGTCAGAGAGATTGTACCCATATCACGCCCTGGCCCGCAAACGATCTCTACAGCCTTCTGCGAAGTGCAGGTTTCGAGATTTTGGCCTTGGCTCGATACAACAAACTTCCGCTCACGGCCAATCCCATCAAACGCTGGATCGTACACACGGTATGCACTGAATTCCGTATGGATTGGTGCGACAGCATTATGATAGTCGGTAAAAAGGCGGATTGAGGCACGATCCCGGTGGAAGGAGTGAACACGATCTGCTGGGGTCGGCTTCATCCATTGTCACTTCTGTGGCCGCGCGTTCCTACAAAAGACATTCCGTGAGGGAGACCTTGTATGGTTCGTTGTGGCGCCCTTCGCCATGGGAGTTGGAATCAGGTGCACTGCCTATAGGGATTCTCGAAAGTAATGTCGGTTTTGATTACGAGAAAATTTTGGAAGATTGTCATTGCGAGGGCAAAGCCCGAAGCAATCTCCAACCGACCAAAATCGAGATTGCTTCGTCGCTCCGCTCCTCGCAATGACTTGATTGGACCACCGGCTTGGGGACCAGAATTATGAGCAAATCCGACACAATTTTCGAGAACCGGTATATGACGGAAATCATCATCGATCCCATCGAACCGCGTCTTGCACGCTATCCGGGATACTCTCTGCGGCGTCACTTTGTGGACGGATTTCATTTTCGGCATGTACGAAATCTTCCCAGATCCTCACTGGTCTTGGATCTTGGAGGGAACCGCTTGGGGAAACGGGGATTTTTCGATATAGAAGAATACGGCTTGCAAGTAGTGTATGCAAATTTGTCTATCGATAAGAAACCGGATGTCAAGGCCGTGGCCGAGCACTTACCCTTCAGGGACGGATCGTTCGACGCGGTCATTTGCTCCGAACTCCTGGAACACGTTCTCTCTCCACCGGCTGTCTTAGCGGAAATATATCGCCTGTTACGGAAAGGGGGCACTTCATTGATATGTGTTCCCTTCATGAACAGAGTGCACGGAGATCCCTTTGATTATGGGCGATATACGGACTGGTACTGGCTCGACGCTCTCCAGAAATCAGGCTTTGCAAATATTTGCATAGAAAAACAGGGGTTGTTCTGGAGCGTACTCATGGACATGCTGCGCGACCTCGCGTATACCAAAGCGGTCAACTGGAAAGACGGAATCCCGCTGCGCCTTCTTTCCGCCGTGCTGGCAACCGGCAAACGCAAAGCGCTGGAGTGGGACGCACGCGAAGACACGAGAGAGAATAAGACATTGGCCGGTTTTACCACCGGTTTTGGCATACGGGCTATAAAGAATGAATAAACCGAGAGTTTTTCTGACCGGGGGAGACGAGATCGGCTGGGCCGTAGACGAGGACCTGAAGCTTACCCGTCAAGCCATCGAGTCCATAGTAGAGCTCGTTGATCTGCCCGAAGCGGAAATCGTCCATGGCGCCTGGTGGCAGGGCTTGATGCTCCAGCCGAAAGAACAGATCGAGGGAAAACGCGTCGTCTGCAATGTTCCCGGAGAACCGTTCAGATATTATACGATACCCGAATACCGCAACGCGCTCCCCCTGGTAGGACATTGGATTACCCGCACGACTCAAGCTGCGGCGCAGCTCCGGTCAATACAGATCGAAAGCGACCTCGTTCCGTATCTCGTGGACGTGGACACCTTCAAACCCGTCACCCGTGAAGACCCGTCGCTGACCGACCTGAAGAAGCAGTGGAACCTGCCGGAGGATGTCTATCTCATCGGCAGTTTTCAACGCGATACGGAAGGGTCGGATCTCAGGACTCCGAAGGCCGTGAAAGGTCCCGACATCTTCCTGGAAACACTTCTTGGACTCAAGCGCAGAGGTCTGAAATTTCACGTGGTGCTCGCCGGACCCCGGCGGCACTGGATTCTCCGGTCGTTCAGAGATCATGGCATTGACCACACGTATGTCGGTTCGGCTGTCGAATCGGACGACATTTTCCTCAACGCCTTGCCGCGATCCACACTGAACCTTCTGTACAATATTCTGGATCTGTATGTTGTGGCCAGCAGGTCCGAGGGAGGACCGCACGCACTCCTGGAAGCAGGGGCTACCCGGTGCAAGGTCATCAGTACCCGGGTGGGCATGGCAGCCGACGTCCTGGAACCGGCGTGCATCTATCGGATGCCCTCGGAAGCGGTTGAGATCATCGAAAAGGATATGGCACACAACGCGTTGGCTCCTTCGGTTGAAGCCCTGTATCGCAGAGTCCACGCCGCGCATCGGCCGGAAACCGCTACCCCCCTGTTTCAGGCAATCTACGAAAAGATGGAACACGTGCCTGTTTTTACAAGCAAAGGCAAAACGCACGGAGCGCTCGACAGGTCGAATGCACGGCCAAGGCCGGATCGAGATCTCACCGTGGGGCTGTGGCACAGCTTTTTTAAACCCCCATACGGCGGCGGCAATCAATTCATGCTCGCATTGCGCAAAGCGTTCTCCCACCGGCTGGTAAACGTCAGGGAAAATCTGCTCCAGGAGGATATCGACGCTTACGTCCTGAATTCCATTCACTTTGACGTGGATCGGTTTTTGGAATTCAGCCGGACCCACAGGCTCAACGTCATCCATCGCATTGACGGCCCGATTTTTCTTATCCGAGGATATGACAGGGACAAGGACGAGCTGTGCTACAGGTTGAATGCACAGTTCGCGTCAGCGACTGTCATTCAGAGCGCGTGGACGTATCAACGGATCATCGACATGGGTTACAATCCGGTCAGCCCCGCGATCATCCACAATGCCGTGGATTCCGATATTTTTCATCGCAGGGGAAGAGTGCAGTTCGATCCCCATCGCAAAATTCGACTCATATCCACCAGCTGGTCGAACAATCCCCGGAAGGGCGGTCCTATTTACAAATGGATTGAGAAACACCTGGACTGGAACCGATTCGAATATACTTTCGTCGGCAATGCATCCGAGACGTTCCACCGCATTCGCCACATACCGCCCGTTTCTTCCGAGGAACTCGCGGACCTTCTGCGTCAACACGACGTGTACATTACTGCGAGCAGTAACGATCCCTGCTCGAACGCTCTCATAGAGGCGCTGGCCTGCGGCCTGCCGGCTCTGTATCTCAATGACGGCGGCCACCCGGAATTGGTGGGATATGGCGGGCTGCCCTTCGGGACGGAAGAAGAAATCCTGCACCAACTGGACACACTCGTGGATGATTATGATTCGTTCCAAAAACTTATAACTGTGTCAAACATGACGGATGTGGCTGAAAAATATCTGTCCTTGATCCGGGAAGTGGTCAAATGAACCTCCACCTGGTTCTCTTCTTTACAAGAGGCGTTTCTCTCAGGACCTGGGCCATGATGGGAATGCTGGAGAGAGAAATAGCCATTTACCTGCGTCTGATCGCAAACGGTTTCCGTGTAACCTTTGTAACATATGGCAATGCCGGGGATCTCGAATACGCAACACATGTGGGCGGCATTGAAATAGTGTGCAACGAACGGGATCTTCCCCTCGAAGAATATGAAAGCGGCCTTTCGTCCCTGCACGAACGCAGCCTGCTGGATTGCAGCCTCATCAAAACCAACCAGATATACGGCGCGGAGCTCGCGTTGGCAATCGCTCGTTTTTACAAGAAACCTTTTGTTGCCAGATGCGGATATATGTGGTCCAAGAATGCGGGCCTGGAAAAAGGCTATGATTCTCCGGAAGCGACACACGCCAGGTCAGTGGAAGAAAAAGTCTTCGCAGCCGCCAATCAGGTCATGGTAACCACTGAGGCCATGCAAAGAGACATCGCCACCAGGATCCCTGCCGTTTCCCCGCGCGTAGCCGTGGTTCCCAACTATGTGGATACGGACGTCTTCAGACCTGGTATTTCGACACGAGACGAAAAAACTTTGCTGTTCGTGGGCCGAATCTCACCCGAAAAGAATCTCCAATCGCTTCTTGAGGCAATTCTGCCTCTCCAGGTAAACCTTATCCTCATTGGTGAGGGACGGCTGCGTTCCGAGCTCCAGACCCGCTTCGGGGCCCTGGACGGCCGAGTCACCTGGGAGGGCAACGTCCCGAACGCACAGCTGCCGCACTATATGAATGAGGCAACCGCATTTGTCTTGCCGTCCCTTTATGAGGGGCACCCGAAAGCGCTCCTGGAGGCGATGGCGTGCGGAACTCCGGTCCTGGGGGCCGATTCCTCCGGAATACGGGAATTGATCCGGCACGGAGATAACGGTTTGCTCTGCGGACCTGATCCCGCAGCACTGCGTCTCGGAATTCGGGAGCTTCTTTCTCGGCCGGATTTGCGGTTCACGTTGGGGAGAAACGCACGAAAATTCGTGCTGGACCATTATTCACTTGATAAGATCGCAGCAATCGAGATGGAGCTGCTTCGGAAAGTAGCGGACCAACCATGGGATCTTCGCTGTTGAAACGTCTCGCTCGCTCGTTTCTGCGTGCTGCGCTGCCCAGGATGTCCGATGTCGAATTGACGGATTTCCTCTATGACGCAGCCAAGACCAGGGCGGAATCCGTGCCCGCGTCCCGGGCGCTCCGACTGTTATTCGAGCTGGATTCTCTCCTGTATCAGATCCAGGGAACTCTTTCTGTGGCTTATGATGGCGGGCTCCATACCAAGCATCGCCATACACGATACCACGATTTTTTTACCCTCCGCATCGGAAGCGGCGAGCGCGTCCTTGACATCGGATGTGGTCTGGGAGCACTCGCGTACGATATTGCGGCAAAAAGCGGGGCTCATGTAGTGGGTATCGATTTGAATCCCGAGAATATCTCAATAGCATGTGCGAAGCACGCTCACCCGAACGTCGTCTATCGGGTGGCCGACGCATGCGAACAGGCGCCCAACGGCCCCTTCGACACGATCGTGCTCTCGAACGTTCTGGAACACATAGAAAATAGGCCGGCGTTTCTCAGGAATCTGATCAAAGTCACACGGCCTTCCAGGTTGCTTCTCCGCGTGCCTGTTTTCGAAAGGGACTGGCGGGTTCCTTTGAAAAAAGAATTGGGACTGGACTACCGACTCGATCCGACGCATTACACGGAATATACCCTGGAAAGCTTTGCGGTGGAGATGGAGGAATCCGGAGTCAGAATCACCCATCAGGAAGTGCGATGGGGAGAAATCTGGGCAGAGGCCGTTTCCGACGTGCAAAGCATTCAGGATTGACATTTCAGAGATGATTGCCCCGAAGATCACTGTTCTCATGTCCGTGTACAACGGCAAGACCTTTCTCGCCGAGGCTGTTTCCAGCG
>DATHCX010000031.1:0-7781 GCA_035319325.1 Desulfomonilaceae bacterium
CAAACAGGCCGAACTCAAATATCAGAGCACGGATGCCGTTCATCAGGAGCAGGAAGGTCCTGGGGTGGCGAGGGTGATTTTGGAGAAACTGGATGCAGCCGAAGAGCTTATTGCCGAAGTCTGCGACATCATAGGCCACCACCACCATCCCAGGGATGAAGAAACCGCCAACTTTAAAGTGGTCTACGACGCTGACCTGATAGTGAACCTCGAAGAAAAGCAGAAAAAAGAGTCTATCGTGTCCGGTCATCTGAAAGACGTCATCGAAACTGGTTTTCTTACCCAAAGCGGCCGAGAGCTGGCTCGCAGTGTACTGCTCGGCGAGAACGGAAAAGCAGCCGGCTGATTCAGCCATCAGTTTTTCCTTTCAGGACTATTTTTCAAGACCGAAGATCGGAGAACAGAGATGAAAATCAAACGCAATATCATAGAAATAGATGAGGAAAAATGTGACGGCTGCGGCCAGTGCATCATCTCGTGTGCCGAAGGCGCGCTGGAACTCGTGGATGGTAAAGTCAAACTGGTCGCGGAAAAATACTGCGACGGCCTTGGCGCGTGTCTCGGCGAGTGTCCCACGGGAGCTCTGCAGGTTGTGGCAAGAGAGGCGGAAGATTTCGACGAAGAGGCTGTGGAGCATCACCTGAAAGATAAAAAAGAGCTCGATGCTCCCCCGCAGGCGATGGCATGCGGGTGTCCGTCGGCCCACATCCAGAGTTTTGAGCGGACTGCGTGCCAATCCGCCAATCAGCCGGTGTCCCAGGGAAGCGACACTTCGGCGCTCACGCACTGGCCGATTCAGATCAGGCTCGTTCCTCCGACAGCGCCCTTTCTCAAAAATGCCGACCTCCTCGTGGCTGCCGACTGCACGCCGGTGGCGTATCCGAACTTCCACAGAGATTTTCTGGCCGGAAAAACGGTCCTCATGGGATGCCCCAAGTTTGACGACGCTCAGGCGTATGCGGAGAAATTCGCCCAGATCTTCAGCGCTGCTGCCGTCAAAAGCGTCACCGTCCTCGTCATGGAAGTGCCGTGCTGTTCCGGCCTTCCCGTGATAGTGAAAAGAGGGATGGAACTTGCGGGGAAAAGTATTCCTCTGGAACGCATCGTCATCAGTACCCGAGGGGAAGTCCTGAGAAAGGAAGAACTCGTTGCCTGATACCGGTTCGCTTTCAAATACGTGAAATCGGGGAGGCACTTCTTGTAAGAAGTTCCTCCCCGAACCCCACCTCAAGAACTTTTAACACTCGCCGGAAGCTGCATTTCCGCAGAGGAAATGCAGCTTCCGGCGCATGATAGAAGTTTCTGGGAGGGGGATTGGGGGGACACTCTTTACAAAGAGGGTCCCCCCAATCTTACGTACTTAAAAGGGCATTATGGTACGTAAATAATCTGGCAACGGAAGGAGAGACTCCATTTTCTTGGATCACTTTTTCAGCTTATACTTCTCTACCTTCTGAGCTTGCCATTTCAGGTTTGGATGTTGACTAATCCGCTCCACCATCTCCTCGTCCTGTGTAAGGATTCGTGGTTCTATTTCCCCGTGATCGAAAAGCCGATCCAAGAATTCTTTTTCAGGCGAAGTGAGGGGAAGTAATCGATTTAGAGATTCACGCGTCTCATTGACCAGCTTGCGGGCCCATTCCTCACGATCCCCCAGATCCTTTAGGTTCTTACGACGCAAGACGGGAATAAGTTGGTCATCCAAGTCCTCTTTGGTGAAATCAACATCAGTGGTTTTGATTTCCCGCCAATCTTTGTCGCTCATGGCCATAGCCCCGTAGACGACAAATGCCAATCTCAACTTGTCTTGTTCCAAATCGCCTTCGTTGAACAAAAGATGAGCATCAAACAGGTCCCGGCTGGCTTTGCGAGACAGAAGTGCTTTTAATTTCCCTCCTGCAAGCTCATGAATGTCCTGGACTGGGAAGTCGATTTGCGATTGAGTTCCTATCTGAACAGACTTCCTTTTGGTTATGGGCCAAAGAGCAATGCGATACATGTACAATAGATCGATCTTCAAGTTACCGCCTCGGCCAAGTGGGCTTGTGTAACGTAAGAGAAACTTAGTAGCTGCATGTCTATCATCTTTTACATGATCTATGGCCAATCCCTCTCTCTTACAAACCGCCGCTATGGCTTTAAGCAGACGAGGCCGTTCGGCCTTCATTTTGTCAGGATCTACAGACCCTATATAATTCAGATCGATATCTACGGACAGTCGAGGCAGATCAAACATGAACAGATTCAGGGCAGTTCCTCCTGTCAGCACGACTCTTTCCTTCAGAAAAGGATGCTTGCTGATTCCAGTCAATAACGCTAACAAATAGAAGACCTTTTCCAGTATTTCCGCTCGGAACCCAGCGGCAGCGGCTTCATCCAATAGAGTCTGTTTGGAGACGATCACGAAGTCTCCTCCCATGCCTTTTCCAGAATGTCTTCCGGTACCACCAGATTCCATTTTCTAATCAATCGGGTTTTCGAGCGCTTCCTCTCTGCACTATCCCGGATCATATAGGTTCGCTTTTTGGGCCGGTGCTTACGCAACCGCCGTAAGTGTTTCTCTTCGACCATCAATTCCTGACGGTGTTTTTCCAAATAAAAGCCTACTTTGGCTACAGTCGTTGAATTCTCTAACAATAACGCATAGTCCACTACTTCATCTATGTCGAAGAATTCGACGGACTCCAAGGACCTCCAGATTTCCTCCCATCCGCCACCAAGCGCCGGGCGATCTAAAACGTCTACCATGGTACGCTCTAGGGAGGTAATTCTTACCCACATTCCCCCCCTATCTGCGTTCTGGACTCCAAAGAATTCTTGCCCCTTATCTCGGAGACTTTTTGGAAAGAGGACCCCTTGGAAATTGTTTCCTCGAAAATCTATCGGACCAATCTTCGCTCGATGCGTAGTCAAGTAAAGGAAGCGCTCATGTACTGAGTGTGCCTTGCCATGGAACTCAAGGGCTGTGTGATATGCCAATACCGCGTCGTCCGCCATTCTCGACGCCAATATGTAGCCGTCCACTGGAGCCCTTGCTGGCTCAATACCAGAGGGCACGGACAAGTAGAGTCCTTTGCGGATTCTAACTATGTTGCCCGCCTTGACGTGGTATTCAATGAGAGCCTTCCGAGTCTTGACATTTGTACGTCCGCGAGACCTCAGGAATTCGGCAAACTCGTCGTATGTAAAAACTTGGTGTTTAGAGAAAAAGAGGCGCGTGTCCATAAATTACCGCTAAGCTGACATCATTCATCGATAGTTTTAATAATCTTAGGACTTCAGGTGCATGGTGTCAATGGGCTTTCATGTAGTATATATACTACATGAAAGCTAGATTCTGTTCATCGTGTTTTGAAATCGTAGCTCTGAAGTATATATACTTCAGAGCTATAGCTTCATGATTACATTGTCTAGCAAAAAGGAGAGCGTATCCATAATTCACCGCTGTGCTGACATCATTCATTGATAGTCGTAATAATCTTAGGACTTCGGATGAACAGTGTCATCAATGTTCCATGTAGTATATATACTACATGGAACAATAATTCTTTTTCCCTCTTGACGCGGTGATTGAGTCTGTAGTATATATACTACAGACTCAAGGGAGAAGTCATGCCACGACAGTCTGCCTTACAAAGAGCCAAATTCGAGATTGCTGATTTTTTCGAATCTCAGGATGCACAAGTTTTTTCACGAGCGGAACTTGGCGAAATCTTGGCTTCCAATAGAAAGGAATGGGGCCTTTCACCGTCAATGACTTTCTCCAGATTCAACACCTTTCTGATTGAGGAACTCGGTTTTCGATTAGAGACCTGCTCATTCCCTTCAAGAAACTATACCAAGTTTACCTTCGGGGAGGTCCCTACATTCGACTTCCTCTTGTCACTAATTCCTAATTCCTATCTCTCGCACCACACAGCCCTGTTCCTGCATAAACTGAGTGACAAAATACCTGATAAGGTCTACTTGAATGTTCCGCAGGAAAGGAAACTTCGCAAGAACTCTTCTCTGGACCAGGGTCTAATTGACAGAGCCTTTCGGGGATCGGTTAGAATTTCCAAAAATTCTGCCGCATTTCGTGGCAAGGAGGTTCTGCTTTTGAACAGTATGGGGCGCGGAGACCTGGGAATCATCGAGTCCGAGGGGCCAGACGACTCGATGATACGAATTACAGACATGGAGAGGACTCTCATAGATATTACTGTAAGGCCGGTTTATTCGGGCGGAATTTCAAATGTCTTGGCCGCTTACACGAAAGCTAAGGGGATAGTGTCGATCAGTAAGCTGGCAGAGACGTTAAAGGCCCTGGATTTCGCATATCCCTATCACCAATCCATCGGGTTCTGTCTTGAAAGGGCGGGTTACGAAGCTTCCGAAACAGACGTTCTCCGAGACTTCCCAATAAGATACGATTTCTACCTGGATTATCAAATGACCGAGACGGAATATTCGCAAGTCTGGCGGCTGTATTTCCCAAAAGGTTTAGAATGAGTGCGAACGTATGAAGGAAAAGGCCGCTAAAGCAAAATGGTATCAAGCTTATTTCCGGCTCATTTTCTTCCGTATTTCGTTAAAGGGAATTCGTACGGTAAACGGCCTTCCGTGGGGACAGACCTCCACTGCCGCAGTATGATCCAATTCTCTCAACAAGGAGCGTATTTCTTCCTGGTGCATGGTGCTCGTTTCCTTCACTGCAGACGTGCATGCCATACGTTTCAAAAGTTCTTCCTTGAGGCGGTCCGGATCGCCCTTGATGCCCGTATCCAGCATCGCTTCAACCAACTCACCGAAAAATCCTTCCAGATCTGTACTACCAAACCATTCGGGCACGCTCTTAACTACAAAGTCTTTTTCCCCAAATTCCTCCACAACGAAGCCCGCCTGTTCCAGCAATTTCAAGTGCGCCGCGAGAGCTCTGGATTCCACGGCCGAATACTGGAGGACCTTGGGGATCAAAAGTCCTTGCGAGTCTGATGTGCCTCCCTGTCGCTCAATCTTCAAGAGTCGATCGAACAAGAGGCGTTCGTGTGCAGCGTGATGATCCATGACAACCAGTTCGTCCTCGCTGTACAGGACAAGGAATGAGTTCGGCAGACGGCCGAGTATGCCCAGCGACGAGAACCGGCCTTGAGATTCGATGAGCGGCTGACATGAGGGCGAAACATCCACAGGCGGGGCTTGCGCCATCACAGGAGCTCCACACGTTGAAGGTGCAGGTTCCGAACTTTCCCTGTTCTCCCGAAGGTGCTGCGACACGGGACTGTGCACGGGACGCGGGTACATCGGCAGCTGAGGGCCTGCGGGCTGTCTGAACGGCGCACCCATCAACGCTTCATGAATACCGTCCAGAATCAGATCCGAGATGTGCCTGGGGTTTACGAAACGAACTTCCGCTTTTTGAGGATGTACGTTTACGTCGACTTCCTCGGGCGGCAATGCAAGAAATAACATGGCCAGCGGATATCGCCCGCGCTCCATGAGGTTGGAAAAAGCCCGGTTGACCGAGGCATTTATCAAGCGATCTCGTACCGATCGTCCGTTTACGAAGGTAAGGACAGACCGCATATTGGATCGTGCGTAAGGCGGCCGCGCCACGTATCCGGTCAACTGGGCGTTTTCCCGTGCGCAGTCCACAGGCACGAGACTCTCTCGAACATCCTTCGAATACAGGGTGTGAATGCGTTCAAAGGTGGATCGTACAGCCGGAGCATCCATTTTGGACTTGCCGTCCTCGGAAAACTTGAATCCTATGGCCGGAAACGCAAGGGCAAATTTTACGAGAAGTTCCCGGATGTGATCGGCTTCCACGCCTGGGCCTTTCAAAAACTTCCGGCGGACGGGAACGTTGTAAAAGAGATTGCGCACTTCTATCATGGTTCCTCTTCCGGAACCCAATTGTGTGGATTTGCGAAGAACTCCGCCTTCGACGACGATTTCGGTTCCAGCGGCGTCAGAATCGTCTTTTGTCACGAGCCGGAGCTTGGACACCGACGCTATGCTCGCCAGGGCTTCTCCCCGAAACCCCATGGTCGCCACGGAAACCAGATCCCGCTCAGATTCGAGTTTGGACGTAGCATGCCTTTCCAGAGCCAGGAATGCATCATCCCGGCTCATGCCCGTTCCGTTGTCCCGGACGCGAATGAGTTTTCTGCCCCCGCTCTCAATGTCCACAACGATGACGGATGCCTCCGCGTCGATGGAGTTTTCCAGGAGTTCTTTCACGACTGAAACCGGTCGTTCCACCACTTCTCCGGCGGCAATCCGGTTGATGACTCCTTCATCGAGTACTTTGATACGACCCACCACTGTTGTGCTCGTCCACTTCGTTTTGGCGTTTCCCGGAACCCGAGGCCCTTCTCGTTCAAACAGACGACCAAGGCCACCAACGGCCCGCAGCGTGCGACCCCACCAGGTGATGGCGCGCCGCAATCCCGCGAGACGGCCGAGTTACCGGCAAGAAAGCGAATTCATCGGTCCTCGTCAAACAGAATAGTCTGGCACTGGGAATTCCGGAGTCTCTTGAAATGTTCATACGTTTTTCTCGTGGCCACTCGACCGCGAGGAGTGCGATCCACGAATCCTTCTTTCACCAGGTACGGCTCGTACACGTCCTCAAGAGTGTCTCGTTCTTCGCCCACCGACGCAGCCAGGGTTTCTATTCCCACAGGTCCGCCGTCAAATTTGTCCATGATGGTGGTCAGGAACTTGCGGTCCATGTCATCGAGTCCGGAAGCGTCCACATCGAGCATTTCCAGCGCCTTTATCGCTGTTCCGAGATCGATTTTCCCCGTGCTTCTCACCTGGGCGTAATCCCTCACTCGTCTGGTCAAGCGATTTGCCACTCTCGGGGTGGCCCTCGATCGGCTAGCTATTTCAGCGGCGCCGTCTTCATCTATGTCCACGTTCAGGATAGATGCGGATCTCTTCACGATTCGTTTCAGTTCGTCAACGGAATAAAAATCCAGGTGAAAAATGATGCCGAATCTGTCCCGCAGCGGATTCGTCAACAAACCGCTCCGGGTTGTCGCTCCTATGAGCGTGAACGGGGCCAGATCCAATTTTATGGTTCGTGCGCTCGGCCCCTGGCCTATGACCAGGTCGAGCTTGAAATCCTCCATCGCCGGATACAGGATTTCCTCCACTACCGGAGATAGCCTGTGTATCTCGTCTATGAACAGCACGTCCCTGCTTTCCAGGTTCGTGAGAATCGCGGCCAAATCGCCGGGTTTTTCGATGACCGGACCGGAAGTGGTCTTTATCTGGACGCCCATTTCCCGTGAAATGATATGAGCCAGCGTAGTCTTGCCCAGTCCCGGCGGGCCGTGAAAGAGAATATGATCCAGGGCCTCTCGCCGTTTGGACGCTGCCTCGATGAATATCGCGACATTTTCTTTGATGCGTTCCTGCCCGATGTAGTCCGTCAGGTTGTGCGGACGGAGCGTCCGATCCGTGTCGGTGTCTCCCTGGACGGAGCAACCGGTAATTACCCGATCAACGGCCATGTGATGCGTCCTTTTCGTTCCCGAGTCCATCCGGCCTCCGTTGCTGTCTTCCCGGGGCAAGACCGTCTCGGCGTGTTCTCGTATACCGATGCGCTTTCAGAAAAGTGAGATTGGGGGGACTCCTTAGTAGTGCCGTTCGTAAGTTTGGCGCCGGATTTCATGACCAAGAGAGATTGCTTGGTCGCTGCGCTCCTCGCAACGACAGACCCGAGCAGTGTCATTGCGAGCGAAGCGAAGCAATCTGCTCCGACAAAAATGTGCGACCTGATCTAAGAAAAC
>DATHCX010000032.1:0-5555 GCA_035319325.1 Desulfomonilaceae bacterium
GATGGCTGCTGTGCAGTTCCGGGGCCCTTCTTCAAGATCATCGGTGCAGCCCCGGGTTGTCGAGCGCCTGGTTCTTGAGCAGCGTCAGGAGATTCGACTTCGGCCGGCGCCTTTGCACCGGGACTCGATTCCACCTGAAAAGATTCGATCTCCTCGGGCGAGAAATTCAAGGGAATCTTCTGAGGGGGTCCACCCTTCTTCTTGATCACCAGGTAATTGTCTGCATGGGACACGACCATAAGTCCAAGAATGAGAATACCCGTTAGGGCGACTATGATTCTCAGGTAGGAAGATCTCATCTGCTCACCTCATGCGGCGGGTCAAAGTCGCCGATCCATCAAAGAGTGAGACGGGCCAATGCGTTTCACTGTAAAGGGCTCATTATCCGTATGATTTTCAACCGGATCGTCTGATGTTACTGAAATTCAGCATCCGGGCGGAAGACTTGCTGCCGCTCGAACTGAGCCTGATCCGGCTGTATCACTCCAAACAGGTTGTTTGTCAACCGAGAAAACCATGTAGACTCCGCTCCATCATATCAGTTTAACTTTCCCGGTCAAGATCTGGTTTTCAATGTTCTTATCCGAAGGGGAAACTGAACTGCACTCTGCACCTGTGCCGTGGGGCGGTTTCACGTTTGATTTCAAGTTTTCCCATCTCTTCGGCCGTGGATCTTTCGTTCATCGTGTCCCGGCACACTCTCTATTTACGGGGATAGGTACACTCGTCCACTTGTTGTACGCCTGCAACACTTTTCGTACAAATCGCTCGGCAGCGTCCGAACGCGCAAGTTTCTCCACGGGGCCGGGACCTATGTTGTATGCAGCGAGCGCCAGGTACGTGGAGTTGTGATGGGCCGCGTATCGTTCGAAGCATGTCTTCAGATACGCAGCCCCAGCCATTATGTTCTCGTGGGGATCCCACGGATCGGTGACTCCGAGCACCTCCAGCACCACTGGCCGAAGCTGCATCATTCCCCGGGCGCCCTTGCTGGAAGCTGCCCTGGGCCTGAAACCGGACTCAACGAACGTAACTGCAGCCAGTAGCACGGGGTCAATCTCAAACTCCCGGGCTGCAGTGACCAGGCTCTGCGCATGTTCGGGCTTGCCCCCTGTTGAACAGACCATTTGCGTGATTTTTTCTCTCTCTCGGGCTCTCAAATACGCTTGAAACCGGGCCTGATTCTCCTTTGAAAGCGTTATGTGGCGCGGCATGGACAGGGCCGGTTTACAGGCGAACGCATCGGGGGGTGCGACCGTCATTACGGTCCCAAGGGACAGACATAGTATTCCATTGAAGATCATGTGCAGTTTCCCTGGGTAACGACCGCTGTCGTTTGCGAATCTTCACAGAGCGCAACAGTAGGCTCGCCAGTAACCACCTGGTCCTCCGGGTCATCTGGATCTTCTTCCGGCTTCCATGAGGATGGGTATCGTTCCACGAAGTCGATCTGGAAGGGCAGGAATTTCAACCGGCCTACATCCTTGGCTAGCCGTGCCGAGGTTTCCAGGCCCACCATTTCGCGGGCACCTTCAGGAGTTATGGCCTCGGAAATCGCTTCAGCGGAAAAATACCTCACGTTGAACGCGCACTGATTCAATGGATTGAACACGCGGTCGGCTGAAACGATTTCGCCCAGTTCGGGGTGAAGTTTGCGCTCGAAATCTCCTTTGGCTTCCACGTACACCAGACTTGATCTGAACCTGTAGACCGCCATCAGGGATCTTGCCTGATCCAGGAAATTCTTCCCCATGAGAATGATTGAGATGTTCAGCAGGATATCCACAGCAATGCTCAGAATGTACAGCCTGAAAAAATCTTCGTAACCCACTGAGAAACTTGGGTACTGCATCAAAATGAGCTGAAGGAATCCTATGAGAATCATCGTGGATCCCAGGAACAGGTTCAAATGCGCGGCCAGCCTCGACGAGGTTCGGACATGTTCGGGAAAGCTCTCGATGAGCGTTCCGATGAGCGTCTCTCCATCCGGGCACACCAGAGGCTTGGATCGTGAAATCCTGTTGGAAAAACCCTTACGCCCAAAAATCTTGGACCCTTCCTCCAGTACAGCAAAGAACACGGACGGATGGCCCCTGCCCTCCACGATCATGGAATCCATTTCCCGAGCAGCACCGGGTTTTTTCAGGGGTATGAGGCTGAAAGCGATCAGCAATTTTAGTCCGCACACCACAGCCAGGAGGTTATAAAAAGGAATCGGGGAGGGTATGACATAACCCGCTCCCAATCCGAGACTTGCCAGATACGGCGGAACCAAATCGAGCGCCTTGAAGAAGAAATGAATAACAATTCCAATGGCAAGCGCCTTCCACACAAACCGGACGTTCCAGCGCACAATGCGGCCCGGTATCTCGGATATGTATGCAGCGTTGGACCAGATCTTGCCCAAAATGTAAAAGACCACCGACGGAGCATGTTCGTATGAGCGAAGCCGCCCTTCCCTCAAACCGAATGATACGCTCTCGGACCGGTAGTAGTCTCCAGGCCTGGAAAACGGCAATCTGAGGCGCGAAACATGCCTGAATCCCCCCAGAGTCCAATTGATGCCAAGGATCAATCCCGCCAATGCAGCCACCGTCGTGACGAACGTGCCGAGAATGAAAGGAATATAGCTGAGGATGAATTCGTTGACCTGGTCCGGAAGCCTCAAGGGAAAATATTCCCGCAATTCGTAAAGCCGCGTTAACGATCCCAGGCATACGAAACTTCCCAGCACAGCCAGGACGATTCCGTAGAGAAGCGTTTGATTGGGTAGTTTAACCGTGTCGGAGGATTTTCTTCTTAGTTTGGGAAACATGCATAACCCCGAATTATGTTCTGGGTGCTCATTATCAGATCTGATATATATCGTCAAATAAAAAACTTAGGTCAACTATTTAAAGTATCCGTTTGCTGCTGTGATGACAAAACGGTGCTTGTTGCGAGGGTGCATTCCCGTCGGATCGACGATACCTCCAGCGTGCCGCGGCGCAGGAGAGACCCCGGTGCGCGCGACAAGCCGTTATACCAATGCGCTATCAGAAAAGTGACGATGGATGAAGCCTGTCCTGGCGGGTCTCCGAAGCGAAGTCAGGCCGCTCCGTTCGTAGCGGAGGAGATCCGGCAGGACAGGCCGTGAACCAGCCCTTCAATGTTACTCTTTTGAAAGCGCATTGGTATTATACGCATTCGCCACAAGATTTATGAGATTGCAGGGCTGGGGGCTCTCCTGAGCGAAGTGATGAGACGGCTCTGCGTCGTCCGCAGCGAAGGAGTGCCCCACAGCCTGTGCCCAGAATCGAGTTGGCCGCAAAAAAGGGAATCCGTGTGAGCCGTCCGTTTCCGGCAGCGGTTTTCCCATTGACAACCACCCTCAACTGGTCTATGAAGCGGACGCATATCAAGGGAGTCGATCGAATTTTGTGATCGGGAGAAGAAAAATGCGAACTCTTGATTCGTCAGCAAGTAAGACGCGAAGGCAACCCTACCGCCCTCTCCGGGAGGATCCGAGATACGGTGAAATCAAAAGAATCATTGATGACATGCCGACGGAAAAAATGAAAAAACTGAAAATGTATATCGAACGTTGGCTGCGCGGTTCATGATGTTTATTCAAACCAAGAAATTTTGTGGGATTTTTCGTTCGACAGCCCGGCAAATTACTGCGTGTCATTCCCATTCGATAGTGCTGGGCGGCTTGGAAGATATGTCGTAAACCACCCGGTTAATCCCTCTCACTTCGTTTATTATCCTGTTGGAGATTGCGGCCAATACCTGATGGGGAATGGGAAACCAGTCCGCGGTCATTCCATCGGTAGCTTCTACCGCCCGCAGTGCGGCCACATGCTCGTATGTACGCTCGTCGCCCATGACGCCCACGGACCGAATGGGCAGCAGGACCACGAAGGCCTGCCATATGGCCCGATACAAGCCAGCATTTCTGATTTCTTCCATCGCGATGGAGTCCGCTTCCTGCAGTAAAGCTACCCGGTCCGGGGAAACCTCCCCGAGAATTCGTACTGCCAGTCCCGGTCCGGGAAACGGATGCCTCCAAATAATTGAATCGGGAATCCCAAGTTCAGCCCCCAATTCCCTCACTTCGTCCTTGAAAAGCTCTCGCAGGGGCTCGATTAATTCCAGGTGCATCCTTTCAGGCAGGCCCCCCACGTTATGGTGGCTCTTGATGGTGGCCGACGGCCCCCCTTTGAAGGAAACGCTCTCTATGACGTCCGGGTAGAGAGTACCCTGTGCGAGATATCTCACATCCGGGAAACGGGCCGCTTCTTCTTCGAATACCCGGATGAATTCTTCGCCTATGATCTTTCTTTTCCGTTCCGGGTCCTCCACATCCGCGAGTTTCGAGAGAAATCGCTCGGAAGCGTCCACATAATCCAGCCTGATTCCCAGGTTCCGAAAAGTGCTCAGAACCTCGTCCGCCTCGTTCTTTCTCAAAAGACCGTTATTTACGAAAATCGGATGAAGCCGGTCCCCTATGGCCCTATGCAACAGCGTCACCATCACCGAAGAATCTACGCCTCCTGAAAGGGCAGCCACCACGTGAGAATTCCCGATTCGTTCCCGTACCCGGGCGGATTCGTTTTCTATAAAGGAAGCCATGTTCCAGTCGGATTTGAGACCCGCAATCTGATACAGAAAATTGCGAATTATGATCCCTCCATCCGGGGTATGCACCACTTCGGGATGAAATTGGACGCCGTAAATAGCGCGAACACGATGTTCAAAGGACGCGAATACGGTGTCCGGGGTGCTGGACGAAACGCTGAACCCTTCCGGGAGCTGAATAACTTTGTCGCCATGGCTCATCCACACCTGCGCACCTTCAGATATTCCCTCGAGTAATGCCGAATCCTTCGCCACGAAAGAGAGGTTTGCGCGGCCGTACTCTCTGTCTTGAGCAGGCTGAACCGTGCCCCCCAGCGTGTGTGCTATGGCCTGGAGTCCGTAACAGATTCCTAAGGTAGGAATGCGTAAATCGAGAATGCGCTTGTCCAGTTGGGGCGAATCCGGATCGTAAATGCTGGCGGGCCCCCCGGAAAGGACTACCGCAGCCGGCTTTCTTTGCTCGGCAACATCCATCCCCCGGTTGAACGGATGAATCTCGCAGTAGACCCCCGCTTCTCTGATTCTTCGGGCTATGAGTTGGGTGTATTGAGAACCGAAATCCAGAATGAGCACATATGTGGGAGCTGACAACGGAAAAAACCTCCTGGCCGAATTCCCCACCGGGCAATGTCGGATTCAAGGATGTGAAATCGGGGAGGAACTTCTTGTAAGACGTTCCTCCCCGAACCCCACCTCAAGAACTTTTAACACTCGCCGATTTCCTGCATTGTAAATAAAAAGAGACCGGGGCGAAACCCCGGTCTCTTTTCGACTTCCTCTTTCAGAAGTAATCGTCTTATTTCACGGCCTGTTTCTTGACCATTTCGTATTTCATAGGACCAACTACGCAAGGGCTGCAGCCGGGGGAAGTAACGGTGTACTTCTCGACGTTGCTGACAAGCTTGCCACCGGGGGTAAGGGCAGGGGGAGCTCCC
>DATHCX010000033.1:0-15265 GCA_035319325.1 Desulfomonilaceae bacterium
GAAAATGGTGCTTTCCGTCCGCAGTCAGCCAGATTGTCCTCGCAGCGCAATTAAGGCAGTCCGTCCGAAGCGAAGGGGCCCCCCGGCTGATAGCCGCATTCCTAATGCGCAGCACTGTAGAACGCGCGCTCTCCTGCGCAATTTTCAGGAAAACGGAGGTGAATTATGACCCGACTGGTGATCGTAGCCGTGCTGTTCGCCGCAGTGACCGTACTGACTTCCCAGGGAAAGGAATCCCTCGAAACAGACGTGATCCCCACATCTCAAGGAGATCTGAGTATAACGTTCATCGGCCACGGAACGCTGATGTTCCAGTACGGCGGAAAAGTTATTCATGTGGATCCCTACGGAAAAGTGGCCGATTACACCAAGTTTCCGAAAGCGGACGTGATTCTTATTACACATGAACACTCGGACCATCTGGATCAGGCTGCATTGTCAAAAATAACGACAGGTAATACCACCATCGTGCTGACAGAGATTTGCGCTCAAAAATTGAAAAAAGGGACCGTCATGCACAACGGCGAGACAAAGAATATAGCCGGACTGAAGATAGAGGCGGTTCCCGCGTACAACCTGGTGCACATGCGTGACACAGGGCAACCGTTTCATCCCAAAGGTTCCGGGAACGGGTACGTCATCACTTTTGGAGACAAGAAGATCTACGTTGCAGGGGATACGGAAAACACCCCTGAAATGAAGGCTTTGAAGGGGATAGACGTCGCGTTCCTTCCCATGAATCTTCCATACACCATGACACCCGACATGGTGGCAGACGCGGCGAAGTCCTTCAAGCCTAAAATTCTGTATCCGTACCATACCGGCAACACGGACCTCTCCAAACTCTCACGGCTGATGAAAAACGAGCCGGGGATCGAAGTACGACTGCGAAGGATGCAGTGACAATAGCAATGCACTTTCAAAAAAGTGAGATTGGGGGGACCTTCTTACGAGAAGTGCCCTACTTTACATATGTGAAAGCACACTGGTCTAAGGCAGGGTGTCTAGCCGGTAAGAGAGCCGTCAGGATTCTTTACAGCGTGTAAAGGAAAGAGTTATCGACCCATGATGTCGTGTGTGTATCCCGGTTGATCGCGGAACGGGCCGAGCAGCTCGTGTATCGGGAACAGCGTCGTCCGGTGCCGAGGGGACGAGAGTACGTGATGTTGCTGACCGCTGATCCGCGTGTGGAACTTCAGGCCTGAACGAGTGTCATCACCGAGTTTCGGGATGGTACGATTCCTGCTCGAAATAGCAATGACATCTCCTTTTTGGTGAAGCTTGAACGAACTGCTCTTATACATTTCTATCGGAATCACACTGTGTTTTGCGTTTGTAAACGGGTTTCACGATGGTGGCAACGTTATAGCAACGATTATTTGTTCCCGGTCCATGCATCCGATACGAGCAGTTGTCATCGCCACAATAGCCGAATTTGTCGGGCCGCTGACTCTGGGGCTTGCGGTGGCCCATACGATGTCGGGTAGTATTCTGAAGCCGGAGCTCCTGGAACAAGCTCCCGCGAGGCAAGTCTATATTCTGATCATCAGTGGTGTTGGCGGCGCAATTGCCTGGAAGTTGCCTACCTGGTTCATCGGTCTGCCTGCCAGCGGCTCCCATGCCCTGGTGGGGGGACTCATCGGCGCGGGATTAGTGGCCATGGGCAAGGAAGCAGTGGAAGTGGAAAAGGTTATGAAAGGTGTTGTACTGCCGCTGCTCGTGAGCCCGGCAATCGGTCTTGCTATGGGGTTCTTCGTTTTTGCCACCATAAGAGCGCTTTTTGGCAGGGCACACCGCGGGGTTGGTCGGATTTTTGAATTTCTTCAGAGGCCCACCATGTTTTTCCTGGCTGCCAGCCACGGCTCCAATGATGCTCAAAAATCGATGGGCGTGGTAGCCGTGGTATTCGCGGCGGGGGGCGGAGAAATGCACGGCGATTTGTATCTCCCCGAATGGGCCATTGTAGCCTGTGCCGCAGCTCTCGCCCTGGGACTTTCACTGGGCGGCTGGCGAATAGTGAAGACGGTGGGTTATGGCATTTGTCGTATGGAACCGGTTCATTCGTTTGCTTCGCAGCTTACGGCCACTTCTGTGATTCTTGCGGCTTCGTTGATCGGAGGCCCCGTGAGCACTACGCAAGTGGTAGCATCTTCAGTGATGGGAGTGGGTGCGTCTCGACGCCTGAGCGGCGTTCGGTGGACTGCTGCTGCGCACATCGCCTATGCGTGGCTGCTGACCGTCCCCGTATCGGCTGCACTGGGCGCGGCCATCTATTGGCTCCTGGCAAACAGTATTGATTGAGTGAGGCGGGCATGGCCTGGTGGAAGATATTCGGAACGAGGAAGAAGGCTGATTTCTTTGAGCTGTTGCTGGCTCAGGCCGAGAAAACACTGGCCGGCTGCCAGGCTTTGGTCAAATACCTGGGGGACGAAGGCGATTCGCACGAAGTCCGGCGTCTCGAGCAGGAGGCCGATGACGTCAGGCGCATTCTCATCGACGAACTGAACCAGACGTTCATCACGCCCATCGACCGGGAAGACATCTTTGCACTATCCCGAGCAGTGGACGACGTGCTGGACCATGCACAGAACACCGTTAAGGAGATGGAAGCGTTTGAAGTAAAAAGCAACGAATTTCTCTGTCAGATGGCGGAATTGCTCGAGAAAGGCGCTGAGCAGCTCGTTTCGGCCATAAAGCACCTCCAGCAGAATCCCAACGTGGCAGTCGAATACGCAGTCAGGGCCAAACGTATAGAAAACGAGATGAACGACACGTTTCTCGCTGCGCTCAAGCAGCTTTTTTCAGGGCACGACCAACGTTTGATGTTCAGCTACCGGGAAATCTATCGCCATTTCAACAGGAGCGCCGACCGGGTGGATGAAGCAGCCAACGTGATCAGCAACATTGTGGTGAAGATGTTCTGATGACAATGCGCTTTCAAATACGTGAAATCGGGGAGGAACTTCTTGTAACAAGTTCCTCCCCAAACCCCACCTCAAGAACTTTTAACACTCGCCGGAATCTGCATTTCCGCTGAGGAAATACAGATTCCGGCGCATGATAGAAGTTTCTGGGAGGGGGTTTGGGCGGGACACTCTTTACTAAAGAGGGTCCCCCCAATTTTACTGTCTCGAAAGCGCATTAGCATTATTCGAATGCGATTGAATATCAACAACACACATTCCATCAGCGTAATCATTCATTTACTCAGGGGAAGCGCCTAACTTCTGTCATTGCGAGGAGTGAAACGACGAAGCGTGCGTAAAGGCGGTAATGGCTTCGTTGCGCTCGCAATGACAGCCTTTACCCAGCGATAACCGAATGGATATCCATCATGGAAAGGTAGCTCTTATTCCAGGTTCACCGTCGGCAGATGTACGTGAAGGTCTGTGGTGCTGTGGAGCAAGACGAGAAATCCTCGTTTTTCCTGCCGCCAGAATTCCGACGACTCCCGGAAAATTTCCAGCGCGGTCTTGAAATAGAGCGGAGATCGTTCTGCAAAGACTTGTGAGTCAGCATACAGCACGAGGATTCGATTCGCTTCCATCCACGACAGGTCCGTCAGGCAATCCGCAAATGCATCCCAATTCATACCGAAATAGTCCGGAAATCCGAGCACCGCTGAAGCGTGAGCTAGGAATTCTTCTTTGTTGCCGGTCTGGGTACCGTGCAACGTGAAAAAGGCCATGCCGTGTTGCTTGGCGATTCGCTCCAGATCCGGGATTTTCAACGCGCCTTTCAAAAGGTACAGGCCACAAGCGGTTGAGTCTGCGAGTATTTCGGTCAGATTCGTCACGGACGCACCCCCTGGATCGATCTGAAGGTGTTGTAATGGTCATCGGTGTAATAATAGTCTCCGCCGGCTCCTGCGATGATTCGGCGGGCGCCCCTGCCGCGGCTCCCGGGAGTTTTCACTGTGTATTCCCTGTAGTAGCCGCGATGACGGGCGGGCAATCTCCCCTCTCGATTCCCGAATACTACCCCGTCTTTCGGATACGGGAACGGTCCCCCCCGCTTGATCACGGTAAGGGTATGCAGTGCCTCCTGCGGCAAGCGGGACACGTCAATCGGCGCTATGCTCGCAGGCAGAAACTGCCTGAACGGAGACCGGGCCGAAGCAGTATCCGCAATCCTCCAACTCCCGGACGGGACGAACGCCCCGACACAGACGAGGATTGCTAAGACAGGGAATAAAGCTCTCTTCATGTAGTATCCCCAACTGGCGTTCCCAAAGGCAAGCCGAGACATTGCGGGCTTGATCCTTCTGCAGGCATTCCAATAGCATAACCATTCAGTTGAGCGAGTGTCAATGCGGTCCTTCGACCGGCGTCATTGCAAACGAAGCTAAGCATTCTCCTCCTTTTTTTGGTAATTCTCGAGACAATTGTCGGACTGATAAGCCTGCCTTTGCATGTACAATGTTGAAGCAGGTCATTGAGAGGAGCGCAGTGACGAAGCAATCTCGCTTTGTCGAACGAGATTGCTTCGGGCTTTTCCCTCGCAATGACGGCCCTATCCCGTCCGTGACTGAGTGGATACTGTTCCGTATAATGGTACGATTTCCGTAGCAAACTTCCCGCAGGCGCGATCATGCTGAGCATCCCCACATTGCGATTACTCCACCGATACCTCGACGATTTCGTGGCGGTTCGGAAGGCAAAATCCGGGGCTTTGAGCCTCGCAGAACTGGAGCGCAGACTCAAAATGTCCGGAGCAAGCCGTGAGGAGGTCCAGGATATTCTGGCCGAGTACCGGCGGCATCGAAACGAATTGAAGCCGGATCCGGATTCATGAATGTCTTCGAGGGACAGGATTGCAGGCCAGATGATCCCGGGCCCGAAACATGGCACCGAATGGCGTCTCTGCGCTACGTGAGACCCATCCGGTTCCGAGGCGCGATTGACGCCACCCTGAGGGATTCCTTTCGTGGCCTCGGAATATACCGGTTCTCGAAAATTGTGTCGGATTTGCTCATAATTCTGGCCCCCAAGCCGGTGGTCCAATCAAGTCATTGCGAGGAGCGGAGCGACGAACCAATCTCGATTTTGGTCGGTTGGAGATTGCTTCGGGCTTTGCCCTCGCAATGACAATCTTCCAACATTTCCGCGTAATCAAAACCGACATTACTTTCGAGAATCCCTCTATACGCGGGGCTGGGGCAAAATGCGGAAAGAAGTCCACAAGGCATTCTATTTGTTGCTCTATTTCACTGGAGACAGCGTACATAAAAATCCCGGTCGGGATTTTCTGCACCGACCGGGATTTAGTTTCTTATATAAAAGCGTTCGATTAGAAGCACTCAGGCGGGGGGCACGGCTTGGGGCCACACTTCACGCCAGTCGGTGCGTAATCATATTCACCAGTCTCAAGCGCGTATGCAGGCGGGAGGACTACTGATACGTCAACTTTTCCGCAAATCATAGCAGTCTTCCACTTGCCGCTCCATGCGATGGTGGGTGCGCACGGTCCGCAAAGTTTGGTTTTGCCTTTGGCCTGGCCTACGCAAAGGTCTTTCATCACATCCACGGTCTTCACGTATTCACGATTTGCAAGCCTGGGAACGTTAGCATAGGGCCCACCCGGCGTGATTCCGCAGGGAGTGCATTTCGGTCCGGGATAAGGCACGAGCTTCGTATGTTTCCAAATTGGCTGGAACTTCTCCAGTCCAGGTGCCTTACAAACCAGATCGCATACCGGGGGGAGGCAGCTCTGAGCACACACCATACCCGCGAAGGCTAGCGTCGCCACGATAACCGTCATAAGAACCAAAGACTTCTTCATCCTAAACCCTCCTTAAATGAAGCATACTCCAATACAAGAGTTGTTAGACCAAAATTTTCAGCCACCGTAGCACGCTTCCATCCCGCTTGTCAAGAAAAATCCAGTATAAGCCTGCGGGTGACTGGAAAAGCTTTCATCCAAACCAAACCTTCAAGGGAGCCATGGCAAGCATCCCCTGCTTTGCTGCCTAGAGCCTTCTGGTTTTGAGTAAACCAACTTTCAGAGAAATGCAAGCAAAATCGCGAAGCCGCTCATATAAAACTCGCTTATATGCAAAAAAAAGAAAAATGATGCCCTAGAAGCAATCTTTCGGTTGCTCGGGAGAGTTGTTTGCTGTATGCCGCTCGTAGCTGAATGCCTGCCGCGAAAGGATTTCGCCTGTAGAATCTGAACTTCAACGGTCTGCAACATGCAGGCACGGCCGGATAGGAATGAAGCGAATCAGAAGCGTTTCACGGTGGTTCTGCAGTTGACAACGGATGAATATTGATCCACGTTGCTGATGAAATTCGGAGATCCCGGGTCGGTAGTATGATTGTAACTACATATAGGCGTTCTTGGAAATGGCTGTTGTCGGCAGTGTGTTTGTCTGCGTTCTTGATGGTGTCCAGCCATGTCCCTGCTTTCGGTCAGCACGCCAAGAAGCCGTCCGCACCCAAGATCGGGCAATCCGCTCAGGCTCACGTACGGATCGGCCGAGAACAGATGGAGAAAGGCCGTTATGCTCTAGCGGTGAGATCCTTTTCCGCTGCCATCCGGAGAGATCCGGCAAACGCGGAGGCCCATCTCTTGCGAGGAACCGCATACGATCGAGCGGGCGTCCCTCACGCAGCGATAAAGGACTTTACCCGTTATATCGAGCTCAATCCCAACGATCCCATCGGGTACCTGCGCAGAGCCGACGCGAATAACTTCAACCTGGATCATGAAGCCGCTCTGGAAGATTACAACAAGGCCGCGAGGCTATCCCCTTCGTCGGTGTCGACACATCTCGGCAGGGGGCTCGCGTACGCTGGTTTGCAAAAATATGATGAAGCCATAAAGGAATATCAGTGGATTCTCAGGCTGAATCCCAAAAACGTCGAAGCTCTCGGTAACATGGGGGTGGCCTGCATGATGGCCGGTAGATCCATGGAAGCCATGCAGTATTTTGAAAAAGCGCTGGAATTGGAAACCGATCCTCAATGGCGGGCAAAAATAGAAAAATGGACTGAAAAACTGCTACAGGAAGCAAATGCTCGAAAGGCCGAGAGTCCCGCTCGCAAGAGACCCGCCGGCCCCGTAAAAAATTTGTGGTAATCGTTGTTACTGTCGTCACACCCCCTCCACATCGGCTGTTGACGAAAGAACGTGCTTCCACTACCTTGATCGCCCGGTATATAGTAACACACAGGTTATTGAGGCATTCGAAGGGGGAAAATGGGCTTTTCGGAAGAGTCGATTCCGGGCAGTCACAGGTGAAAAGGAGTCTACGATGGAGAAATTGACCGGCAAAGCAATTATCGCCATGGGAGGAGGACCCACTGCGGTGATAAATCAATCGCTGGTGGGAGCAGTTCTGCAGGCTCGCCAATATCCTCATATTACCCAATTTTATGGTGCTTTTCGCGGGGTGGAGGGACTCGTGGCGGAGGAGTTTGTCAATCTTTCGGAGGCAACAGGCCACAATCTGGAAATGGTCGCCCGCACTCCCGGAGCAGGAATACGCAGCACGAGATTGAAACCCGACGAGGAGTTCTGCAAACGCATTTTCGACGTGTGCAAGGCACACGGTATCCACTATTTCTTTTACATCGGCGGCAACGACTCAGCCGAAACATGCAGGATCGTAAATAAATTCGCCATAGAAGCAGGCTATGAGCTGAGGGTGATGCACATACCCAAAACCATTGACAACGACCTGCGGGTCACGGACCATTGTCCGGGATACGGTTCCGCCGCAAAATTCGTAGCTCAGGCATTTTCCGGGGTAAATTTGGACAACCGGTCTCTTCCCGGTGTGTACGTGGGAGTGGTCATGGGCAGGCATGCAGGTTTCCTTACAGCTGCCTCGGTGTTCGCTCGAAAATATGACGATGACGGGCCGCATCTGATTTACGTTCCTGAACGAGCCTTCAATTCGGATGAATTCCTGGGAAGTGTGGAAAGAGTATACGGCCAATACGGCCGAGTAGTGGTGGCTGTATCCGAAGGCATCCAGGATGCCGGGGGCACGCCCGTGATCGCGAGCCTGCAGAAGGAAGTCGAGAGAGATGCACACGGGAACATACAGCTTTCCGGAACCACGAGCCTCGGAGACGCTCTGGTAAATTTGGTGCGCCAGAAGCTCAAGATCAAGAGAGTCCGGTCGGACACGTTCGGGTATCTTCAGAGATCCTTCCTCGGCTGCGTGAGCGAAGTGGATGCACATGAAGCAAGAGAGGTAGGGGAACGTGCCGTTCAGATTGCAGCGTGGCACCATGTGGACGGCTCGGTCGTAATCGAGAGGATTGGAGATTACGGAGTCAACTACACCATGGCGGCTTTGGAGGATGTGGCAAAGGAAACCAAGGCCATGTCCGATTCCTTCATTCAGGGCGTAAATAACGTGACGGTAGACTTCAAGAACTATGCAAGACCGCTTCTGGGAGAATTTCCCGCATACGAAAGGATTCACGCTCCCAGAGTCGAGAAAATCTTGAATACCTAACATACCGGTTTGCGGAAGTTCGGTTACCGCGACCAATTGTGCCAGGAGCCCGGGAGTTCCTGCCCGTCTCCGGTGGAGGATCGATGTGAGAAGCGACGTTATGAAAACCGGCATTGGAAGAGCCCCTTCCAGGGCCCTTCTGAAGGCCATGGGAATCATTGACGAAGAAATGGCGCGGCCGCTTATCGGTATAGCTAATTCCGCTAACGAGCTGGTTCCAGGACACATTCACCTTGACCTCATCGTGGACGCCATCAAAGCCGGCATCAGAATGGCAGGCGGAACTCCTTTGGAGTTCTCCACCATCGGCGTGTGCGACGGCCTTGCGATGGGGCATGCAGGAATGAAGTACTCCCTCGCGAGTCGGGAACTCATTGCCGATTCCGTTGAAATCATGGCGATGGCTCATCCGTTCGACGGCATGGTGCTGGTTCCCAATTGCGACAAAGTGGTTCCTGGCATGCTCATGGCAGCGCTCAGGCTGAATATTCCTTCCGTGGTTATAAGCGGTGGTCCCATGATGACGGGACGATTCCAGGGAAGGAAAGCTGACGTGATCACCGTTTTCGAAGCGGTGGGCCGAGTCAAGGCTGACGACATGAGTCTGGAAGAGCTGGGACAATTGGAAGAGCAAGCCTGTCCGGGGTGCGGCTCCTGTGCGGGAATGTTTACCGCGAATTCCATGAACTGCTTGACTGAAGCACTGGGCCTCGGCTTGCCCGGAAACGGTACCATACCCGCGGTACAGGCAGCGAGGATTCGCCTCGCGAAGAAAGCCGGAATGAAAGTCATGGAACTGGTGTCCAGGGATGTGCGTCCCCGGCAGATCGCCACTTTCGAGGCTTTCAAGAACGCGTTGGCAGTGGACATGGCCCTCGGATGCTCCACCAACACGGTTCTGCACGTGCCGGCAATAGCCCGGGAAGCAGAAATAACGATCGATCTGGACATGTTCGACCGCATCAGTTCGGCAACGCCTCATATTTGTTCTCTATCGCCCGGTGGCCCCAATCATCTGGAGGATCTTGATGCTGCAGGTGGAATCCAGGCGGTCCTCAAAGAGCTGGTGGAGGGTGGCCTGGCTGATCCGCAGGTCCTCACCGTCACAGGCAAGACCCTGGGAGAGAATATCCAGTCGGTAGCAATTCTGAATGCGCAAGTCATACGACCGCTGGACGCTCCCCACAGCCAGGTGGGTGGGATTGCAATCATCAGGGGAAACCTCGCGCCCGAAGGCGCAGTGGTGAAACAGTCTGCCGTGGAACCGGCGATGCTGAAAAACTCGGGGCCCGCAGCGGTTTTCGATTCGGAGGAAACCGCGGTTGAAGCCATACTGGAGGGACGAATCAAGCCCGGCGACATCGTGGTCATCCGGTATGAAGGACCGCGAGGGGGCCCGGGTATGCGCGAAATGCTGAATCCCACGTCCGCGCTTGCAGGCATGGGACTGGACAGGTCCGTGGCGCTGATTACCGATGGCAGGTTCAGTGGAGGCACCCGAGGCGCGGCCATTGGCCACGTGTCTCCGGAAGCCGCGCACGGAGGTCCTATAGCGTTGGTCCGCGACGGAGACGAGATCTCCATAGACATTCCCGGTAAGAAAATGGATCTGCACGTCCCCGAGGCGGAGTTTGCCAGGCGCAGGGCCGAATGGAAGCCTCCGGCTCCTTCGGTGACCCGCGGATACCTCGCGCGATACGCCGCACAGGTCAGTTCTGCTGCGCAGGGGGCCATTCTCGGGGAATGAATCTCTTCTCGGGGAGAAGACCCGGAGAGAGGTTCGAGTTAATAAGGCATGGGGAATTCCGGAGATCGCGCAATCGTTCAGTCTCGTGACCGAACCATCGTTTCCGGGTCATTGCGAGGAGTGAAACGACGAAGAAATCTCGATATCTTAGGGTAGAGATTGCTTCGCTTCGCTCGCAATGACAGCCTTTTCCCCACCCGCAACTGAATGGATACGAAATCGCTTCAGCACATCGTCTTCCGGGTATGTCCTTCAACGATATTCACTGCCACGTGAGATCTGGCGAGGTGTCATGCAAGTCTCATCCTTACACTCAGCGCCCGAACCCGTTCAAGAGAGTCCCGAATATGTGAGGCTTTCCCTGGCCGCCGCGATGACGCTCGGCTTCGTCCCCGGCTGGTTCTATCGAAACGCTCGACTCAGGTGCGTGAATCTTCTCCTGACCTATGCGGAAGGATGTAAGGCAAACTGTTCCTTCTGCGGTCTTGCAGGTGAGAAGTTCAAAAGCCCTGCGGACAGGAAATTCATTCGCGTTCCCTGGAAGACGTTTCGTACAAACGACGTGATCGAAGCCATCGCAAAGGGACCCCAGGATGTGGGCCGAGTCTGCATTTCCATGATCACGCATCCCCGTTGCAAACAGGATGTGCTGGACATTTGCCGGGCAGTAGCCACGCAAACGGATAAGTCCGTCTCCCTCCTGATTTCGCCGACGCTCCTGAAGAGACGGGACCTGGAGGTCATGAAAGATGCGGGAGCAGACCGGGTGGGCGTGGCCATAGACGCCGCAACTCCCGAACTCTTCGAGCGCCTCAGGGGCAGATCGGTAAGAGGCCCGCATCAATGGGAGCATTACTGGAACATATACGAGGAAAGCATCGAGGTGTTCGGCCGGGGAAAAGCGGGCGTACATCTGATATGCGGACTGGGTGAAACGGAGAGACAACTGGCGCAGGCAATATGGCGGGCGCGGTTTCTGGGCGGGTGTACCCATCTGTTCTCTTTTTTTCCGGAAAAAGGCTCGATGATGGAAAGCAGCCCTTCTCCGCAGATCGGCGCGTACAGAAGAATACAGCTGGCGCGAATGCTTATTGACAGCGACCTTATCACGTTCGATTCCCTGGAATTTGATGCTTTGGACAGAATCAGGTCATTCGGGTTGACAGGTGCGGATCTTCAGGAGATTGTCTGCACCGGCTCGCCATTCGAGACGTCAGGTTGTCCGGGGCCCGACGGAAGGGTCGCATGCAACCGTCCCTACGGAAACGAAAAACCCGGTCCCAATATTCGCAATTTTCCCTTCACGCCCGATGCGGACGACATTTCGAAGATTCGGCAAGAGCTTTGGGATTACGGAGAATGAAGAACAAGACGACCGGTTGAGATGGCGGGATTCAGGAAAGGGAGCTCTCTCCCTTTCCTTCGTATGGCAGGATCACGGCTCGAACAATTTAATGCTAATGCCGTTGGGATCGTTCAGGGAAGCGTACGTCACTCCATCACGCCTGCCCTCAGTTTCCACGAATCTCAGTCCCTTTTTCCTCAAATCCTGAATGGATTCGGTGAGGTTCTTCACCCGGAAGCTCATACCCGAAACACCGCCAGCCAGCGGTCCCGCTTCAGAAAATCTGTTGTGGCAAATTTCCAGCTTGTACGGAGTACCCTCTTTTTCCATACACACTATGTCAAGCCCTCTTGCAAGCCCTTCGGTAGTCTTGAATCCGAGTTTTTTGTAGAAATTGATGGTTCCTTCGGGGTTTGACGTAGGTATTCCTATGGTGAGGGGGTATTCTTCAACCGCGGATCCTGCGAAACTTGATGATTCTGCTTCGGTATTATGAGCAATGAGCAGAGCAAATGCAACGAGAAACATAATTGAGCATGTAAATCCAAGAAACAGCCTTCTAGCGTGGCCAGCCGGCAATCTCATACTGCTCCAACCTCCTTGAACTGCTGCATGCAGCAACAAAAAACAAGCCTTCCTGACGAAGGCATGGCAAATATACTCAAAAACTGAAATAAAAGCAAGGACAAAGATGAGTTCTTCTCGACGGTCTGAGAAAATACTTGAATCTTTGCCGCTTCATGCCACAACCGAACCTGTTGCAGCACCATATTTCGTATCCACAAAACGATTGGGGAGCCCGATTAAATGGCACAATCCGAAATCGAAGTCAAGAACGAAGTGCTAGTGTGTAATCATTCAGTTACTCGGGGGAAGTGCCTAACCTCTGTCATTGCGAGGAGTGAAACGACGAAGCAATCTCGATATTTAAAGGCAGAGATTGCTTCGCTGCGCTCGCAATGACGGCCTTTTCCCGTCCGTAACTGAGGCCTTACGCTAGTGTTGTGTCCCGCATATAGCTTTCAAATCACCGACCTGGTCCGGACGCGAATCAGTGTCATTGCGAGGAGCGACGCGACGAAGCAATCTCCAGCCCTTATTCTGCAACTACGCGAGATTGCTTCGTCGTTTCACTCCTGGCAATGACACGGAAACGATGGTTCCCACGCGAGAGTGAATGATTACGTAAACGAAGGGGGATGCAATCCGGCTTCCAGCACGTACAATCAGTATGCAGATAAGCAACGCGAATAAGCGCTTTTTTTGCGAGGGGACGAGGGCTCTGTCACTTCTTCTTCCGCTTGGATCTGTCGACGATTTTGTTTTGCGCGGTGTCCCATTCTCCCGACACCCCCACTTCGATCCCCTCTTGCGCAATGCGGGCCATTTCTTCAATATTGACCATCTGGGTATCCGCCGCGGTCACAAGAGCGGGATCTCCCACGGGCGTTCCACATTTTGGGCAATACTGTTTTCCGCCTTCAGCCAATTCGTCGGAAAGCTTGACCCTACGGCCGCAAATACAATCCCACCAGAGTTTATGTTTTTTTTGTATATGGTCTGCCATGTCTCGGCCACTCCGAAGGATGATTCGTCTTACCATTTTTTCGGAAGGCAGTCCACCCGTCTTACCCTATGGCGGACTCGTTAGTCAAAGCACATTCACGACAACACGTTCAGTAGGGAGGAGCCTGGCCCGCGGCGGACGGCTGCCCTGATTGAATCAAGAAATCGAGGGCTTGTCTGATGCACGGGTCGCCTTCCAGTTGATCGTTCCTGAGCACATCCAGTTTCTCACGGATCTCGTCGGAGGCGTCTTCCACCAGGACGTCCGGTACCAATCCTTTTGCGTCTATGTCCCGACCATCAGCCGTGTAGTAATGCGCAGTGGTGATTCTCAACGCCATTCCCCTGCGCATGGGAAAAACTGCCTGTACCGATGCCTTCCCGAACGATCGTTCTCCCATGACGAGAAAATTGGGACGACCCTGGAGCGCCCCAGCCAAGATCTCGGATGCGCTCGCAGTCCCCTTATTTATCAGTACGACGGTCGGCGGCATACGAAATTTGTTGCGTCCGGTTGCTCGGAATTCTCGATTGAGTCCGCTGTTGCGACCTATGACCGAGGTGATTCTGCCAGACGCAAGAAGAAGGTCCGCCACTTCGATAGCCTCATCGAACAGCCCTCCGGGGTTGTCGCGCAGGTCGAGGATAAGGCCTTTCAGGTGTCCACCGCTTGTACCGCCGATTTGCTTCAACGCGTTCTCCACGTCGCGAGGCGCGCTCTCTTGAAAATTCTTGATCCGTACGTATGCGATACCCGGTTTAATTATAGCGTACCGTACCGGAGGAATTCTGATGAGTTGTCTGTGCATGCGTATCTGACGAAGTTCGCCTGTCCTGCCGTCTTGAATTTTTATGGAAATGGCAGATCCTGCCTGACCCCTCACCATTTTGAGGACTTCCATCAAAGGAAGGCCATGTAGTTTCTGGCCATCGATTTCCACAACAATATCGCCTGCTTTTATTCCCGCCTTAAATGCCGGCGTCCCCTCGAACGGCGACACCACTATGTAATCTCCGTCCTTCGGACTGACCACAATTCCGATGCCGCCGAATTGGCCTGACGTGCCTATTTTCAGTTCTTTGAGCATCTCCGCGTCCAGCAGGCTGGAATTTGCGTCAAGGCTCTGCATGAAGATGTTCACTGCCCGGACCACGAGTCGATCGGTCTTGATGTTGCATCGTGCAGCGATCTGGGAAATCACTTCCTTGAAACACGTTTGCGCGTTTCGGGAACAATCCCGAAAACTGATCACATCTTCCGCGCAATGAGGAGGCAAGCTCAGAATTATTCGCTCGAGCGTCCTCTCCAGGGCTTCCCTCTCATTTACCGGATCCGCATAGTGCTGTTTCGTGAGACGCATCGCGTCGTCAAAGAGCTCAAACCCGGGGAGCCGTTTACCTGACCCTGCGGTGGAATCGCTGTTCATGAATGTCTGTGCAAACAGCCCCGACTCACGCGGTGCGAATACTCCCGACGCGCGGGCAAGTCCCGTTGCGGTGGAAACGATCCAGACGAGTATCCAAACACACGTTCTTGTGAGAAATCGACCCAAAGCGGCCCCTTTCGCCCATTGCTCGCTGGGAATCTATCATTTTCCTCATTGGATATCCCGCGATGTGGGATCATGACACGGGATTGCCCAGGTAATCAACCTTCAAATGAGTATTTGAAGATTGCTATACTGGTGCGTATTGAAAATGGTGCTTTCCGTCCGCAGTCAGCCAGGTTGTCCTCGCAGCAAGCAAGGCAGGCCGTCCGAAGTGAAGGGGAGACCTGGCTGGCGGACCATTCCGAATGCGCAGCACTATGACGAGTGAACAATGTTCTTGACGCAAAACCTTGTTCAGAATATCCTCGAAGTGAGCCTTCCCACTTACGCCACCCTCAACTCCCGAGGAGGTGATCGCATGACTTTTCCCGATAGACACAACCCTTATTCATTTGACAAATTCATCGAGATACTCAAGTCCGTCGACTTCTATGCTGACGACGTCTTCTTGCAAAGAGCCGTACGTCACTATTGTTCCGATGAGCTGCCGGAATTGCACGACAAACTTCTTCGGTTCTCTTCCAAGGTGTCTTCGCGGTGGCGTCATCTCGCGGACCGCATCGCACGGCCCGAAGTGCGGCCGTACA